>DAOWET010000169.1 GCA_030638335.1 Nitrospirota bacterium
CATCGTACGGGCCTTGGCTATCACCAGGACTTTAAAACAAGTAACCATCAGTTGATGCAGGGCCTTGTGGAATATATCAGGACCATGAACATTGACGATATCCTTGCCCACTCTGACGTAAAGGAGCGCGTGGACAAATACTTCGAAAACGACGCCAAGTGCAAGGAGTTTATCAAGGAGAATTCAAAGGTCGATGGCAACGTGGTCATCACCGACACCAGGGGCAAGACGGACATGCCCCCTGGCAACCGGTTCCTCGTATACTCGATCTTCCCCGAGACCAACATATCAGTGCGTGTGCTGGACGTAAAGGGCGGGGAGGCGGTCTCGATCTCGGTTGGCCACTCAATCACCAACCGCACCTCGGACATCGACGTGGGCTCGCTGATGCTCCAGTTCGGCGGCGGCGGCCATAAGAAGGTGGGCACGTGCCAGGTGCCGGTGGCGGATGCCGAAAGTGCGCTTGGCAGTATTGTCGACGCCTGCAAGTCATGAGAAGATGGACAAGGGCTGTTTGAGACCGGTAACTTCCTGGACAGGCGGGACAGCTTAGGAGAAATAGAAAAACCCCTGGTAAATATTATTTGCCAGGGGTTTTTATTATCAACCCTTGACAGATGACAGAAAGCCCCGAGCTTTTAAACCCGGGGATGAATGGCTGCCCTGAGCGTGGTTCATTTCTCCGGAGAACAGATCAGGGCCCGTAGACAGAGATCGTGCTCCTGCCTTCCTGTTTTCCGGCCTCAATGGCGTCCGAGGCGTTCTTTATAAGGGCGTCCGCATCCAGGACGTCCTCAGTGAACTCTGCGATGCCAAGGCTTAAGTTAACGGTGATCTGCTTGCCATCCCCAACCGGAACGCTTATGCCGTAGGCCAGCCTCTCGGCGTATACCATCGCCCCGTCAGATCCGGTCTCCGGCAGTACGATAATGAACTTGTCGCCCCCGTACCTGCCCACGCTGTCCGAGGACCTCTTGTACTGGGCTACCGCGCCTGCGGCCTTCAGGACGGCCGAATCGGCGATGCTGTGGCCGTAGGTGTTTATGATGCCCTTCATCTGGTTGATGTTCACCATCAGAAGGGAGAGTTCGCCGCCGTACCTGTCGAGCCTGTTGATCTCTGTTGAAAGGATGTCGATGATGGCGTTCCTGTTATACAGGCCCGTGAAGTAGTCGGTCACGGTCATATTCTTGAGTTCCTGCTCCATGTGCTTTCGTTTGCTGATGTCAAAGAACATGCAATGGGCATAGACAGGGAGCCCGCCCTCGAATATCACCCTGCTGTTTACGCTGACCTCCACGACTGTGCCGTCTTTCCGGGTGATCCTTGTCTCCTCGTCCCTGAGGCTGCCTTCCTTTATAAAACGCTGGAAGGAACTCTCCATCTCCTCCCTGGAGTCGGGTTCCACAAAGTCGAAGTATTTCTTGCCCAGCACCTCCGCGCTCCTGAACCCGAAGAGGTTCTGCCACTCCTTGTTCACCCAGCGCAGTGTGCCTTTGGTGTCGAGGATATGGATAGGCAGGGGAGCGAGCTCGAATATCTCTGAGAGTTTATCTTCGGTGAGTCCCAGCATCTCGGGAAATACCCCCTTGGATTCCGTTATATAGATTCTATCACCTCTACGCCCGCACGCAACTGGGAATGAGGTCCGAATAGGCGTGTGGGAATTTCAAATGTGCTTGATTATAGCATGAAGGGGCCACGGGCCCATTTTAAACTGGGGGGCCACGGGCCCCTTTTAAACTTATGGCCGTCAGCCTCGAACGTGTTCAGGAGTAGCGATGCAAACTGGAGGCCGTCAGCCTCGATCGATTTGGGGAAATGTTACGTAGAAACTTTTCCTGTATTGAAAGTGATTGCTTTAGAAGGATGCTGGTCTGCTCCCGGAGGGAGTTGGAAAACCGGTCCGTGACCGGCCCGTTGCCTGATATGTCTCATGAGTAAATGCATCCGTGATGCTGGCGAGAGCGTGTGGGAATCGAACCCACCCTGCCGGTTTGTGGCCGGCAACATCGGATTTGAAGTCCGAGAAGGACACCAGAACCTTATACGCTCCCAATGGTGTTTGTGTGCTGATTTTACAATACTCTTCTCTTTAACCTCAAGGCCGAATTCCGGCCCGCACGCTTCAACTGTAGCAGATTTGCAGCAGATATGGACTCGGACAGAAAGTCCAGATCTTCCGAGGAAGATATATTGTCTTTCCAGGCCGTTATGTAGAAATGTAGCAGTAATGCAGCAGGCAGCCCAAGAAGGCCACTAATTGCTTCAGGCAGTATTCATCAGCAGAGACTTCTCATGGAAAGTTACAATACGGACTCCTTTATGTGTCCAGCATGAATTCCTCTGGTCTTTGTGATACATATCATGTCTATTTGAAACGCTCTGTTGTACAATCTGATTATAGATATCAACTGGAGTGTCGAGGGGCGGGTAAAAGGAAGGATGGTTCTCAGGTAATTGACAGAACAGGCCTCGAGTTTTTTAAATGCACCAGTGCATTCCCCGTGGTCCCGGGTCGGGTCTCTCGAAGCGAGTCTTGCGACTTGCGGAGAGTCGATTCGACATCCGACTAGGGTCGATTCGACTTGCCACGGGGTTGCCAACTCCTCGCCTTTGAAGGCATACCCTGCGGTTTCTGCCGCAGGGAGGTTCATTGGATTCACACAGAACATCATGGACGCGATCAAGTGCACATCCGGGAAGACGGTCCTGGCGTATAAGTTAAATACATTGCCTGGCAAGGAGTGCAATGAAACCGGATAATTCAGACAAAACCATAGTTATTTGGATACTCGCCGCCATCGCTGTTTTATTTGGCGTGCTGACCATCATATCCGGCGGGCAGGTTTTGTTCGGAGATATATCATATCGGCAATCAGCCGGCAATTATGTTTTATTCGTGGTTTGGTTTAACTTTCTGGCAGGGTTTGTTTATATTGTGGCAGGCTCAGGCATCTGGATGCGTCAAGGTTGGGCGGTATGGGTATCTCTTGTAATAGCTGTCGCTACCATTATGGTTTTTGCGGCATTTGGCATGCACATATTCAGCGGTGGCGGATATGAGACCAGAACTGTTGGTGCAATGAGCCTGCGGTCTATCGTATGGATTTTGATTTTTATATTTTCTTATCGAGAGACATTTCGTCGGCAACTGCATTAAATTCTGCATTTACCCTGCTCATTCTTGCGTTTGCGGCGATATTCGTATTCCTTCTTCCTTGCAGCGAAGAAGCAGGACAGTCCAACGTGGACAGCTGCAGCTCATGCCACGATTCTCCGCCCAAGGACAGTTCGGTAAGAAACACTCCTTAAGGGTCGGTTATTGGCAGCCACCAGGTGCTCTCGCACAAGGACTCAGCCCTCGGGCTCGTCCGGGTGCAATGGCATAGCCAACAAATCCTCATCTGTGCAGATGAAGTTCTGCTCCAACATAGATTGTCACTTTGTCGAGAGCCCTGGCTGGCAGGGCCCGGCAACAGCCGGCAACCAGGCCGGAGAGTTATTTCCTTGCCGCAAACCCATTTATAAATCTTTCCCATGGTCAGAGCCATTAACCTTATTGTGAACTAAGAGCAAACTTTGAGTTCGGAAGTTATAATAGTGTCTGGGGCTTGCAAGCCCTGGCGCAAAACATTTGCTAGGATGGGTAATGGCCTTGGTCAGAAAATATATTTCATACCTGATATTTCTTTTTGTTCCGGTATTCTCACTGATAAGCCGGATGCTCTCAATTATCTTTCCGCCAGTGAAGGGTCTTTGGGTGTTCGGCTCCTGGCAGGGCAACAAGTATGCGGATAATGCCAGGTACCTCTTTGAATACGTAAACCGTGAGCACCCGGAGATCAGGGCGGTATGGCTCACCGGCAATCCTGAAGTGCTTGAGCATGTGCGTTCCCTTGGATTTAATGCCCGTATGAAGTCAGGGCTTATTGGCTATTTCCTTACCTTGAGGGCCGAGGCCGTGGTGCTTACGCATTTCCCCTCAGCCATATGGTGCGATGTCAACCGGTTTGCCTTGTCTTCAAGGTCCAACATTATTCAGCTTTATCATGGGATACATATGAAAAAGTTTGGATATAAGGAAGAAGATATTCCCTTGAAGAGGAAGGTGTTCGCGTTCCTGTTCTCCACCTTGTACGATTGCAACTTTTTAATTGCCACTGCGAGGGAGACCAGGCGGATCTATGCTTCCATCTTTCCCATCCCCAAGGAGAGGATAGTCGTTACCGGCTACCCCAGGCATGATGCTTTTTTCGATGGAGAGTCCGCATTGACGTGGCCCCGAAAGGATAAACTCGCAACAAAGATCCTGTATGCGCCTACATTTCGCGTGACTACGGACAAGGAACTTGCGCTGATAAGCGATTATGGTTTTGACCACGGGATGATCGAAGATTTTCTTGTCCGCCACAATGCTGAACTGTATATACGCCTCCACCCCAGCCATGACAATGCTTCAGGGATGGAAATTGTCAGAAAGATAGAAGAGTGCAGCCGTATCCATTTTTTCAACCAGGGCGACATTACCGAACTCATGCGTGATTTCGACATCGTGGTCTCGGACTATTCCAGCGTATACCTGGACTTTATCTTCATGGACAGGCCTGTTGTCTTTGCGGCCTTTGACCTTGAGGACTATGTAAAGCACATCGGTTTCTATTACGACTACAGCGAATCATCGCCCGGCCCGAAGGCCGGGGACTGGCCCGAGGTAATGGCATTTATCGAAGAGGCCATGGAGGAGCCGGACAAGTATGCGGCCGACCGCAAGAGGGTAAGGGAGTTCTTCCACGATTTCTACGACGGCGACAACAGCAGGAGGGTGTTTGAAGAGATCCTCAGAAGGATGCCCGGCAGACAGGCTTGAGCTTACGCCCTTCTATTTGTCTCCGGTCACAATAACGTTCCTGGTATCCACCAGGCAGTCGTCTTTGGTTATCTTCATGTTGTAGACTTCCTTGACCCCGTCCGGGGCATTGACGTGCATGTCCATGATCTTCTCCTGCAGGTCCTTTTCAATGCCGGAGTTCTCCAGCCAGTTACGGATGCTGAAACCGCTCATGGTGTGGACATTGCATTTCACGTTTAGAAAGCCGTTCTTTTCGAAAAAGCCAATGAGTTCGCCGGGCGTAAATACCCTGCGCTCCTCCTTGTACCTGAACATGTCGGTGTACCACTGGACGACATCCGGATCGTCCGTGGGCGGCACGCCCTCGGCCACCACGAGTTTGCCCGAGTTCTTCAGGAGGTCAAAGCAGCGCACAAAGACCTTGTCGAGGTTATCGAAAATATGGTGAAAGACCATCCTGGCCACTACTTTGTCAAAGAGTCCGTCTTTGAAAACGCGGTCGGCAATATCCCACTTTATGGCGGAAAACCCCTCCCACCTGCCTTTGTCCAGCATTGACGAGGAGTTGTCCAGCGCCACAACGTGCGAGACCATGGGCTGTATGGCCCTCGCAATGGCCCCCGTGCCGGTGCCAACGTCAAGCACAAGGTCTCCACTGTCAAAGCCGCAGGCATCAATGATCGCATCTATGTATGAGACATCCTTTGTCCAGAAAAGCTTGTCATAGTGCTCGCTCCTTATGTGCCAGAATGATTCCTTTTCCATGCGTCCTCCTGCAAGATGGATAAATCGTCCCGGCCCTGGTGAAAACCGGCAACAGTTTGAACATTATATAACATTTCATTGAGAAAACTCCCGGGGAGAAACCTTCCTGGGCGGGCAGGGGCGGGCCGGGGCGGGCAGGGGCGGGCAAACACGCCGGCATGCCTCTTTAAGCGCGAGGCGGGCAATGGGGGTCACGGACCCCTTTTAAACTGGTGGCAGCCGCCTCGAACGTGTTCAGGGGTCACGAATCTCTTAAGTAAAGAGCCCGTGGCTGGCAGAACTCGTGCAATAAGCGGGCTATTGCATGGAGGCCCGGATGAAGGTCGAGGCTATCTGGTCAAGGGAGGCCACCTTGTCCACTGCGCCAAGCTTGATGGCCTCCTTTGGCATGCCGAAGACAATGCTTGAGGCCTCGTCCTGGGCGATGGCAAAGGCGCCCGCGTCCTTCATCTCCTTCAGGCCCTTTGACCCGTCGTCGCCCATGCCGGTCATTATTACGCCCACGGCGTTATTCCCCGCGTAGCGCGCTGCCGAGCGGAAGAGCACGTCCACGGATGGGCGGTGGCGGCAGACGAGGGGGCCGTCCTTCACCTCCACATAATATCGCGCTCCGCTGCGTTTAAGGAGCGTGTGCTTGTTCCCGGGGGCTATGAGCGCGTGGCCCCTTAGCACGCTGTCGCCGTCGGCGGCCTCCTTTACAGAGACCCGGCAGAGACTGTTCAGGCGCTGGGCAAAGGCTGCGGTAAAGTGCTCGGGCATGTGCTGTACGATGACGATGCCGGGGGAGTCCAGCGGCAGGGATTCCAGTATTATGCGAAGGGCCTCGGTGCCGCCCGTGGATGCCCCGATAAGCACGATCCTCTCGGTGGTCTGTGCCATGGCGCGGGTTGCCGATGGTTTGGCAAGCATGGCGTCCGCTGTGAGTTTGGGTGTTATAGCCCTGTTCCTGAAGTCGCTGATCCTCTTTATCTTTGCAACGCTTGCGGCCTTCACCGCGTCCACGATGCGCACCCTGCTCTCTTCAAGGAACTGCCTGGCCCCCATGCGGGGCTTGGTTATGATCTCTATGGCCCCGTACTCAAGGGCCCTTATGGCTGTCTCCGAGCCGCTTCCGGTCAGGCTTGAGCAGATGACCACGGGGATGGGGTGCTGGCTCATTATCTTCTGCAGGAAGGTGATGCCGTCCATGCGGGGCATCTCCACATCCAGGGTTATAACGTCCGGCACCTCTTGCCGGATCTTTTCCGCGGCGTGGAAGGGGTCGGCGGCCGTGCCCATGACCTCTATGCGGGAGTCGGAGGAGAGAATGTCCTGCAGGGTCTGGCGCACTACAGCGGAATCGTCCACAATAAGCACGCGTATCTTGCGCTTGAACATCTGCTCGGCCTTTTCCTTCAGATCTTCTCTGCTCGGCGTCCCTTTGTTCATAGCGGTTTCCTGTACACGGTGTTTCCCACCAGCTCCACGGGCACGTCAAGCCCGTTCAGGGTCTCTGCGTGCCCCATAAAGAGATACCCGCCGGGAATGAGATTCTCAGCCAGCCTCCCGAGTATCATGTTCTGGGTGGGCCTGTCGAAATATATTATGACATTTCTGCAGAAGATGATGTCCATCCTGTCGCCGGTGTTATAGTTCCCGTCCATGAAGTTCATCTGCTCAAAGCGTACCTTCGAGCGGATCTCCGGCGTCATGCGGACAAGGTCGCTGTTTTTGTCCTTGCTCCTTAACAGGTACTTGCGTTTCAGGGCGTATGGCACGGGTTCCACCTTTTCCTGGCTGTATATGGCGTCAAGGCCTGTCTCAAGCGCCTTTGTGGAGAGGTCCGTGGCCAGGATCTCGAACCGGAACCCGGGGTTGCGCTCCGCATGCTCGAAAAGCGCCATGGCCAGGGTGTAGGGCTCCTCGCCCGTGGAGCAACCCGCGCTCCAGAGCCTCAGAGGCCTGCGCTGGCCGCTGCCGTACAGCTTGGACAGTGTCGGGAGGGCGTTTTTTATCAGGAACTCAAAGTGATGTGACTCCCGGAAGAAGTCAGTCTTGTTGGTGGTGGCCAGGTCCACCATGTTCACCAGCTCCGCCTGCCCCTGGTCGGAACTGAAAACGAACTTGCTGTACTCCTCGAAGCTGTTCATCTGGAGCGCGCGCAGCCGTTTCTGGAGCCTGGATTCAAGCATGACACGTTTGACCGGGGGCATCTTGATGCCGTATTCCCGCTCTATGAAGGCCCCGAGCTTCTGGAAGACCTTCTCGGAGAGCCTTGCGTGGCTGCGCATGCTGTCAATGTTGGCAGGCATTCTGACTTTCCCCTGAAGTGCGTTTGATAATATTGAACAAAGACTGTACATATCTTGTGGTAGGTATTATAATATTACTCAAGATATGGTGATGATGAGAGAAACTGAACTTTATAAGGCATGCAATATTCTCTTTGGTTCCGATGTGGATGTTTCTTTTGATTTTCTTCAGTATATCCAGCCATCCGGCATTAAGAGCGCCTACCGCAAGCTTGCGCGCCTGACCCACCCCGACCATGCTGCCGGGGGTGTGGAAGATGCCGGCGCCGAGAGGTTCATCGAGGCCAACTGGGCCTATGAGAGCCTCAACGCGTTCATCACGCACAGGGACCGCCGTGCCGTGCGGGGCATGTTCCGTGGGGCAGGCCGGGATACGGTGAGGCGCCCGGCTTCGCGCCGCAGGCGCCGCAAGTACAGCCGGACCGCTCAGGGCAGGCCCCGGGGCAATTATTACAATGGCGTCATGCCCTTGAGAAAGCTCATGTTCGGGGAGTTCCTCTTCTACAGTGGGGAGGTCTCCTGGGAGGCCCTCATCAAGGCCATTGTCTGGCAGCGCGGTCAGAGGCCCCGGCTTGGGGATATGGCCTCCAGGTGGGGATGGCTCAGCGGGGAGGACGTCATACAGGTCCTCAGGAGCCGCATGCATGGAGAGTCCATCGGCCATGCCCTCGTAAGGCTCGGCATATGCAGCAGCCTGCAGGTCAGGGCGCTGCTTCGCACCCAGCGCAAGCAGCAGAAACCCTTTGGCGAGTTCTTTATCACGAATGGCTACATTGCCAGGAGCCATCTCAACCTCGTACTTTACAAGAAGTTCCTCAAGCACAACAGCGCCTTCGAGTAGGCCCGACCGCCTCTGTGGCCCCGTAATGCGTCCGGTCTTCATCATGCCCATGAGCTATCGCTTCACCATGTTGCGTTCGTCCAGCTCCGCGTCCTCTATGATCCTCGGCATATCGAGTATAAGGGCCACTGAGCCGTTGCCCAGTATGGTGGCCCCGGAGATTCCCCTGACGTTCTTGTAGACCCTGCTCAAGGATTTGATCACGGTCTGGTGCTCTCCGATAACATTGTCCACCGCAAAGCCCACCCTCAGGTCGCTCACCACCGCTATGACAACCTGTTCGCGCTCCGGGCGGTCGCCGTTGATCGCAAAACGGTCCCTGAGCCTGATGTAGGGGACCATCTCGCCTCGCACGTTCACGAGGTTCCGGCCATGCGCGGCCTTGATCTCCTTTGCGGTTATCTCAACGCACTCGTTCACCGAGGACAGGGGAAGCACATAGGAGTTGGGACCGAGTTGCACCAGCAGTCCCTCTATGATGGCCAGGGTCAGTGGTATGCGAAGCCTTATGGTGGTGCCCGAGCCCTTGCGGCTGTCCACCTCGACCACGCCCCGAAGGGCGTCTATGCTTCGCGTGACAACGTCCATGCCAACGCCTCTTCCGGAGACGTCCGTGACCCTGCTTGCGGTGGAGAACCCGGCGGAGAAAATAAGGTTATGCATCTCGTGCCTTGAGAGGTCCGTTTCAGCGGTGATGATGCCCTTTTCAATTGCCTTTGAGCGTATGGCCTGCTCGTCAAGGCCTGCGCCGTCGTCCGAGATCTCGATGAGCACGTCAGCCCCGGAATGCGAGGCCTTGATGTTTATGGTTCCGTTTCTGTCCTTGCCCACGGCCTCGCGTATATCGGGTGGTTCGATGCCGTGGTCCATTGAATTGCGAATCAGGTGAACCAGCGGGTCGTTCAGGCGCTCGATAACGGTCTTGTCCAGCTCTGTCTCGCCGCCGCTGGCAATGAGGTTCACGCTGCGGCCAAGCTCGTCGCCCAGGTCCCTGACGAGACGCTTGAACTTGGTGAAGGTTGTGCCTATGGGGACCATCCGGATGCTCATGGTGTTGTCGTGCAGCTCCGAGGTCAGGCGTTCCACTACCTCCGCAATGCCTGTGAGTGCGGGATCTTTGCGCTCAAGAGAGGTCTGGCTCAGGCGCGCTTGCACGGTGACAAGCTCTCCCACCAGGTTTACCAGGCGGTCCAGTTTCTCCGAGGCCACACGGATGGTGGAGGCCACGCTCTGGGCATGCCTGGTCTTCTTTATGTCTTTTACGAGCTTCTGCTCGCAAAGGGCGCTCTCCACCGTGCTCTCCTCCACAAGGCCGGAGTCCACCAGCAATGCGCCTATGCGTTTCTTGCCGGCCACAACGCTCTCCAGCTCTTCCTTTGTAATGCTCCCTCGCTCTATAAGTATCACACCGAGCTTCTTGTAGTCCGCGTCCTCGGTGAACATGCCGCCTTCGTCTATGACGTCGATGCTTATCTCAGCGTCGTCCTCCACGAAGATGAAGACGTCACGGATGGTGTCGATCCCCATGGCGGTGGTGAGTATGATGTCCCAGGACGTGTAGCAGGCCTCAGGGTCCAGTTCGTCCAGGGTTGGTATGTTCGAGACATGGGCGGCTATATAATGCCTTCCCATGCACCTGAGTTCGTCAAAAAGATATATCGGGTTAATGCCCCTTGAAAACAGCACCGGGTCCGGCTTGAAAGTGATGCGGTATGTGACCTCCTGGGGCACATGGTCCCCGTCCTTTGGCACGTCCCCGCCTTCCCCGGCAGCTGCGTCAGGGGCCATCTGGTCCGGCATGAGGCGGATCAGGGAACTCAGTATCTCCTCCCCTGCGCTCTCGTCGTAGAAACCGTCGTCTGAGGTGGATGCGTCAAGCATTGTATTTATGAAGTCGCGTGCTTCCAGTGTAAGGTCAATGAGCTCCTTTGTTACTTTTCTCTCCCCGTTGCGTATCAGTTCGTAGAAGTTCTCTATATTATGTGTAAAGGATGCGATATTGTCGAAGCCGAACATGGAGCCTGAGCCCTTGATGGTGTGCAGTGCCCTGAACACGCGGCTGACCGTTTCCATGTCGTCCTTGTTCTCTTCCAGATGAAGCAGGGACTCTTCCAGTTCCGAGAGCAGTTCGTATGCTTCTTCCCGGTATGTTTCCTTGTGCGCGTCAAGTGGACTGGCCATGGCTGTTACTTGCCCTCCCTGCTCCAGAGGCACGGCTCGAACTCTTCCGGGCAGCCCCTGTGATGTATGTAACCGGACCTGTCAACGTGGTCCAGCAAACCCTCTGAGGCCTTCTCTATGCTCATGTGCTTCCCCGATGTCCTGGCCGTCCTGTGGGCGGAACACAGAAGCTGAAGCCCTGTCACGTCCACGTCTGAGATATTACCCAGGTCAAGGGAAACGCTCATGCTGTTTTCAAGCTCCTGGCGGAGCACCTTGTGCAGTTCCCCTGCGGACTCGATGGTAAGAGAGCCGCTTGCGTTGATCCGGATTGCGCCTTCTTTTGTCTTTTTTACAGAGATATCCATATGCCTTCCTCTGGCTACTTGATGAACTTCCTGACCACGCCGATGAGCTGGTCCGGGGTGAAGGGCTTTACTATCCAGCCGCTTGCGCCTGCCTGCTTGCCCTCTTTCTTCTTGGTATCCTGGCTCTCGGTGGTCAGCATTACTATGGGGGTGAACTTGTACTCCGACCTTTCCCTGAGCTGGCGGATAAGGCCGATGCCGTCGAGCTTTGGCATGTTAAGGTCTGTTATCACCATCTCGGCCCTTGACTGGCCTGCCTTGGACAGGGCGTCCTCTCCGTCCACCGCCTGGACCACGTCGTAGCCCGCGTCTTCGAGGGCAAAGGTGACCAGTTGCCTCATGGACGCTGAATCATCAACGATTAAAATGTTCTTACTCATGGCCATAATTCCTTCCTCCATGGTTATTATTTATTGATATTATCATTGCCTAGAACAGCTCCACGTTCGAGCTTTCATCCTTATGAGTTTTCCCGCTGTCGACCGGGCCGCTCCTGCGTTCCTGCTCACCGTTGCCGCCTGTGCCCGCAGGCATGGCCGATCCCTTTTCATTAAAGGTCTTTTCAAGCACCCTGCGTTCGCTCTCCATCGTGTAGTGCTTCTCAAGCCAGTCTATCCCCTTCTCCACGTCCAGGGTCTCGATGGCCTCTCCCATCTCGCGGGCCATTCGCACTGCGTTCTCCATCTCTTCCTTGAACATGGTCAGGGGCTCAACCACGTGCTCGATCCTCTGGCGGGTTATGTCCTGGAACTGCATGCCGACAACTATGCCGCTTACGTCAGTGGCGAGGGTCTCGGTCTCCTTCTTGAGTTCGTCCAGGTCCCGGCTGGTATCCTCCATCATGAGGTCGATCTTTTTAAGTGTGGAGTCCACCACGCCCTCGGCCTCCTCGCTCTGTTTTACCGTGTCCTCAGCGCTCTTTTGGGTCTTGGTGTGGATCTCCCCTATCTCCGCTTCCACGCTGCGTATGAGAGAGCCGATCTCGTCCGCGGCCTCGTTGGAGCGGGCAGAGAGTTTTCTGACCTCGTCGGCCACCACCGCAAACCCCCTGCCGTGCTCTCCGGCGCGCGCGGCCTCGATGGCCGCGTTCAGGGCCAGGAGGTTGGTCTGGTCGGCAATATACTCGATGTCCTGTAAAATTGTCCGTATGTGGGTTACGCTTTTCATGATGCGCTGCATGTCCTCGATGGACTGCCTGGAGACGTCCGCGGTTCCCTTCAGGCGGTCTATGACCTCGGAGAGGGCCTGCCTGCTCATCTCAAGGAGGGCCTCCTCGGTCCCGCCCTTGCCGTCCTCTCCCGAGAAGCGGTTGAAGGCCCCGGAGGCCTTGTCCGCCTGCCCCCTTGCTCGGTTTACGATGTTCGAGAAGTTGCTGACTATATCGACGGCCGCCTCCTCGGTCTGATCCGATACTTCGTTAAGCTGGTTGGTCATCACCGGGATGAACTTGGCCCTGGACTCTATAAGGCCCATTATAGGGGCAAGGTATTCGCTGATATCGTGGGCGTACTCTTTGAACCTGTTATCATGCTTGAGCCTCATTCTGTCCACCACCATCTGGTGAAGGTAGACAACGGTCCCCACCGTGAGCAGATATAGAAAAGCGGCAACGGCGGCCAGGAGCCGGGAATCAGCATAAATGGCCAGTGCGGCCAATGGGGCCAGCACCATTGCGAACATGAACGTATTCTTTTTATCCAGTTTATTCAGCATCATCCCCCGATGCGCCGTTTATTTGCCGGGGAGCGATCCTCTCCGGCCCAGTCTCACGTTCATAACAAAGCACGAATGATGCCAGCTTTATCCCATTGGGCATGATTTTGCATGCCCGGAGCGCTGGACTATGTGTTTATAACGACGGATTAGTTCAACAATAGCATCAAAAGGTACAATAATCAATATGTTTGCGGATTCCGGGAGGCATGCCGGAGCATGTAATGTTTTTGTTTTTAAAGGGTTAGGCAGGCAGGCATCTCTGGCATTGGGTATGCCCAGGGGGTTGCATATGTGTTTCAGTTTGAGAATGAACGTCTCATTATGAGCAGGGAAACAGGCGGAAATGCAGGTAGTGGGTCACTTTGAATTATAGTGCATTTTCCTATGCTTGAGCGGTTAAGAAGTGTTATAATGATGCATGACACAGAAGAAAAAGAAAAGACCCGCCGATGTGAACCAGCTTGCGGCCTCTATTATAAAGGATGCAACGGAGCCACCAGTTGAGGAACCCATCAAAGAGCCAGAACCTAAACCTGAGAAGAATCCCGCCGCTGTAGCTCTGGGCCGTCTAGGGGGTAAGAAGGGTGGAGTGGCCAGAGCCAAGAAGTTATCCCCTGCAAAACGCAAGGCTATTGCAAAGAAGGCCGCTCAGGCTCGATGGGGTAAAAAAACGAAAAAATAAGACTGAACTCCATCTTTACTCATGTATGATTAAATCAATATGATGGGCAAGATCAAAATACATATGCCTTGTTTCGTGATTCTCATCTTCTTTTGTCAAGTACTTAAAACCCATCTTCTCATAAAACCCTAAAGCTTCTTTATATGCATCAACTGTAATAAATCTACATCCTGTCTTATTTTTATTTATGAAATATCTCTTAATCCAACTCATCAGTTTTGTGCCCACATCTTTTCCTCTAAATTCATCAGCGACAGCAAATCTCCCGACTTTTACAGCAGGATATGCATCATATTTTATGCTTTTTTCGTGAGAAAGTAATTTCAGTACATTTCTGCGAAACCAGTTTTTTGAATGAGAATCATCTACTCTTATTGCATCATTACTAACACTAAAATAGGCTATAGTTGATTTAATATCTTCAAAAATATAAGTTTGAGCAAGTAAAGTATGAATATGTTCCATCGCATTTTCAAATAAAAAACCCCTCAATTGTTCATGGTCGCAATTGAAGGGTTTTATTGTTTTGTCTGGAATTAGCTTAATTAGGCGAGGATATTCGCTCAAAATCTAACATATTTGTTGATTTCGTTGTAATTGTCCACTAATTCCTTGTTTTCTTCTTCAGACGCAGTTGTATTTTCAGAGGCTTTTATTTTACTTAAAAAAGCCTTTGCATCCTCACCAGATAACGTAGGTGTTGGCTTTATCTCTTTAGCCATATCTTTCTCACTTTCTCTTGGTTCTAACTACTTACGACATCTTACGATTTAAGTTTACGTCATTTAATAATTTTTTACAATTGGACAAATTTCTTTCAGTTTAAATATTACTTAACTAGTCATAGCAAGAAAATAAGAAATATTCCGCTAATATCTCGATTTATTAGCTTCGCTTACCACAAGATGTTGATTTTCGATTAGGAGGCCCTATGTCACTTGCTTATCTAACCCCTTCCTATGTTATAATGTCTGCGAATAGGAGAAAAATAGCATATGAAACTTCAAGACATGGAAATACAGGACGCACTTAAGAAAACCTTGGAAACTCTGGAAGGCCAAATTTTAATAGTCCAGAGGTCACTTATGGATTTAGAGACTAAATATAAAGGGATTAAGGATGCGCTATCTGTCTATGAACCAGAGGCCGTTAAAGAGCCTGAAAATATAGTTGCGTCTATACGGACAATCCTTCCAGGTGTTAATCTTGGCTTGAAGAGCATATACACATATGCTAACTCGTCCATGAGGGAAGCTGTTGCAGATATTTTGGATTCTCAGCCTGAAAAGTATTTTACTGCTCGACAGATATATGATGCCCTTATGGCTGGTGGTAAACGAATTGAATCAGATAATAAAATGCAAAATGTAAATATTGCTTTATATAAGTTTGAGAAGAAGGGTTATATCAAGTCCAAAAAAGTCGGGAATCGCAAGGGATATCAGCTTGTATAAGGAAGGAGGTAGCCATGTTTAAGAGACGAATACAGGCCCTTGTAATTAATGCTGTTGGGACGCCGTTGCAGGGGCTTGAAAAGGAAAAGAGCTAAAGCTACCCCTCTGCAAAGGAAATAAGCTTTAGCTCCGGCGTCCCACCCCTAACGGGGTTTCTTGTACGCTCAAGCATAGATTAACATTCCAATCTAGCTTTCGTCAAGATATGCTCAAAATCATTATAAATCTGCTAATTGACAAGGAAAGCTCAAAATGACCCACTACCGAAATGCAGTGTGCCTTGACATTCCAGGGCTCAAGTTTTAAATTATAAGGCTATGGGTACATACACAACATACAGGCCGCATAACAGGAGGAGGAAGCGCAGGCACGGCTTCCGTAACCGGATGAGCTCGCCAGGAGGCCGTCAGGTGCTCAGGCGTAGAAGGGCCAAGGGCCGCAAGCGCCTTTCGGTTTAGGGCCCAGGGCCCCCGTGATATCCCCCATCAAGCAAACTCTGCTGTTCACTGTAAGGATGTACAGGTACGCGATCTCGCCTTTTCTGGGGCCCGCGTGCAGGTTCACGCCTACGTGTTCGGAGTATTGCATGGAGGCGGTGCAGATGCACGGCTCCCTAAAGGGGATGTGGATGACCATCCTGAGGTTGCTCAGGTGCCATCCGTTCCATCCCGGGGGGTATGATCCGGTACAGCCTTCAAGGCCAATACAGCCAATGCAGCCAATAAAGATAAACAGGGAATAAATGGAGAAACGGGCAGTCATATTCGTGGTTCTTTCGGTTGCCGTGCTGATCGTATTTCAGTACTTTTTTGCGCCGCAGCCCACAGAGCAGGGAGACTCCCCCAAAGGGGTGGTGTCAGAGCCTGGGCAGGCACCCGTGCCCCAGTCTCCCGAGGCGCAGGCACCGGTGCCCCATGCTCCCGAGGCCGTGGTGCAGGACGTGCCTGTACGCTCAGGCGATGCAGAGCAGCTTGTTACTGTAGAGACAGACCTGTTCCGGGCCGTGCTGAGCTCACGCGGCGGCACGGTGAGATCTTTTGTCCTCAAGGAATACTTTGACGAGGCAGGCCAGCCCCTGACCCTTCTAGAGGACAGCGGGATGTACAGGGCGCTCTCCATAGGAAGCGACAACGACTTTTCCATCTCCAACCAGAACTTCCAGATAGAGGGTGCTGACCTGAACCTTAAGTCCCCGGGGAGGCAGGGCTCGGTGAGCTTCAGCCTCATTACCGACAACTACACCATAAAAAGAACGTATACTTTCACGGGCGGCACCTATGGGTTTGACCTTACTGACCGCGTGGAGGGCCTCCCAGGCTACAGAATCGCCCTTGGCACGGACCTCGGCATCCATGACAGGAAGGACCGCTACGCGCACGTGGGGCCTGTTGTGCTCGTGGACGCCAAACGCAAGCAGTACACCGCGGGCAAGCTCAAGAAACCCAAGGCCGTGACCGGCAACATCAAGTGGATAGCCCTGGAGGACAAGTATTTCTTTGCGGCCCTGGTGCCGGCAGGCCCCATGGCAAGCGCTGACCTCTGGAGCTACAAGGATGTTCCTGCGGTCTCGCTCTCGGGCAGGCCCGGCGAGCAGTCCTTCTATGTGTATGTGGGCCCCAAGAGGCGCTATGAGCTCATGGACCTGGACAAGGGTCTGGAGGCCATAGTGGACTTCGGATTCTTCTCCATGATAGCCATCCCCATATTCTGGCTATTGAAGGAACTGTTCGCCATAACCGGAAACTACGGCTGGTCTATCATCCTGCTTACCTTGATCATACGCATACCCTTCCTGCCGCTTGTCTCAAAGAGCCAGCGCTCCATGAAGAAGATGCAGATGGTGCAGCCCAAGGTGAAGGATATAAGGGACAAGTACAAGAAGAACCCGGAGAAGATGAACGCGGAGGTAATGGCCCTGTACAAGAAGTACAAGGTGAACCCCCTTGGCGGGTGTCTGCCGCTTCTGCTGCAGTTGCCCGTGTTCTTCGCCCTGTACAAGGTGCTGCTTGCTGCCATCGAGCTCAGGAGCGCGCCATGGGTATTCTGGATAGTTGATCTCTCGATAAAGGACCCTTACTACGTTCTGCCGCTTGTGATGGGCGTGTCCATGTTCTTCCAGATGAAGATGACCCCCTCGGCCGGGGACCCCAAGCAGCAGAAGATAATGCAGCTCATGCCCGTGATATTCACCTTCATGTTCCTGTGGTTCCCCTCAGGGCTGGTGCTCTACTGGCTCGTGAACAACATGCTTGCCATCGGGCAGCAGTACTACATCAACAAGAGCATGAAGGACCAGTCCCTGGAAGAGGTCTAAACTGCCTCTGATTCACTGCATCTGCTCACGCTTCCTGATTCAGCACATCTGCGGTAAAATAAGCCGCTCGAAGTATGTTCATACTCCTTCGCGACTTCATTTACCACATCTACACTAAATCAGAAACCGTGTAGGTTTAATTATTAAGGTCACGACAATGAAATTAAAAAGGGCCCGTGGCCCCTACAGCAAATCAGAACCAGTTCAACAAGTAATGTTTTGTATTTAGTTTTTAAATCCTCCATGTATTTATTCTTTTTGTTTTTTAAACGGGTTCTACTCGCCTGATCGAGGAATTTGGTCGAATAAATAAATAATGAGACCAGTCGAACCATATAGTCCTTATCCGACCGGGTACGGGGTGTCGAAGAGTCGATCCGACTCGAAGAGTCGATCCGACTCGCAGACTCGATCCGAGCCGTATCTCTATACGCGAATGCCGCGCAACAAAGCAGATGTGATGCATCCGTGCCCGAAGCACGTCTCTTATTTATTTCTTTATGGCGATGATTCTGAGCACAGGGTTATTGGAGAATGTGGATACGTGCACGCTCTCAAAGCCCGTCAACTGAAGCAGCCTGCCGAATGTCTCGGGCGAGAAATACCACAGGTGCCTTGGAGGGCTGAACTGGTCCCAGTTAATGCCAGACATCCTGGCCCTGATGTGCGTCACACACGGCACCCTGGCGGCCAGAAGCCCACCCGGCACAAGCACCCTGTTCATCTCGCCTAGCTCGGCTATGGGGTCATGCACATGTTCGATAAGATTGAGAGCGGTCACCGTGTCAAGGCTCTCCCCATCAAGGCCCTGCTCGGAAAGAGTGCCAAGACCCACATCCAGCCCGAGCTTCCTGCAGTGCATCAGGGGCACGGCCGAGAGGTCAATGCCCCTGGCCTTGAAATCGCCGTCCTGTTTCAGCAGGTACAGCAGGTCTCCCTGCCCGCATCCTACGTCTATCAGGCGCATGGGCCATTTGCCAGTGAAGGCACGCTTGAGCCTGCTTGTGAACCACCCGAACTGGACCCTCATGCGCGCCCGGGTAAGCGCGTTGTAACGCCTCTTTCTGATGGCCCTTGTGGGTATGGATTTCAGCTCCCCGCCCCCGGCCTGCTCTGGCGCGGACCCTTCATGGCCATAATAGGGGCCTCTGTAGTACTCCTCCAACTCATCCCGCGCGGGCATGGGGTCGGTGCAGACGAACCCGCACCCGGAGCACCTGACTACGGAGAACCCTCCTACCTCGACCAGCGAACTGAAGCCCTTCTCTTTACAAAGGATGCAGGCCATATTTCCCTCTCGTGGTTGATAAGTAAGCGCAGCCAGGCCCCGGCGCAAGACATGGCCGCGGGATATACAATTATATCACTATTGGAAGGGCGCATATGGCCTGAAAAAAGAAAGACCGGCCTGTTGGCCGGCTAAATGGTAAGTCGCCAGATTGTCAGATCTGCTTCTCAGGTCTTGCGGCCCTTCTCGATGACGTAGACGGGGATCTCCTGCACGCCCCACTTTTTGGCTTCCTGTACGCTGTCAACAAAGAGGTCCAGGTGCAGGCCCTTGATCGCCCCGCCGCGGTCCTCAACAACCGCCTCGCCGTAGCCAGGGATAAAAAGCCTTGTGCCCGGCGGGAACACGCGCCAGTCAGCAGCCACCACTCCCCTGCGTGCAAGGGTGTTCGTGGCGGTCCTCTCGTCGCGCCAGCGGGCCACGTTGATGGACACCGGGTCGTTTGAGTAGGCCGTGGTCTTTACTGTCACGCGCTTTGCGGTATCGGTCAAGGCCTTTACCTCATACAGCTTGGCCTCGATCTTAGACCGCTCCTGCTTGAGGGCCGAGATCTCCGGCCTCACCGCAAGCGAGTGGTGCACGAACCCGATCATCCACCCGGCCACTAGAATGAGCATAATCCTGATGTGTTGTTCCTTCATAACCTAATATCCTACTGTAGGCCCGGCAGGGAGTGCAAGCTGCGCAGAAGGGCTGATGGTTGTTACGTGGATGCTACATATGGTATCCAGACCCTGGTTATCCATATCTTTCCCCCAACATCTTGAAGATATTATAATATAGCAATATATTAATGTCAAGTGAATTATATAATTTAACTGTGATATGATTAACAAATGGATACCTTTAAAACAGGCATCTCTTCCAAAAAGCGCCATGTCCTGTACCGGCGCGCGGCATGGCTTGCTGTCTTTACGATCATCTACAACCTGGCCGAGGGTGCTGTCTCGGTCTTCTTCGGCATGGAGGACGAGACCATTGCTCTGTTCGGGTTCGGGCTGGACAGCTTTGTGGAGGTCATAAGCGGGGCTGGAATACTTCATATGGTCCTGCGCCTTTCTGGCTCAAGCAACGGTTTTCAGGGCGGCCCTGATAATGCCGGCTTGGCCGACAGGTTCGAGTCCACGGCCCTGAAGATCACGGGCAGCGCCTTCTACCTTCTTGCCGCTGGGCTCCTTCTCACCACGGCACTGGCCCTCTATGGGGGCCATTCGCC
Organism: Nitrospirota bacterium; assembly: GCA_030638335.1. Taxonomy (GTDB): domain Bacteria; phylum Nitrospirota; class Thermodesulfovibrionia; order Thermodesulfovibrionales; family JdFR-86; genus DAOWET01. The sequence goes on from DAOWET010000169.1 coordinate 19,948, forward strand.
TGAGACCACCTTCTGGGGCATTGTGGTCTCGCTTGTGTCCATAGTAACCATGTGGGCGCTCATCCTCATGAAGGAGAGGGTTGGCCGCGCCCTTGGTTCCGCGGCTATATTGGCCGACGCGGCATGTACCCGCGCGTGCCTGTATCTCTCGCTTGTGCTTCTGGCGTCAAGCGTGGGATATGAGATCACCGGTGTCGGCGGCCTTGATGCGGTGGGTGCCGGGATCATAGCAGTGCTGGCCTACCGCGAGGGCCGCGAGTCCTTTGATAAGTCGCGCGGCGGCGGTTGCGGATGCGAAGGGTCCTGTGCCTCAGAGCCGGAGGGGGAGTAGGGCTTACCTTCTGGTTTCTTTCCTTTCATGCCTGTTGAGATATCCCTCTTGAAGGCGCTCAGGCAGTCCGGGCATACGCCGCTGGTGAGCACGGTGCTGTGGTGAGCTCGAATCCCTTCCTCGATCTCCTCGGCGCTCGTGAGGTTCTTCTTCAGGACGCACAGGGGCACGATGCTCTTTAGCGTGTTGACCCTCCTGATCGACTCGCGGAGCTCGCTGACCAGCCGCTTGTGCTCGCTCACATCGCGCGCCAGGGCCAGCAGGAGCGGCTTGCCCTCTGATATGAATGTAGTGATGCGCACCTCGATGGGGAATGTCGCGCCGTCCCCTCTTGTATGCCGTCCGCTTAAAGTGATGGGGCTTTCCTGGTCCATGGCCTGCTCAATCAGTTCCTCGATGCGCTCCTGTGTCATCTCCGGGTTGATGTCAGATACCTTCATGCCCAGCAGTTCCTGGCAACTGTATCCAAGGGCGTCGCAGGCAGCCACGTTCACGTCCACCATATCGCCGTCCCTGTCGCAGACATAAATGGCGTCAGCCGCGTTCTCCACAAGGCGGCGGAACCTCTGTTCGCTTTCGAGCAGGCGCAACTCCATGCGGTGGCGATACATGGCGGTCTCGATGGTGCTCATGAGTTCGTGTTCCTCAAAGGGTTTTACAAGGTATCCAAAGGGTTCGGTGCGCTTGGCGCGCTCAAGCAGGCCCACGTCCATATTACCTGTGAGGTATACCACCGGTATGCGGCTCTGTTCTCTTATGAGCCCGGCAGCGGAGATGCCGTCCATCTCGCCCTTGAGCTTGATGTCCATGAGGACGAGGTTTGGCTTGTGGCGGGCAGCATGCTCCACAGCGTCCTCCCCGGTGGCTGAGATACAGGTGACAAAGTATCCCAGAGAGAGCAGGCAGCTCTTGATGTCAGAGGCCACGATAAGCTCGTCCTCGACGATCTGGATGCGGGATTTCATCTTGGCCACCGGCTCCATGCCCATTGTTTCTCCACCGCGCCGGGGTGTTGGCCTGAGAGCACAATACCCTCAAGGGACCCCTCTATTTTACATCCTAGCACCCCTTGGCAGGGCCGTCAACGAGGCAGTGTATTGTATATTTTTATACGAAAAAACATTTAAGTATAAACAGCCTGTTGCGATGTTGCTAAACGCCTAATAGTAGATGTTCAGGGAGATGTTCGCGTCTGTTGTCCAGTGGTGCTCAACCCCCTTGCGGCGTATCTCAAGCGCAAGAGCCCGGTCCTTTCCCATGGACACGCTCAAGACAGTGGCCAGGGACATGGAATCGTACTCATGCCCTGCCCTGTATGTTGCGGCGTCGGCTTCTACCAGGGCCTTGAATCCATTTCCCGCGGCAAAGACCATGCCCACGGTGGAGCGTACTCCGGCTGCGTAGTTTTCCTCCATCTCCCCGCTGGCCTTTGCCGAGATGCCTATGAACCCGTAGGCAAGTCCCCTGCCCGGCGTGTCCAGGGCCAGCCCGCTTGCAGCGTACAGTCCATAGGGTGTCCTGTCCTTGCCGCCTCCAAGGGCCTCGCGCTCAAGGCCGGTGTTGACCTTCCAGGAGAACTCTTGGAAGAAATCCCCCACAGGGGCCAGTGAGGTGATGTCTATGATGTCCAGGCGCTCAAGTTCGAACTCCTCCCGGTCCTTGTAATACCTGGCCTCAATGTCCATGAAGGATATGGATGCCCCATGCGCAAACCCGGTGTCCGGGTCCACGAGGCCGTGGAACGCCGGCCTTATGCGCAGGCTCGCGTAGGCCTCCCCATCAAGAGAGCCGCCGCCCATTGCAAGGCGCGCGGACGCATGGCCCTCCTCAGGCGGCGCGGGCGAGACAATGTCATAGTCCATGAGCCCAAGCCGGCTCCTGTTTGAGAGTATCTCCAGAAGCCTTCCGGTGTATTTTCCCTTCTCAAGCTCCTGTTGCTCGTACCGGTATTTAAGGAACTCCGTGGCCATGTCCAGCGTGCGAATGGCAGGGCCGGTGTCCGCCCCCGAGGCCCCCGCAGTATCAGGCGCCTCATTCCCAAGGGCTATCTCCTTTGCAAGCTCCCGTTCCTTTTGTGAGGAGATAGTGGATATATGCATGAGGCGCGAGGCGCGCGAGGGCCTGTATGTGACCTCCTCTATAAGCCCTGCCTCCTGCACCCTGCGGATGGTGTCAATGGGTATGGCCCATATGCCAAAGCCCTCGGTGAGGCGCAGGCCCGGGCGCGCCACATCCAGCATGAACAGCAGCACGTAAGAGCAGTTCTCGTCAAAGAAGTAATACCAGGAGTACTTCTCCCTCATCTCCCATACGTGAAGCGCCATCATCATCACCTCCTCCGGGGTGAGGTTCAGGCGGTACTCCCATATGTCGCGGTTCTCCATGTTCGAGTAGCGGTTGATGCGCTCGTAGTAGGGCATTACCGAAAAGTACCCCTTGTACATGCCGAATATGCCGCGCACCGCATAGAGGGGGCCGAAGCTCTCCTCAGTGAAGGCAGCGTAGTTTATCGCGTGCGAGATGAGCTTGCTCTCGAATTCATTGTCCAGGCGTATCATGGTATGGCCAAACATGGATGCGGGGCTGTTCATGTGGGCCTCGGGAAACACGAGCGTTGCCGAGCGGGGGGATACTCGCTCCAGGTATTTCTCCAACTCAGCGCACACGGGTACTGGAAGGTCCCCCTCTGCCAGGCCCAGGCTACTGACAAGCCACTTCCTGCGCGCCGGATAGCGGCAGGCCGCGTGCGTGTCATCAAGCGGGGCGTTCGTATCCATAAGTGCGGCTATCGTGGCCTCAAGCTCCGCCTTGGGGCTCCGCTTGCCCTGAGGGTGCAGGAAGAACCCAGGGTCGTCCACCAGGCTCTCGTGCCCGCCCGTGACCTGCCTGCCGTAGTGCCCCAGCGCAAGCCACTGCGGGGACTCATGGAGCCCTTTATCCAATGCGGACTTAACGTAGTCATGTTTCTGCTCTGAGTGCTCCGATGGGGCACCGGACACGGATAATGATCCGGGGGACTCATGGAGCCCTTTATCCAATGCGGACTTAACGTAGTCATGTTTCTGCTCTGCGTGCTCCGATGGGGCACCGGGCGCG
>DAOWET010000144.1 GCA_030638335.1 Nitrospirota bacterium
CGGTGGACGTCTACCTCCCAAGGTACCCTCCAAGGCCCGAGGCGCTGACCGAGGCCCTGCTTAAGGTTCAGGAGAAGATCAGGGGCGAAAAGTATATAAGAAGGCAGGAGAAGGTTTGAGCAGGGAAGAACTCATAGCTAAATTGAATGCAGCCCTGGAGGGCTGGCTGGACACGAACGAGCAGGCCAGGACGATGCCGAACAACGATATCATGATTGTGCTGAGATCAGAGAGCCTGCTTGAGGCCATGGGCAGGCTCAGATGGGACAGCGCTTTTGAGTTCAGCGTGCTCATGAACCACCTGGGGGTTGATTACAAGGACCGGTTCGGCGTTATCTATAATATTTTTTCTCCCTCGCTTGGTCGGAAACTCACGGTCAAGGCATATGTAGAGCACGAAAAACCGGTTGTCCATACCCTTGAATCCCTCTATAGGGGAATCAACTGGTACGAGCGCGAGACCTACGACATGCTTGGCATTGTGTTCAGGAGGCACAGCAACCTCAGGAGGCTCCTCCTGCCCGAGGATTGGGAAGGCCATCCGCTCAGGAAGGACTACGTTTATCCCGAATCCTACGGCGGGCAGGATCATTCGCGCGAGGACCTGCTTGACTCATGCGCCAGTGGAAAGACGGCCAAAGGGGACTCTGATGGCTAAGTATTCATCTAAAGAGATGGTCCTCAACATGGGCCCCCATCACCCGAGCACCCACGGTGTGCTGCGTTTCATCCTGCAGACCGACGGTGAGATGATGGTCAAGGCCACCCCTGACGTCGGCTTCCTGCACCGCGGCTTAGAGAAGATCGCTGAGAAGGTGCCCTGGCAGTCCTTTATGCCCTACACGGACAGGATAGACTACCTGGCCTCGGTGAACTGCAACCTCGGCTACGCCCTGGCCGTGGAGAGACTGGCGGGGGTTGAGGTGCCTGAGAGGGCGGAGTACTTGCGCGTCATTGCGGCGGAACTGGGCAGGCTGGGAAGTCATTTCATAGGGTTCGGCGCCCTGCTGCTGGACCTTGGCGCGGTCACCCCCTTTGTCCATGCGCTCAGGGAACGCGAGACCTTTAACGACCTTATGGAGATGCTTACCGGGGCCAGACTGACCCACAACTACGTCCGTATCGGCGGGGTCTCGCATGACCTTCCGGAGGGATTCCTCGATAAATGCAGGGAGTTCGTTGACCACCTGGAACACGAGTTCATCCCCGAGTTCAACGATCTGATCTCCTTCAATTCCATACTCATCAACAGGCTTGCCAACGTGGGCGTGATCACTGAGGAGACAGCGCGTGAGTTCACTCTTGTGGGGGCAAACCTCAGGGGCGCTGGAGTGCCCTTTGACCTCAGAAAGGACGAGCCATATTCGATCTACGACAGATTCGAGTTCGACGTGCCCGTGGGACGAGGAAAATTCGGCCAAAGAGGGGACTGCTACGACCGTTACTGGGTGCGCGTTGAAGAGGTGACAGAGTCATGCAGGATCATCCGCCAGGCCATTGACGGACTCCCCGGGAGCGGAGAGACCAGGACAAGGCTGCCTAAGGTATTCAAGGTGCCTGAGGGAGAAGCATATGTAAGGACCGAGAGCCCCAGGGGCGAGCTTGGGTTCTACATAATCAGCGATGGCGGCAAGATGCCCTACAGGCTGAAAATCCGGACCGGCTCCTTCTCCTCGATAACGATCATAGAGCACATAAGCCAGGGCGTTATGGTGGCCGATCTTGTGGCGATAATAGGGAGCCTCGACGTGGTGGCCCCGGAGATAGACAGGTAATATGGAACAGTACAGCGCGGCGGAAAAAATATACGAATTATTTTCCGAGAAGGCCCTGGCCCTTGGCATACCTGAGCCTGTCCTGGTTATTGCAGCATATGCCATACCCTGCTTGGTCGTAATCAACCTGATACAGGGAGCGGCCGGCATGCTTACCTATGCAGAACGGAAGATCTCCGCCGACATACAGAATCGCATAGGCGCGAACCGCGTAGGGCCCTTCGGCCTCATCCAGTTCCTGGCCGACGGCGTTAAACTCTTTCTCAAGGAGGACATCATACCGGACGCTGCCGACCGGAAGCTCTTCAAGCTGGCCCCGTATATCGTCCTCTCCTCCACCGTGCTTGCGGCCATAGTCGTGCCCTTTGGGGGATCCTTCATAGTCGCGGACCTCAATATCGGCCTCATCTTCATTATCGTTGTCAGTTCACTGCTCGTCGTGGGGTTCCTGATGTCGGGCTGGGCCTCGAACAACAAGTGGGCGCTCCTGGGGGGCATCCGCTCCGCCGCGCAGATAATAAGCTACGAGATACCCACCGCGCTCTCGCTGCTCTGCATCGTCCTTATTACCGGTACATTCTCGCTGCAGGAGACCGTGATGAGCCAGGGCCTCTGGCCGTGGCAATGGTTCATATTCCATAACCCATTCTCCTTCGTGGCTTTCTTCATATTCTTTGTATCCGCTCTGGCGGAGATGAACCGGACCCCCTTTGATTTTCCCGAGGCCGAGAGCGAACTCGTATCGGGGTATAACGTGGAATATTCGGGCATGCGCTTCTCGATCTTCTTCATTGCCGAGTATGGGAGCATATTCATCATCTCGGGCCTCGCGGCCGCGGTCTTTCTCGGCGGCGGCAACATCGGGCTCGACCCATACGAAAGCCCGCTGCATATGCAGCTGCTTATGGTGGGTGTCTTCTTTGCAAAGACGGTTCCGCTCTGCCTTGTGATCATATGGGTGCGCTGGTCCATGCCCAGGCTGAGGATAGACCAGATGTTGACCATGTGCTGGAAATACTTCATCCCCATCGCCTTTGCCTGCCTCGTGGCCACGGCGATATGGCTGCTTGTCTTCAATGGAAACGGTATCTTCTGGAGGATGCCGGCCCCATGAACGCGATCAGGAACTATATGGACAATATCCTGAAGGCGGTGACCTCCACGGCCAAGGGGATGGGCATTACCTTGAGATACTGGGCGCTGGAGCCGTCGATCACGGTTGAGTATCCGGACAGGCTTGGCAAGGGGGTAACGGCCGAGGACCTGGTCTCTGAGAGGTTCCGTGGGTTTCTCGGATTTGAGCCCTCGGTATGCATAGCCTGCCTGCAGTGCCAGCGAGTCTGCCCCACCGATTGCATCAAGGTCGGTACTGAGAAGCGCGACGAGGTCAGGTTCATCACACGCTTTGACGTAAACCAGGCAAAGTGCATGCACTGCGGCCTGTGCGTGGAGGAATGCCCCACTGAAGCCTTGTTCTTTACAAAGCGCTACGAAGGGGCGTGCTTTGATATGGAGGGGCTCTGCTTCAGCCATGTCGGAGAGCCCGTGCCCGCTGCAAAGCGCAAGAGGGAAGACGGGGGGCAGGAATGACGCTAGAGCTCAGGGAGATGGTATTCATCGCAACGGCACTGTTGACCACTCTGCCTGCATTGCTTGTCGTCTTCTCGCGAAACATACTCTACTCGGCCTTCGCACTCTTCTTCACCTTCCTCGGCACCTCGGGGCTTTACTTCTTCCTCGGGGCCGAGTTTCTGGCCATAACGCAGGTAGTCGTCTACATCGGCGGCGTATCGGTTATTTTACTGTTCGCCATACTGCTTACCAGGGATATCGACGAGATAAAAAAGACCAACACCATGTCCCTGGGGCGTGCGGTGCCGGGCGGCGTCGCGGTGCTCGCCATCTCTGCTGTTTTCATTTATGCGATAGGTGAGACGAAGTGGGCCGCCTCCGGCGATGAGACCGGTGTGCCTGCTCTCACGGTGAAGCCCCTTGGGGATCTGCTGCTAAATAAATACCTGTTCGCCTTTGAGGTGGTCTCCGTGCTTCTGTTGGCAGTTCTTATAGGATCATTGGTCATAGCCCGGAGGTCGGTGAAATAGCCATGGAAATAATAGGCATTCAAAGCTACCTTGTTATCGGCCAGATCCTCTTTGCAGCGGGGCTCCTCACGGCCGTCTCCAAGCGTAACATCATAGGCATATTCATGGGGATCGAACTTATACTGAATTCCGCGGCCATAAACTTCGCCGCCTTCAGCAAGTTCACGGCCGTGAGCCTCGAGGGGCAGGTCTTCTCCATGTTCATCATCGTGCTGGCCGCGGCGGAGGCGGCTATCGCGCTTGCGCTGCTCCTGGCCATATACAAACGTTACGACGACATTAACGCGGACAACCTTACGACACTGAAACTCTGATATGAGAGCGTTCATAGAGACATACGGGTATCTGATCGTGCTGCTGCCGCTTATGGGGGCGGCAATTAACGGCGCCCTTGGAAGGAGGCTGGCAGCTTCCTTCGGGGAGAGGCCCGGGGGCTACATTGCCTGCCTGAGCGTGGCCGGGTCCTTTGCACTCTCGCTGGCGGCCTTCACGGCCGTGCTCTCGGCCGGGGGAGAGGCCATAGTGAACAGGGCCTATGTCTGGGTGGAGGTCGGCAACCTGAGGGCGGACGTGGCCTTTCTCTTTGATCCCCTGAGCGCGGTAATGATCCTCATAATCACGGGGGTCGGCTTGCTCATACACGTCTACTCAACCGCGTACATGAAAGGCGATGAGGGTTATTACCGGTACTTCTCATACCTCAACCTTTTCGTATTCGCGATGCTCCTGCTCGTGCTTGGAGAGAACGCCCTGCTCATGTTCATAGGCTGGGAGGGCGTCGGGCTCTGTTCGTATCTCCTGATCGGGTTCTGGTTCTCTGAAAGCAGGAACGCGATTGCCGCAAACAAGGCCTTCATCGTCAACCGCATAGGGGATTTCGGGTTTCTCGTGGGCCTCTTCCTGCTCTACTGGCTTGTCTTTGAGGGCACGGGTGCCGGGGCCTCAGAAGGGGTCTCGCTCCTGAGCTTCACATACCTGGCCGCGAACGTTCATCTGCTTGAAGGGGTCACGATCTTCGGGGTGGGCGCGGCCACCGTGGTATGCCTGGCACTGTTCATAGGCGCTGCCGGAAAGAGCGCCCAGATACCCCTCTATGTCTGGCTCCCGGACGCCATGGCGGGGCCCACTCCCGTAAGCGCGCTCATACACGCCGCAACCATGGTTACGGCGGGCGTGTACATGATCGGGAGGCTCAATCCTCTTTTCAGCATGAGTCCCGTAGCACTTGCCGTCGTTGCCGTGATCGGCGCGGGGACCGCCCTTTTCGCGGCCACCATGGGAGTGCTGGAAAACGACATCAAGAAGGTGCTTGCCTACTCCACGGTCAGCCAGCTCGGATACATGTTCCTTGCCATGGGCGTTGGGGCCTACTCGGCCGGCATATTCCACCTCCTCACGCACGCCTTCTTCAAGGCATGCCTGTTCCTCGGCGCAGGGAGCGTGATCATCGCCATGCACCACGAACAGGACATACGCCGGATGGGCGGGCTTCGGAGCTCCATGCCCAGGACGTCAGCGACCTTCATCATAGCCGCGGCCTCAATTGCGGGCCTCCCTCCCCTTTCCGGCTTTTTCAGCAAGGACGAGATACTCTGGTCCGCTTTCGCCTCAGGGCACGGACATCCCGCGCTCTGGCTCGTGGGGCTACTGACCGCCGGACTCACGGCCTTTTATATGACCCGGCTTGTGGTGCTGGTCTTCTTTGGAAAGAACAGGTCAGGCGAGCCCCAGGCAGGGGAAGAGGGCCACGGGGAGGGGATAAAGGAGTCCCCTGCGGCCATAACCGTCCCGCTTATCGTGCTGGCCTTCTTCTCTGTCACGGCCGGGTTCGTGGGGGTGCCGGGCAAGAGCCTGATAGCGGGATTCCTTGAGCCTGCGCTTGGACGTCACGAGATCGAAGGTGCTGGCCACGCACTTGAGTACGCCCTCATGGCCGCATCGGTCCTGACCGCCCTGGGAGGCGCAGGCCTTGCCGTATTGCTCTATATAAGGAAGCCCGAGCTCCCTGGCCTGCTGGCCGGAAAGTTTGCGCTCATATACAGGCTCGTGTACAGGAAATACTACGTTGACGAGATATACGGGCTCATTTTCGTTGAAGGCACAAAGGCGCTCGCGCGCGCATCGGCCTTCTTTGACAAGTACGCCGTGGACCTGCTGGTCAACCTGAGCGGGCTGCTTCTGAGAGTGCAGTCCAGGATAGCCGGCTGGTTCGATGACAGGTTCATAGACGGCATGGTCAACCTGCTGGCCGATTCGGTGATGGGCTGCGGGGACCTCGCAAGGAGGGTTCAGACGGGCAGGGTCCAGGCATACATACTCGTCCTGCTGCTTGCAGTGGCCGGCGGGATAGTAATCAAAGCGATCATCTGAAGGAGGAGGCCGCGAGATGACGGAATTCATAAGAGCGCATATACTGACCCTCATAACATTTCTTCCCCTCCTAGGGGCTGTGGTCGTGCTGATCGTGCCGAGGGGAAAAGAGGAGGCAATACGCTGGATCTCGCTTGGCTCCACACTGATGCCTCTTTTATTGGCAGTCTTCCTGTACAAATGGTTCGACCCTTCCACGAGCGGCTTCAGCCTCGATGGGGGGCTCCAGTTCGCCGTGAACGTCCCATGGATAGAGGCGTTCAATATCAGGTACTTCATGGCCGTGGACGGTCTGAGCATGCCCATGGTGCTGCTCTGCGCCCTCATCTGCCCGCTCTGCGTCCTTGCCTCATGGGGCATTGACAGGGGCGTCAAGGGGTACCACTTCCTCTTCCTCCTGCTCGAGACCGGCATGCTGGGGGTCTTTGTATCCCTGGACTTCTTCCTGTTCTTCGTGTTCTGGGAGGTCATGCTCCTGCCAATGTATTTTCTCATCGGCATATGGGGGGGCCCGAGGCGGGAGTACGCCGCGATCAAGTTCTTCATCTATACGCTCGTGGGCTCCGTGGCGATGCTCCTGGTGATGATATATTTCTACTTCGCCTCCGCCCCGCACACCTTCGACATGACCGTGCTCGCGGCGGAGAGTTCGGCATTCGGCATGAGGACTCTCCTCTGGTGGGCCCTGTTCATAGGGTTTGCAATAAAGATACCGCTGTTTCCCTTTCATACATGGCTGCCGGACGCGCACGTGGAGGCCCCTACTGCCATAAGCGTCGTGCTGGCCGGGGTACTCCTCAAGATGGGGACATACGGCATACTGAGGATCAACTACCTCATACTGCCCGATGTCTCTCTTTCCATGGCCACGGTGATGGCGGTCATGGGGATGGTGAACATAATCTACGGGGCGTTCTGCGCCATGGCCCAGACGGACCTGAAGAAGCTCGTTGCCTACTCAAGCATCAGCCATATGGGTTTCGTCATGCTCGGGATGGCCAGCTTCACGGACGAGGGACTAAACGGAGCGGTGCTCCAGATGTTCAACCACGGTGTAGTGACCGCCATGCTCTTCCTGATCGTAGGGGTCATATACGATCGTACCAATAACAGGAACATCGAGGGATTCGGTGGCCTTGCCTCGGTCATGCCAAACTACGCCTTCGTGACGTTCCTGGCCTTTTTCGCGGCCCTGGGCCTGCCGGGCCTCAACAGTTTCATCAGCGAGGTACTGGTCTTACTCGGCGCTTTCAAGAAGTTCAAGCTCCTGACCATTGTCTCGGCCACGGGCATAATAATAACCGCCGCGTACTGCCTCTGGACACTCCAGCGCATGTTCCTGGGCAAGGTCAATGAAAAATACTCGGACCTCCCCGACATAAACAAACGCGAGGCCCTGAGCCTCGCCCCCCTGGGAGTCCTGGTAGTGCTACTTGGCGTATACCCGCACCCAGTGCTCAATCTAATGCGCTCGACACTGGGGTATATGAACCGGTTCGTTAGCGGAGGATGAATAAGGGCTGACAATGTACGGAAACCTTGAGAGCCTGAGATACATACCGTCGGAGGGGTTCCTGTCCGCCTTCCTGCTGGCCATGCTCGTTCTGAGCTTTTTCCTGCCAAAAGGCAGTAACTCGCCGAGGGTCTTCTATCCCATCGGGATGCTCGGGCTCCTGATCACCTTTGCCATCGAGGCCGCATCCTTTGGCAATGTCATGGGAGCGGGAAACGCAGGGATATTCCACGGCCTCTTGAGGGTTGACCCCCTCGGCTACATATTCAAGCTGATCGCGATACTTACCGGCCTTGCATTCCTGTTCTACTCGCTTGTCTCCCGCGAGACCTCCAGGCGCTTCAGCGATGCGATGGAGTACGCATTTCTCGCCCTGTCCTCAACGCTCGGGATGATGCTCCTGGTGGGCTCCTCCAACGTGCTGATGCTGTACCTGGCGTTTGAGCTCCTGAGTTTTACGAGCTACCTGCTTACGGGTATCGTGGACCGTGACGAAAAGACCACCGAGGCGGCGGTGAAGTACCTGCTGTACGGCGGCACAGCCTCCGCTGTCATGGTCTACGGGCTCTCCATTGTTTACGGCATGACGGGCACGCTGGACATCATGGAGATGGGCAGTGTCCTGGCCGCTCAGCAGGATGCCGGGCCCATGCTTTTCCTGGCCATGGTCCTGGTCCTCACGGGACTCGGTTTCAAGATCGCCGCAGTCCCCTTCCATCTCTGGTGCCCGGATGTCTACGAGGGCGCGGCAACACCGTTTACGGCCTTCCTCTCAGTGGGGTCCAAGGCCGCCGGCATGGCGATCCTGGTGCGCGTGCTCTATCAGGTCTTTGCCTATTACCCTGGAGGCGATGAGGTCCTGCCCTCGGGAGGGGTTGACTGGACCATGGTAATTGCGGCGGTCTCCGCAATTACCATGACGGTGGGAAACCTCGCTGCCCTGCCCCAGCGCAATCTCAAGAGGATGCTTGCGTACTCGAGCATAGCCCATGCAGGCTACGCCCTCATGGCACTGGCAAGCCGGAGCGTGTTCGGGCTGGGCGCTCTTTATTTTTAC
>DAOWET010000119.1 GCA_030638335.1 Nitrospirota bacterium
ATCATACAGCACCGCGCCCGGACAGATCAGATCATCCTCCGCGTTGAAATGCGGACACGGCTCCCCCGCTTCCATGGCCATGATCACCTCTGCGGTTTTATCATCCATCACTCAGGCCCATGGCAGCCAGCGCGAGGGCACCCGGTGAGCTCAATCACTTCCTGCGGACTCCCCTCGACCGCGCTTACGACCAGGGCCACGCAGTACAGGTCTCCCATGTACTCCACGGCAAGCTCACAGGCCTCGTCGTCGTTAAAGGGGCACGTGCTCCCACCCAACCTCTCTGCTACTTGCTCCATTTCCTCCTTGCTCAGCATAACGGCCTCCTCAGTTCGATTCTAAGCGCTTGTCTTTTTCCAGCGCATAGTGTGCCCTTGTTGTTTGCGCACTCTCATGACCAAGAGCAGCTCTCATGCGCTCCGCGCTCTCGTGCTCGAGCTCCAGGCGAAGCTGGCTGGCCTTGCTGTGACGGCTGGCCTGGCTCGGCGGTATCGAGGGGACTCCCGCACGCTTGCACGTCACCTGCCAGCGGTACCGGAGCTTCCTACGGCTGTAGGGCTTGCCCCCTCGCATGAACAGAAATTGTCCGGGGTCACGAGCCCCGCACGAAATAACCAGCTCCTCGTACAGCGGACGCGACAAGGGCCGGAGATCGTCACGGCCTGTCTTCGTGCCCTTGAGCTCACCGGAATCGTCAAACGCCCGGCACACCCGGATGCCGCCGTCCATGAGGTCCCTCACCTGGTGCGCACACACTTCACTCACACGCTCCCCGGTCTCGATGAGCGTCCGGAACAGGAGCACGTCCTCCGGGTCTGCCGCGGCAATGATCTTCGCCTGGGTCACGCGGTCGAGCCAGTGCTTTTCCTTTGAGGGCTTTGCCTTGATCGTGGGGAAGCGCGGCACAGCGTCAAGCTCTCCGGAGGCCGCAAGATAGTTCAAGAACGCGGACAGTACTCCGAGTATGTTCTTCACTGTCTTCGGCGCGAGACCTTGGCGTAGGAGGTCTCGCTTAAAGCCAGCCAGGGCGCGCGTGGTGATGTCTCCGGGGCGCACACTTCCGAAGGCGGGCAGTATGTAATCCCGGTACCTCTGCCGGGTCTGCTGGATGTAGTAGCGTGAGCGGCCTTCGGCCTCGATGTCCACCAGCCAATCTGAGTACGTGTCCTTGACAGCGCCAACAGCTTCGACCGGGAACAGGACGTAAGCACCGCAGGTCGGACACAAATTCTTATTCTTGCCTCGCCCGCTTTTCAATCGCTCAGGCCTTTTTTCTTATAAAAGCTTCTTAAATAATTCTTCACGAGCGCACCCTGTCCCAGAACCCTTTAGTTATGCTCGATAATTCAACCTTGCTGAGATCCCCGGTGTTGTCTCTACAGACAACACCTTCTGTTGTCTCTACAGACAACACGCTGTTACACTTGCCAACACCCGTGAAAAGGGTCTCAGGCTCATCAAGCCGCCACGTCATGTACTTGGGATTGAACTCGATATGTGTCTGTTTTCCCTTCCTGGTGGCGATGATGTTCTTGCCCTCCAGGGCCTTCAACGTGCGTCCAACGTTACGAAGGTCAATGGCAGTGGCCGTGACGATCTTCCTGTAGCTGGTGTAGAAGCCTGGAACGTTCCAGCCGACAGTGTTCCTCATAATAAAAAATAATAAACGGAGTTCGTAAGCGGGGAAGGTGTACTTGCAAAGGACGTTCTCAATTATGGAGTTAGGCATCTTCGTGAACCCACCGCCTGTTGGTTGTTCGCCCTTCATAGGCAATAGCATACACGAATTAAGACGTTTAGGCAATAGCATACACCTGTGCTATAATAAACAGAACGGAGGAAATGACAATGGCCAGAGCAAAACAGAACTACGAAAGCGGACACGATCTACTGAAAGCCAGGCGTGCCGAACTCGGCCTGTCACTTAGGCAGCTGGGGGCAATGACAGGCATTAACGCATCACACATCAAGGACATCGAGAAGGGGCGGAAAGAGCCCTCCATCACCAAGACGCTCCGGCTCCTGGAGGCCATGAGTATCCCGGTCAAGGAGTACTTCCAAGCCATAGGCTACGAAGAAAAGAAGGGGAAAATGGTGGCGGTGCAGGGAATTGAACCCCGGACACTACGGATATGAGCCGTATGCTCTAACCATCTGAGCTACACCGCCGACCATGCCTGAATGAAGAATAAATAGTATAGCAAAACCCGCCGGGTCAAGAAAAGTCTGAGAATAACCCCTGATACTAATGAAAAATCTTACCCGTTTATTGCACGAGGTGGTCACGGACCACAAGTGTCACGGACACATTAACTGATTTGCCCCTATTGATCAATGACAAGCCAGCCAGTCACGGACTGGACTTGATTTCACCTTCTGACCATTTAACGCCAAATTAAAGAGGGTTCGTGACCCCTAGAAAAAGAGCTCGAACCTGCGCGCGCGCACTCCCATCAGGAGCCCCACTGCCATGCAATTGGTGAGCATGGCCGAGCCCCCGTAGCTCATGAAGGGAAGCGGCAGGCCCACGATGGGGGCCAGGCCCATGGTCATCCCCATGTTCACGAACAGCTGGATGGCAAACAGGTACACTATGCCCAGGCAGAGGTATCGGGCGAAATCGTCCTTTGCAAGCCTTGCTGCCCCGAGCCCGCGCAGAAGAAGCGTCATGTAGAGAAACAGCAGAACCATGCTCCCGAAAAATCCCCGCTCCTCGGCGAATACGGCGAACACGAAGTCAGTGTGTTTTTCAGGCAGAAACCTGAATGGCCCCTGCGTGCCCTTGAGATAGCCCTTGCCGAACAACCCCCCGGAGCCCACCGCCACCTTTGACTGCCGTACGTGGTATCCCATGCCTCCGGAGTCGGCCTCCGGGTTGATAAAGGCCGTGATGCGGTCTTTCTGATAGCCCTTGAGGTTGTCCCAGGCAAGGGTGCCCAGAAACGGGACAGAGACGATGAGGATCGCGGCCAGAAGCAGGGCCACGCGTTTCTTAATGCCTTTGGCAAGGGCGAGCCCCACAAAAAGCAGGAGCAGCACGATTGAGGTGCCCAGGTCCGGCTGCACCAGCACCAGAAGAAGAGGGGGGAGCACCAGCGCGCCAAAGCCCTTGCCAAGGGAGCGCCAGTCCAGGGATTCTGAATCCATGGAGAGGAACCTCGCAAGGGCCATCAGGTAGACCAGTTTAAAGAACTCGCTTGGCTGGATGTTGAAAGGGCCGATGCTGAGCCAGCGCTGCGCGCCCATGCCCACACGGCCTGCAACAAGCACGACCACAAGGAGTAACAGCCCTCCTCCATACAGGGCGTTTGCAGCGCGGTGGAACCATTTGTAGTCAATGCTTACCACCACCGTAAGGGCCCCAAGCCCCATTATCAGCCAGTATATCTGCTTTATGTAGTAATCCGGCTGGGTGCCTCCAAACAGCGGGCGGGTGGCGCTGAAAATGGTGGAGATGCCGGCCGCGGAGATAAGAATGACCACCCCCGCAAGCAGCCAGTCCATGTTTGCCAGCAGCCTGCGGTCAATTCTGAACATGGCTCTCAAGGCTCCTCATGTACTGTTCGATGGCGACCTTGGCGATGGGGGCGGCCACAGCGCCGCCACCTCCTCCGTGCTCAACATACACGGCCAGCGCGATCTCCGGTTCTTCCAGAGGGGCAAATGCGATGAACCATGCGTGGTCCCGAAGGTTGTAAGGGATCTCATCAAAGCTGCGGCTCTCGTCCTCCCTGAGCCTGACCACCTGTGCGGTACCTGTTTTGCCGGCAATCTCAACGATCTTGCTCATGGCGTTGCGGCCAGTACCTTTTTCGTCTGCCACGACGCCCCTCATGGCCTCCTTTATCACATCTAAAGTCTCAGGGCTCACGTCTATCTTTTCAAAGGGCTCGGGAGGCTCCTCAGCCCGTATCAGAGTGAGGTCGTAGGCGTAGCCCCCGTTTGAGACCCAGGAAGTCATTTTAGCAAGCTGAATAGGCGTGGTCAGAACAAAACCCTGCCCAATGGACGCGTTGTATGTTTCACCCAGGTACCAGGGTTCTTTCTTTACCCTTTTTTTCCATTCAGAGTCGGGGATGAGCCCTTTCTTTTCCTTTACGAGGTTAAGCCCTGACTCTCTTCCAAAGTGAAATTTGCGAGCAGTCCTTGCAATGGCGTTTATACCTGTTAACTCACCGGCCTTGTAGTAATAAACGTCGCAGGATTCCACCAGGCTTTTTCTCAGGTCCACTTTCCCGTGGCCCGAGCGCTTCCAGCATCGATACCTCCACGGTCCCTTGGCAACCACTCCGTTGGCGATCATTGTAGTATTGGGAGTCAGGACTTTCTCCTCAAGGGCGGTTATGGCTGTTATGAGCTTGAAGGTGGAGCCTGGAGGAGCATTGGTCTGGAGCGCCCGGTTCAGCAGAGGGTAGCCCTGGTGGTTTACGAGCCTCAGCCAGTTGCCCGTGTCTATTCCGCGCGAGAAGAGGTTGGGGTCAAAGGAGGGGCGGCTTATAAGGGCCAGCACCTCCCCGGTGTCAGGTTTGAGGGCGACCAGGGCGCCAGCGCGACCCCTGAATGCCTCCACAGCGGCGCGCTGCAGGTCCAGGTCTATGCTCAGGTACAGGTCATTTCCGTGTTGAGCCAAATCCTCGCTTATCAGCCGGAGCTTGCGGCCGACAGCGTCTGCCTCAAAGACCCTGCGTCCGGGCTTGCCCCGCAGGTGCGAGTCGTACATCTTCTCCACGCCCCACTGGCCGATGAAGCTCTGGCGCGGCACGTCGCGGAAGTCCTTCTTCCTGATCTGCTCCGGGCCGAGCTTGCCGAGGTAGCCCACCACATGGGCCACAGTATCTCCGTAGGGGTAATGCCTCGTCTCGTCAACGTCAATGACAAGGGCCGGGAAGTCCGATGTCCTTGCCTCAATGAAGGCCACCTCGTCAAATCTCAGGCCTCCCCTGAGCCTTACCGGTTCGATGGCGTTTCTGTGGCGCTGGACAATGCCCCCGACCTCCGCCAGCTCCATGCCCAGGAAGTCCGCTATGGCCTCAAGGTCAGCCTCTGGCATGAGCTGGGGGGCAAGGGCAACCGAGTAGAAGGGTGCGTTCTTTACAAGGGGGTTGCCGCGCCTGTCGTAGATGATGCCCCTTGGGGCCGGGACATGCTCAATTCGCAGGCGGTTCACAAAGGACTGCTTCGTGAACTGCTCGCCCCTGACCACCTGGAGTTCCCAGAGCCTTGCCCCCAGCGCCATGAGCATCAGGACGATGGCCGCGCTTACGAGCCTTATCCTTGTCTCAGGGTTCCGCATCCGGGTCTTCCTCTCCAGGGGTGATGAACAGGCCGAATATGGCGTTCAATGCCGCCTGGACGAAAATGATCGAGACGGCCCGGACCACAGTGGTGGGGGTCTCGAAGAACAGTGCCGTGCACAGGTATGAGATCAGCCCGTCGAGGGCAGTGAAGGCCGCAAGCCCGATGACCCCGAGCACCGGGGTCCAGATGAAGAGGCCCTTGCAGAGATACCGCGCAAGGTAGCCCACGGTTGCCATGCCAAGGAGACCGGGGCCCAGATAGCTCCCCGTGACAGCGTCCGCAAGGGCGCCGATAGCCACCCCGAAGGCAAGGCCCTTCAGGTGCCCGTGGCGGATGCCCACATAGTAGACCAGCATTACCGTGAGGCTTGGCCCAAAACCGAGCACCCTGACCTTTGTCTCAAGGACAAAGGCCAGCACTATCAGTATGGGGATAATGAGTTTTTTCATCGTTCCACCACTATGACCTCTTCAAGGGTGTCAAGATGCGCCAGTGGTGTTGCCTCCACTGTATGGAACAGCTCTTTTTCATCGCCCTTGAGGGTGCGTACCCTGGCCGCTGGAATGCCGTTTGGGAACAGGGCGTCAAGCCCGGATGTGTACATCGTGTCCCCAGGGTCCACGCGAGCCCCCCTGTTGAGATATTTGACCACGCAGCCTCCGGCGCCGTCTCCGGTGAGTACCGCGTCCTCTCGCGTCTTGTGCAGGCGTACGGCAGCGGAGAACCGGGAATCCGTGACAAGCAGTACGACCGAGTAATAGGGCATGGCCTCAAGTATCTTTCCCACGAGCCCCTCCGGGGTGATGACGGCCATGTCCTTCTTTACCCCGTCGGAGGACCCCATGTCTATGATCATCGAGCTTGACCAGCTAAGGGCGCTCCGGGAGATGACCTTGGCGATGGCGACCTGACGAGGCTCTGATATCTTGAAGGCGAGCATCTCCCTGAGGCGAACGTTCTCCTTCCTGATCTCTTCCCGGTCCATGAGCTGGAGCTTCAGGTCACGAATCTCAACCTCTGTGCGGGCGATGTCGTCCATGTCCCGGCCTATTGCCTGCATCGTTGCGGCTATGGAGTCGAAGGTGATGGTGATGGTGTGGTTGATGTTGTTTATGGCCCGCGCAAAGAAGGCAAAGGGCCTCAGAGGCCCATGGGAGCTCTGAAAGGTCATAAGTATGGCTGAAAGCAGGGCTACGGTCAGGTACAGGCGGAAATGCCGAGAGAGCATCAGGCCACGGCGATTCGCTTAAGAAGGGGCAGGTCGTCCAACGCCTTGCCAACCCCGCGCACGACAGCGGTGAGGGGGTCCTCGGCAATCACCACCGGAAGCTCGGTCGCCTCGGTGATGAGTTGGTCCAGCCCCTTCAAAAGGGCTCCTCCGCCCGCAAGCACTATCCCCCTGTCCACTATGTCCGCTGCCAGCTCGGGAGGGGTGTTCTCGAGGGCCACCTTGATGGTCTCAAGTATGGTGTTCACCGGCTCGCTCAGCGCTTCCCGCACCTCCTCCTCACTCAAGGGGATGGTCTTGGGTATGCCGCTTACGAGGTCCCGGCCTTTTATGTCCATGGTGCGGGGGGGCTCGTCAGTGGTTTCGGCCGCGCTCCCGATCTCTATCTTTATCTGCTCAGCGGTGCGGTCGCCGATCATGAGGTTGTACTTGCGCTTGACATAGGAGATCAGTGTCTCGTCCATGCGGTCGCCGCCCACGCGGGTGGCCTTGGCGTACACGACGCCTCCCAGGGATATGACAGCTATGTCCGTGGTCCCGCCGCCGATATCCACCACCATGCTTCCAGAGGGCTCGGATATGGGGAGCCCTACGCCAAGGGCGGCTGCCATTGGTTCTTCTATGAGGTAGACCTCACGGGCGCCCGAGGCGTGTGCGGCGTCCTTCACCGCGCGCTGCTCCACCTGGGTTATACCGGTGGGTATGCCTATGATGACCCTGGGGGAGACGAAGCTCCGGCGGTTGTGTACCTGCTTGATGAAGTACCTGAGCATCTCCCCGGTGGCGTCGAAGTCCGCGATCACTCCGTCCTTCATTGGGCGTATGGCCACGATATTGGCCGGCGTCTTGCCCAGCATGCGCTTGGCCTCCATGCCCACGGCGATGCATTTCTTTGAGTCCCTTTGCTGCACGACAACGGAGGGCTCGTTGCAGACTATGCCCTTGCCCTTTACGTAGACCAGGGTGTTAGCGGTCCCGAGATCGATTGCCATATCATTTGAAAATACGCCGAAAATGCTCATTCAGATGAATTCTCCCCTTCAGTATTATCTCCCCCGGTGCTGTCCACATCCACCCCGTCATGGCCGTCGCCTGCCTGGTCCTCACTCGCGGATTCCTCCACCACACGAGTCCCAGCGAGCTCGTCACCGAGGCGCTTGCCCTCGTCGCTTCCCATCAGCACCATGAACTCAACCCCAATGGCAGCTGCCAGCAGGGGCCAGCCAAGCACTGGATGCAACACGGTCCAGAAGAGTATGCCCAGGCCGAACATAAGGTTCCTCATGATGGAATCCTTCAGTCCGCAGGGCTCTCCCCTGGCGTTCAGCACGCGAAGCCCAAGGAGTTTCTTTCCAAGGCTCTGCCCGTTACTGATGCCGTCGGCCACAAGTATATACAGCACTGCCGCCACCCACCCGGCCCTCGGGAGGGCCTCGGCGACGGCCAGTGCGATCACAAGGTCCATGCCCCTGGACACGGCTCTGTTAAGAAGGCTGACGGAAGTCATACCTGATAATAATAACATTGGGGTATTCTGTTTGTAAACGATTGCCGTTGTTTGTATAGTAACTGGCTAGTAACGGAAGTGAACCCTGAGGAGATATCATGCTTGATGGTATTCATGAGATAGTGGTGGCTACCAGG
>DAOWET010000171.1 GCA_030638335.1 Nitrospirota bacterium
ACCCGGATGAGATGCAAAGCCCCAGGATCGAGCTTATCGAGGCCTTCGATACCATAGAGGGCAAGGAAAAGATCTCTGAGCGTTACACCGACTCCCCCGGAGCCTTCAGGCGCAAGGGCGGACGCGGTATAAGCGGCGCAGGGGGGGCCGGAGAGCGCCATAGTATAGACAAGGAGAGGGAAAGAAGGCTTGTGCGCCTGGCAGCCGAGAGCATTGCGAAACTGCTTGTGCGTGAAGGGCTCCCAAAGTGGCACCTCTGTGCCTGCAAGAGTATAAATAACAGGCTCATAAGCAGTCTGCCCAAGCTTGCAAGGACAAGGCTTGGGAGAGTTGTGAAGGCTGACCTCACAGGCGCGGGCAAGGACGAAATACTCAGCAGGTTCATCTCCTGACACATATTTGTTGGTAACATGTTGGGTTACATGTTCATATCTCAATAACGCCCTATTCAGCGGTCATGCGCTCCAGAGGTGAACAATAATTGACCAGTTGATTTATAATTTAAAAACAATGAGTTATGGGTTAATTGTCTATTCCGGCCCTCTGTGGGGGCATGCTGCGGGCTCTAAATTGGCCTCTGGCTTGGTTTTGCACGAGTGGGGGGATATAAGGGCCCGGACAAGGCCATGAGCGCACTGTTTGCAAAGGTGATATTCCGGGATGCCCTGGCCCGGTTCTGGGCCGCTTTTCTTGCAATTTGTTGCACGGCTCTTGCCTTCACAACACTGTTTGGTCACGCGGCCGAGGGTCTTGAGGGCATACGCCTTGCACTGGTGGTCTTTTCGCTCATATTTGGTGTGGTGATGATCCTGAGGGTGGGAACGATTTCCGCACTGCTCATGCGCGGCGCTCAGGCCGAGGGAAGGGTAACTCAGGCGCCTGATGATACAGGAGTGCCGGTCATTACGTCATATACTTTTGTGCATGACAACGTGCGCGTGGAGGGCCGGGCGTTCATGGCGCGGGGGTTTGAGCCCGGGCAGAGGATATCGGTGGCCTTTGACCCCAAAAGGCCTGAGGTTTCTGTCATAAGAGACCTTTTCATATAGCCCACGTAACCTGATTTACCGCATCTTCTTTGTTGCGCGGCACTCGCGGTAGCATAAGTACAGCTTCGTGCCCCGCGCCTCGAATCTACGGCAAATCAGGCCCCGTGAGATTTACAGAGTTTACAGTATCAACTGCGTCTTAAAGCATTTCGGCGTATACATTTAAAGGGGGCCTGTGGCCCCCAGCCACGGGCTGGCCGGTCACGGACCGGTTATAACAGGTCGAGACGATCCGTTGTGTTTTCATTAAAGGATAAACAGAAATGCTTTTAAAGATGAGATGCTCTCGTTACATCTTCTGGAGACGCTGGAAGCTGTGCGCTCCAGTTAATACGAGCCCGTGGCTCGCTCCAGTTTAAATGGGGCCCGTGACCCCCTATGTGTAATAATTCGGGTCAGATCCTGATAAGGTTATCCATGGAGAAGACCTTCTCAATGTCCAGCAGGAGCAGGAACTCCCCGCCCTTTTTGCCCATGCCAAGCAGGAACTCGGTGTCCAGGTGCTCGCCAAGAGTGGGGGCGGGCTCTATATCGTCCTTTTTTATGTCAAAGACCTCGCGCACAGCGTCAGCCTTTGCGCCGATCTCAAGGGTCTCGTTATCAATGACCACCTCCACGATAATGATGCAGGTGTCCTCGGTCATCTCTCCCAGCCCAAGCCCGAACAGGAGCCGCAAGTCCACCACAGGCACCACGTTGCCGCGGAGGTTTATGACCCCGCTCATGAAATCGGGCGTGTTCGGGACCTTTGTGACCTTTGTGTAGGCGAGGACCTCGCGCACACGCTCGATCTCAAAGGCAAAGGACTCAGCTGCGAGGCGGAAGGCCAGAAACTGTTCCATCTCAACCTGCTCGTCAGTTGATTTGCCTGACTTGGCTGGCTTGCCTTCAGGGGAGCGCCCTGTTGCGGCCTTCTCTTTCGGGCGTTCCTTCTTCACAGGGGCCGGGGCGCTTTGCTCAGCCTTTTCCGGTTTTCTGGCTGCTGATTTTACAGCGGCCTTCTTTTCCGCCACAGGAGGAGGAGTTGTCTTTTCCTCTTTTTTGGTTACAGCGGGTGCTGCCTTCTGAGTGATAACAGCTTTATCCTGAGTGGCTGGCGCGTGCGCTTTGCCCGGCTTCTGTAAGGCCTCTGTCTCATGGGGCAGGGCAAGGTCAATGACCGCTCCGGGTTTTATGGCAGGAGCAGGTTTCTTTTTAGCCTTTGCCTGCGCGGGTGTTACCGATGCTGCGGGTTTTTTCTTTTTAAAGGAGGTCTTCTTTTTTACTGTTGCCTTCTTCTTTTCCGTGGATGCCTTTTTCTTTGCCGCTGCCTTCTTTTTGCCTTTTGCAGTCCCGGCACTCGCGCGCGTATCGCGTATCAGGGCGTCTACGCCTTCCGTGGAATTCAGATCGTCCTTTTTCTTCTTTTTGCCTTTGTCGGTTTTATTGCTTAAGGGGTCTGAGCCCATACGGGATCTGCGTGCCATCAGGCGGCCCTCCTTTGAAGTATCTCCCTGCACAGAGACATGTAGTCCTCGGCCCCACGGCTGCCGGGCCTGTACTCAAATATGCTCCTGCCAAAACTCGGTGCCTCGGCAAGTGATATGTTGTCCCTGATGAAGGTACTGAACACCTTCTCCCCGAAGTGCTCCCGGATCTTTTCCGCCACCTCCTGGTTCAGCACCTTCCTTCCATCATGCCTTGTGGCTATTATGCCTGTTATCTCCAGCTGGTGGTTCAGGCGCTGCCTTGTCTTCTCAATGGTCTCAAGTAGCCTTGAGAGCCCCTGAAGGGCAAGGAACTCGCTCTGGAGCGCAATGTATACCTCATGGGCCGAGGTCAGGGCGTTAAGCGAGAGAAGGCCAAGGGAGGGGGGACAGTCAAGGAACACGAAGTCATATTCTTTTATGCCCGCGAGGGATTCCCTCAGGAGAAACTCGCGCCCGGCCTCCATCGCAAACTCCATCTCAGCCCCGGAGAGGTCCAGGCTTGAGGGCACAAGGTGCAGCCCGTCACGCTCCACGAATGTCTCCTCCAGGGAGGCCTCACCTTTTAATACGTTGTAAATGGTGAGGTCAAGCTCATGGGCCTGGACGCCAAGCGAGTAGGTGAGGTGTGCCTGGGGGTCGAGGTCAACGACCAGCACGCGCTTGTCCAGCCGCGCGAGACCGGCCCCGAGGTTCACCACGGAGGTGGTCTTCCCAACGCCACCCTTCTGGTTGATAACAGCGATAACTGGCATATGAGACCTCCTAGATAATGGTCTCCCCCGGTGAGATCGG
>DAOWET010000175.1 GCA_030638335.1 Nitrospirota bacterium
TGCCGGACTCCAGCTTGGCGGGGACGAGAAGGTTCTCATGGTACTGTTCTCTGATATCAGGAACTTCACCAGTATATCCGAGGGTATGACGCCAGAGCAGTTGGTTTCGCTGATCAACACTTATCTCTCACTCATGACCAAGACCATCATGAACGAGAACGGCACTGTGGACAAGTATATCGGTGACGCTATCATGGCTATCTATGGTGCGCCCATATATAGCGAGCAGCACCCTGCCCAGGCTTGCAGGGCCGCGCTAAAGATGATGAATGACCTTGACCAGGTCAGGGGAGAGTGGATGGAGCGCGGGTATCCCGAGATTACCATAGGTATCGGGATCAACACCGGACGGATGGTCGTGGGGAACATGGGCTCGGAGGACCGCTTTGACTACACGGTCATGGGTGACAGCGTTAACCTTGCCTCCAGGCTCGAGGGGCTTACAAAGGCCTACGGCGCGGGAATCATAGTCAGCGAATTTACTGAGGAAAAACTTACGGACTTTGTGGTAAAGGACCTGGACCTCGTGCGCGTCAAGGGAAAGGACAAGCCCATAAGGATATTCGAGCTTCTTGTTGAGGGCTCTCCGGATAATGCCCTGGAGCTTGAGCTGGAGCAGTACAACGAGGCCCTGGAACTCTACAGGAAGATGCACTGGGACAAGGCGATTGATGCATTCAGGGCGCTTGAAAAGGAACACAACTCATTGCTGTACAACATCTATGGCAAGAGATGCTCTGCATTCAGGGAGCGCCCCCCTGAGGGCGACTGGGACGGGGTCTTCACCTTCACGACAAAATAATTCATTTCTTTTTCTGTGGTCCTGTGAGATTTTTCGGAATTGAATAAAATGCTTTAAATGCAATAAGTTGCATCTTCCTTATGTTGCATAATAAACAAGATCCTGGTGTCTGATAAAGGTCATATAAGCCCCATACAATACAAATAACATCCAGGCAATCCGCCTGTTCCAGACAATTCCCAATATTTTAATTGCCAGTATAATTGCTATATCGTTAATAAGATTGACAAGTATAAGGAAATAAGGGATAATAGTACGCAAATCGCTATTATAATTAACAAACACTGTTTTGCAACTAGGAGGCAAACCATGAGAAGGTCATTTGCGCTCGTTCTGGTCTTGTTCCTTGCTGTGGTGTTTGCCCTTCCTGCGTCATATGCGGAGGCTGCGCCGGCAAAGAGAGTAAAGAAAGTAGTGAAAATCGGAGACATCACCGCGTTTAACGGTGCGGTGCTTGTCAGGACAAAAGGTACTTGGGGCAAGCTCAGGAGAGTTCCGCATCCTGTGTTCAGCTCTGACAAGATAGTTACAAAGCGAGGACGTGCGCAGATGAAGTTCGTTGACGGCGGCACCATGCGGGTTAACGTTGACTCCAACGTCAGTATTGTCCAGCGGGTGGAGATGAAGGGCTTTTTCACCAAGAAGCCTGTAACTTCCCGCGAGGTCAATGTGCTTGTTGGTGATGTTTGGTTCGACGTGAAAGTGACGAACGACAGAAAGGTGACCTTCAGGACGCCTTCCATGACTGCTGCCATCAGGGGCACCTCTGGCAATATAAGCGTCCTGCTGGACGCTGTGTCCTCTTTTGGTCTGAGCAGTGGGTCCGCTGAGAAATCGGGCACATTCCAGGAGATCGTTGAAGAGCTTATCAAGGAGCTTGAAATTGCAGGCTTACTGCCTCCTTCAAACCCTTCTGTTCAGAAATCACCCTTGATGAAAGCTGCGGATGATGCCGTGCGTTCCCATTCCGAGGCCGCAAACTCAAGCGCCAAGGCTAAAGACGAGACAGCCACTGCAAAGGACGCTTCCACTGACAGCCCGGAGGAAGTGCTGCAGGCATCCCAGTTAAGGGCTTTTGCCGCCGTGATAACAGCAGCGGCCGCTGCCAATGAGGCTTCCGCCCAGGTAGAGGCAACCCAGGAGGCACTGCTGGAGGCCCAGAGAATGGGTGATACCGATGCCGCCGCACAGGCACAGGCTAACCTTGATATCGCGCAGAGCTCCCTTGATACAGCGCGTGAGCAGGTTACAAATACCAGGGAGCTCGCTGATGTCGTGAGCGAGACCGACAACCCGGCTGAGGCCGCTGCCGCTGCTGCCCAGGCTGTCACATCGTCCTCTGTAGCATCCGCATCCGCTTCAACAGCAACGGCTGCAACACAGGCCACTATAGCTGAGCTGAGCGGTAACACTGAGGCCATTGAATTGGCCAACCAGCAGATCGAGGCTACGCAGGCTGCAGTCGAACTTGCGGAAGCTCAGCAGGATAGGGCTGATGAGGTCGCAGCTCAGATCGAGGCAGATCCGGATGTAAGCCTTGAGGTCGTTGTCGCTGCGACATCTGCTCTCAGCAGCGCATCAGAGACCATTGCCACAAACGCCGAGGCACAGGCCAATGTTGCCACGCAGGCAGCATCAGGTGATACTGCCTCTCTGGAAGAGGCGCAGGACGTTGCCACGCAGCTGGAGGAGCTCTCCGAGACAGTTGACGAGGCTACTGCCACCATCGTTACGATCGTTGCGAACAACGATATTGAGCTTGCGCAGGATATCGCCGAGACAACAGGCGATGCCGCTGAATTTGTTGAAGAGACATTTGAGGAACTGGAAGAGACGTACATCGAGCCGGACACGGAGCCTGATGATACCGAGCCGGACGATACCAGTCCTTCCACCTAAGACGATAGATTATGAATGTTATGTCCAGCCGGTTTATGTCCCGGCTGGACATGCAAAGGGGACGTAAGAAGGAGAAGATATATGGGACGCAGTATTGTCAGGTTGTTGATAGCCATAGCAGTTGTTACCGGGCTTGCCACGACTTCCTTTGCCGGAAGTGGTCTCTTGGGTAGCTTGGCCGGTACGAATGGTTTCAAGGTGGGCCCTGTCTCGTTGCACGCTGGCCTTCAGGTCAGCCAGGAGATGAACTCGAATATATATTCCTCTGCTGAGGAAGAGATAGATGATTACATAACCGTATTCTCCCCTGCTGTGCTCCTTTCCATGAAGACCCAGCGTCACAACCTCAACCTTGGGGTATCAAGCGATACATCCCAATATGCTGATAATGACGATGAGAACTTCACTTCAGTGACATACAAGGCAGGGTACGGCCTTAAGTCAACAGCCGGGCTTGAGTTCGATATCTCGGACACCTACGAAACGTCCATGGACCCCAGGCCCGAGCAGGACACTCCCGAGAGGAAGGAGCATTTCACAAACAACGTAAAATCCAGTATAGGGTACACGTTCCCTGCAAAGAAGTTCTACACGGAGTTCTTTGTGACGGAATTCCACCTGGAGTATGACGAAGAGGATGACAGTGATGGTAACCGCAAGGACAGTGGATATGGTGTAGGTCTTTATTACCGTGTGCTTCCGAAGACCTCCATGCTCCTTGAGTACAGTTATGGCACCAAGGAGTATTTTGACAGGACGGACGAGGAGTACGATTCCCGCTCCAATTTCTACCGTATAGGCATAAAATGGGATGCCACGGCAAGGATGAACGGTTCCTTGAAGATCGGCTATGAGGACAGGACCTATTCCGCAATCGACCATGACAATGGCAAGGCCTCAGCTGTAGACGGGGACATAAGCTACAAGATAACGGAACAGACGAAGCTTAAGGTCATTCTCAATCTGGCGATAATGGAAACATCATATATGGGTAGCGGCACCGAGAACCTTTCACAGAGCTATTTCTATGACCAGCAGAAATTTGGGATTGGAATGTCGTCAAGGCTTATGAACCGGTTCACTTTCGATGCCACAGTAGCCATCTCCAATGATGAGTATGAGAATTACGAGGGTGGCTCTTTTGAGGCCAGGAAGGACATCACCCACAACATTGATGCCTCGGCAGGTTATGACTTCAACAAGAACTTTACAGCAGGGCTGAAATACTCAGGGAAGAACAAGGAGTCCAACGACCCCGACCTGGAAGAGGTCACACATGAGATGTCTGTGTATGTACGCTATGTGATCTAATGCCGTTGGGTTTTTTGCCGTCGGCACTTGATGTATAAGCCTGTAGCGGGCCGCCTGTGTTTTGCAGGCGGCCTTTTTTGTACTTATAAATCTTTAGCAAGGTATCCATAGCTGTCATATTCCGAAATGTCCAGGATTTACTACAGTCAATAACAGATTCCTGTTATACTGGCTTGGACAAAGCTTGGAAACCCATGATTCAATTATTTCTGATTTTTCAAGGTGTTTTCACTTGTGCTGGCATATGTTTGTCAGATATAATAATAAATTATGCTGCTTGGAACAAGGATAAGGGACTTGTGCCTCGTGACGGTTTTTGCGCTCATGTCTGTTGCGCTATGCCCGGCTACTGTGCGGGGGCAGGTAGACACTGAGACCCTTGAAGACGAGTACGTGATCGGGGCTGAGGATGTCCTCAGGATAACCGTATGGGACAACGACGACCTGACGGTTAATGTCAGGGTCGGGCTTGACGGATACATCGCTTACAAGTATATTGGCAGGGTCAAGGCATCCGGCCTGAGCACTTCTGAGCTTGCGGGTATTATTGCGGAAAAGCTTGCAGAGGGATACATAAACGACCCTCAGGTTAATGTCCAGGTTGCTACGTACAGGAGCAAGGAGATATTCATAATAGGCGAGGTTAACCGTCCCGGAACTTATTACCTGACAAAAAGGACTACTATTGTAGAGGCGATCTCCATGGCTCAGGGCCCCAAGAGCGATGCTGACTCGGATGTGATCATAGTCAGAAAGGGAGATAAGGGCAAGGGGAGGAATATCACCGTGAACCTCCGCAAGGCCCTCGAGGGAGACCTGTCGCAGAACATTGCGGTCCTTGACGGTGATTCAATCTTTCTTTCAAAGGCCAAGACCTTTTTCATCTTGGGAGAGGTGCATAAGCCCGGACAGTACAAGCTTGAGAAGGACACCTCGGTCAGAAAGGCCATTTCCATTGCAGGAGGACACACGGAAAGGGCAGCGCTGGGCAGGGTGAAGATAATCAGGATCGTCGAAGGCGAGGAGCAGGAGATGGACGTTCAGCTTGAGGAGGCAGTAGAGCCCCTGGACACCATAGTGGTGCCGCAGAGCTACTTCTAGAAGATAGATATGGAATACGAAGAGCACAATATAGACATTAAGGAATACCTCTGGATATTCTACAAGCACAGGTGGTCGATCCTGACGTTTTTTGTTGTTGTGGTTACGCTTACTTTTATTTTCAACATTATCGCGCAACCAGAATACCGCGCTTCAACGAAGATCCTCATTGAGAAGGAAAATCCCAATATTGTCGATTTCAAGGAAATTTACGCGATTGACGCCACATCTCAGGAGTTCTACCAGACACAGTACAGCATTCTCGAAAGCCGTTTCATAGCCAGAGAGGTCATTGAGAAACTTGGTCTCTGGAAGCATCCGGAACTGGCTGGCAAGAGGTCTGGCACTGTTCCCGATGACCTGAGCCAGGAAGAGTTGATGAGACTTGAGCTTGATGGACATGAGCGTGTGATCGACAGCTTTCTGAACAGACTGGTCGTGCAGCCAGTGAGGAAGACCCAGCTTGTAACGGTCTCATATGTTTCGACCTCCCCTGAGATTTCCGCAAATGTTGCGAACGA
Organism: Nitrospirota bacterium; assembly: GCA_030638335.1. GTDB lineage: Bacteria > Nitrospirota > Thermodesulfovibrionia > Thermodesulfovibrionales > JdFR-86 > DAOWET01. The sequence continues at coordinate 5,635 of DAOWET010000175.1, forward strand.
GGTTGTCCAGGCTTATGTGGAATACACTCTTTCCACGAAGATAAAGGCAAATGTGGGTGCCTCAGGGGTTTTAAGGAGGCAGATCTCCGAGGAGAGGAGGCAGCTTGAGGAGTCAGAGCAACTCCTGCAGGAGTACAAGGAAAAGTACAATATTATCTCCCTTGAGGAAGAGGAGCAGATAACTATCCAGAAGCTTTCAGCCCATTCCACCGACCTGGTAGGCGCGGAGAACGAACGCATCGAAGCGCAGGCCAAATACCAGATAGCCATTGCAATGCTTGAGGACCCGGACCACGCGGGGTCGATACCGGAGGTAATGGACAACGCTTTCATAACCAAGCTTAAGACTGACGAGGCGGTATTCCTTGAGCGCCTGTCGGAGATATCAAGGAAGTATGGAAGTAAACATCCGGAGGTGATGGCCCTCAACGACAAGATAGGGACTGTCAGGGAAAAGATACATGATGAGATACTGAGGGTCGTGGACTCGATGAAGAGCGAGTACGATTTTACCTTGAGGAAGGAGCGTGCACTCAAGGAGGAGTTGGTCCGCCTTAAAGAGGAGTCGCAGCACCTTGGGAAGCATGCGGTTTCCTACAACGTGCTTGCCCGCGACGTGCAGACCAATAAGCAGGTATATGAAGTGCTGCTCAAGAGGCTTAAGGAAACCAGCATATCAGGGGGGATACAGACTACCAACGTGCGGGTGCTGGATTCAGCAGTGCCGCCCTCGGCGCCCTTCCGCCCCAGAAGGACGCTAAACCTCATCATGGCGTTGGTTTTCGGTCTGTTCATGGGGCCTGTTATTGCTGTTTTTTTCGAATACCTGGACAGTTCCATAAAGAGCCAGGAAGACCTGGAGCGATATCTTAAGGTGCCTTTCCTTGGGCCGGTTCCGGATTTCAATGACCTGGAGGATATGGACCCGGGCTCAAAGAGCTGGATGCTCGTGACCTCTCTGGACACGAAGTCCGTTGCAGCAGAGGCATATCGCAGCATAAGGACCTCAATAATATTCTCCTCTCCCGATGACAGAAGCACGCTTCTCGTAACAAGCTCCAACCCCTCGGAGGGCAAGAGCGTGACAAGCTCCAACCTTGCCGTTACAATGGCTCAGAACGGTGCCAGAACTCTCCTTCTGGACATGGACTTCCGCCGCCCTGTAATTCACAAGATCTTTGATATTCCCCAGGAAAAGGGGCTCTCAAACGTTCTGGTGGGCGATGCAGAGCTGGAGGATGTGATTGTCCATACGAGGGTTCCGAACCTTGATGTCATCTCAAGCGGCCACATCCCTCCAAACCCCGCGGAACTGCTTAGCTCTGAGGGTCTTGTAAACTACATGAATATCTTCAAGGACCGATACGACAGGATAATAATTGATTCTCCGCCTATACTTTCAGCCACTGACCCTGTTGTTATAAGTACTTATGTGGATGAAGTGCTACTGGTTATCAAGATGGGCGAGACCTCGCGCGAGCTTATCAGGGCGGCCATCGGAAAGCTGACCCATGTCAAGGCAAACCTGCTTGGCACTGTGCTCAACAGTATTGCGGTGGGGCAGGGCAATTACTATTCTTCACAGTATCCTTATTACGGAGAGAAGAAACCTGAGATTGATGAAGGTATCCTGGTTTGGCTCAAGACTGTTAAGAAGTCAGTTCTTAAAATATAGAGACTGCCTGATGTGGTCACCCTCTGTAGTGATATTACCTGTAGAGGTCCTTCCGCAGCCCTTCCTTTAGTAGTTTTGCAAGGCGCCTGGATGCATCCCTGTTTCTTTTGTCCATGGTGACGGCTTTTATATACATGTCGCTGGCGTCATCAACCTCTCCGGATTTTTCGTATGCCAGGCCCATCTCATAGTAAATGGTGGAATCCGGCCTGATGCCTTTGCCAAGTTCTCCCTGCATCATCCTTATCGCCCCATCCCAATCCTTCTGGTCAAGCATCAGTTCGATGAGAAGTGCTCTGAGTTCGTGCAGCTCCGGCCTTGAGTTAACGTCTTCCTCAAGGTGCTCGGCTATATTGCGCCTGGAGGCATTGTCCTTGAAATTGTACCTGTACATGCGGCGGTAACGGTGGACCCCCTCTCTCGGCCTGCCGCTGTCAAGGTGTATCCTGGCGGCCTTTACAATATGTGGGAGGGTCCATGGGGCGTAATCCCTTATCATGTCCAGCCGCTTTAGCGCTTCTTCCTTGTTCCCGAGCTTCATGAAGGCACCAGCCATGTTTACAAGGACCTGTGATGAGCGCAAGAACGAGGGGTTCATCTCAACGCCCCTCTCGAACTCTCTGGATGCCTTGTAAAGATATGGACGCCTCATGGACTTGGGATAGGCGTTGATGAAGCCAGTCACTGCCTGGGCATAGAACAGGTGGCTGAGGTAGTTAGTGGGGGCAATGTCAAGCGCAGCGTCCAGGCGCCTTGTAGCGGAAAGAAAATCCCCCTTTGAAAACTCCGACCACGCGAGGTGCCCTAAAGCGTTCAAAGAGGCGGGGTTCATCTCAAGTGCGGTTATGAATTCGTCAATAGCCATATCCAGTTGCTCAAGGCGTTTGCTTTCGATAGTGCCGGGCACTCTTGCCTCATGCTCGTGGTACTGTCCCAGGAGGATGTGATAGGTCTCATTGCCAGGGAACAGGGTAGAAGCACTAAGGGCCATTCGGGCTTCTGCATGAGATGTTATCTCCGCTGCCTCTCCAGCCCTGATAAAGGTTTTCTCCACCGGGAAAAGACGCTCTGCCCTCCATTGCTGAACAGATAGAAAGCATGCCGGAAGAAGCAGTAACAGGAGCCCGGACGCTACTGCGCGTCTAATGCCTTGTCTGTATGCCCCTGCAATTTTCAGCCTGTTGGTGTCAGGTGCAGTGGAGGGCCAGGCAAGGGACAGGGCCATGGCCAGGGAGAAGAGGAACGCGTTGGAGGGTATCTGGAGATTGAAGTCGGTGAGGCTGAAGACAAGGATGTAGAATACAGCGCAGAAGGCACCCAGAGAAACCGTGGCCCTTCTGCCCCCGATGCCTTCCCTCCAGCGGATCGAGAAAAGAAAGAGATAGTAGGTTAGTGCTATTAGCGCCACAGCAGAGCCTGCCACGCCTGTCTCTGACAGCATCTCCAGGTAATCGTTATGGGCCTGTTTCGTGATGCTTGTCCAGCCCACAGGCGTATAAAGCTGAAAGGCCGCCCTGTATGTGCCAAGGCCCGAGCCCACCAGGGGATAGTCCTTTGAAAGCTCCAGGGTGCTGTTCCATAGCACCCCCCTGGTATCCCTGAGAGTGCTCCAGGCCTCTTCAAAGCGGCCCTCAAGGTGCCCGGTGCCGAACATCCCGACCGTGAAGGATACGGCAAGAAGCACGGCAACAAGAAGCATGGCCTTTTTCTTCTTGCCACTGATGGACAGGACGGTCAACATAAGTAATAGTGAGGCCATGATGGAGATCGCTCCCATGCGGGAGTTCGAGAATGAGATGCCCAGGGCCATAAGGCCTACAGCGACCAGTATCAGGCTTGTGAGAGTCGAGCGAAAGTTCGAAAAGTATTCAGTGATATACTGCCTTGCGTTCCGGAATATTTTCGGGAGAGGAGCAAACCATGTCAGATAGCCGACCCCTATGAGCGTGGCCATGCCCACATAGCCTGCGAAGTGGTTCTTGTTGACAAAGGTGCCCCAGGCACCGATGCTGGATGTCCTCTGTATCCCGAGGATGCTGGCCTTGCTGTGAAAGAACATTGTGAGCCCGTAGAGGGCCTCGGAAAACCCCGTGACAATTACCAGCAGGACTATCCTGTTCATGCGCCGCTCGTCCCTCAACTCATGCACCGCAGAGAAGAACACTCCCATATATGCAAGGCTTTTTAACAGGCTTTTCAGTGTAAGGTGGGGCGAGATGCTCAGGGCCCGCGTGATGTATTCAGTGGAATTGATGTCAGCGTATCCCTCTATAACATTACGGTACAGCTCGTGGGCGGATGGTGAAATGGAGCTTATGAGGCTGCGGGGCAGGGGAACGAGCATCAAGAGGGAGAGTGACAGGAATAATCCCGCGCAAATGGCAAGAGGAACGATCCTCCTGTCAATATCGTAATCAGTATCAAGAAGAATTTTCAGTAACCACAGTGCAAAAAGAGTGAACGCAAGGATCTCTGCCAGTGAAAAGGCCCAGATATGCACCGAACCGAAGGCAAGCGGGGTGATTACGATAAGGATCGCCAGAAGAAGGTCGTATGCGCGGTCAAGGTTTTTCATGGCCCGGGGATCAGAACGGTTTTCTGCGTGGCATGAACATGGAGAAAAAACCTTTTCGTTTTGCGGACAGCTCGGGTTCGTCCGAGATGATCTCCTCTCCACGCAGAACCGCTTCAGGGCGTCCCTGCACCATAAGCGTTGCCTCTTCCTGCCCAATATGTTTGGAAGCCGCCGCCAGAGCTCTTGAGAGACCGGGCCTTCTTGAGGTCGTGTTGTGCGAGTCGGATGCGATTATATGGACCATCTTGCGGGTCAGCATCTCTATTGTCCGTTCTCTGACGTGTGGGCCGAACCCTCCGGTGAGGCTTGCCGCGGTAATCTGGACAAGCGCTCCTCCCAGTACCGCGTCATACAGTGCTTCCTGATGGTTCATCAATGTCTCGTTTCGTTCCGGATGGGTTATGATGGGGACGATATCCCTTCGTTTGATCTCGAATATCAGGCGCTTGAGCGCATCAGGCATGAAAAAGGGCGGTGGCTCGAAAAGTATGTATCTGCCCGTGTCATTGATGGTCATTATGCCCCCGCTGTCCAGCCTGTCCAGCAGGTCAGGGCTCATCGCTACGTCCGCGCCAAAGACTATCTCAACCGGAATCCCTTGCCCGATGACAGCCTCTTTCAGCGCTGCCGTGTGCCGGATTACCGCATTGCGGTCGTTTGAGTAGACACCGTTCAGGTCATGGGGCGTGACCGCGATCGTTCCCACCCCATCGTCAGCGCAGACCCTGCACATGCTGAGCGCCTCCTCCAAGTCCTTTGCGCCGTCGTCAACTCCAGGAAGAATATGTGTATGGATATCTATCATTGCGGGAAACCCTATGGTTCATTCTATCGCTTTATGTGAGCGTATGTCCATGGCGCCTATCGGAACAAAAAACCCCCGAAAAGGGGGCTTTGCTGATCGTAAACTGAATGAGACGTTTATTTTGCGAAGTCTTTGTTTCGTGTCACAACAATTATATCGAATTTGGACTTCCATGTCATGGGGGCGGCTACAGCGGTCGAGCCGATATTCTTGGCGATCTCCTTTGCTGTTGAATTATTTCCCTTCCTGAAGAAGACCTTGTCTCTGGAGAAGTCAGTGGATGGTGCCATGTCTGTCCGCTCGACCTTGTATCCATTGCTTTCAAGATGCTTTGTCATCTCAAGGGCGGATGCCAGAGAACCGCTTCCGCTCAGGACCTTGATCTTTACCTTGTCAAGGTCAAGGCTCACTTTTGCGGCAATGTTCTCGAGGCGGGACTTGACTTTCTCCGCTTTCAGCTCTCTGTTCTCTCTCTCAAGGGAGGCTACCTGGTTCTCCAGATCGCTGATCTCACCGTCAAGGCCTGACTTTTCTTTTTCAGCCTTTAGACGCTTGGAAACTTCGCTGTTCACCTGCTCTTTGGCGCGCTGCTCTATCTCGATCCGTCTGCGTTCCATTCCGGATGTTTCTCCCATGGCGTTTACTTTCTCGCCAGTGCAGAATGAGAGGACTTCCCTGTCCTGGCTGCCGTCAAGAAACTTAAACACAGAGCAACCGCCAAGGAGTAATACAAATGCCAGCATTGATATGATGATTGAGATAGTTCTTATATTTCGCATTCCATTTTCTCCGAACGATCGATTCATACAGTCCCCATACAATAAAAAGTATAATTAAATATCCTTATTTTGTCAACTCTTTTGTTGGTATATATAAATCATTACTCGAAGTTATCCTGCTTTTTCATCAGAAGAATTTAGATATATGTGTATTTCCAGGATGGGTCTTGAGTTGGTTTTTCGAAATTTTATGCCTGTATCGATAGATGTCTTCAGCCCGTTTTTCAGGTTTTTTAACAGGGGTTTAAGTTGAAGAATGAATGGTAATGATCGTGGATGTTGGACAGTGACAATGCCTGGGATTGCATAACCTGTTGTTTTATATGCCATTTGAGTTAAAATATAGAGTTAAGAGCATGCGTTGTCTTGGGTGTTTTTATGATTTGCCCAACCCTGCGTATGTTGATACATATGTGTGCCCGGATATGACGGGGATGCAAAAGGTGAAATGTGCCATGGCACAAGATAGGCGTCCAGTGCGTATCTTGTGTAGTTATGGCCTTGGATTGCATGATTTCCGGCAGTGGCCGGAGAAAGGGTGGAAGAGGAAATTTACAGGGCATCTTGGATAAGGGTACTGATGCTGATCGTATGCATAGTATCGTTCTCTTCATATGCCTGGGCAGGGGATGTGGAGCGTTATGCAGTGCATGCCGGAAGTTTCAAGGATGTCGATAAGGCCCTTGGGCTGTTAGGAGACTTGCGCCTTGAGGGATTTGACTGCATGACCGAAACACATGGAGGTATTACAAGTGTCCTTTGTGGGGACTTTGATAACAGTACTGATGCCGGGCGCCTGAAACGTTCGCTGATCAGAGAGGGCCGGAGAGGCGTCTCACTTGTAAGTCTTGTGCCTGATGCAGGCACTGCTGTTGGTCCTGGCGGGATGATCGTCTCCGTGCAAGTGGGAAGCTTCTCTTTGCGCGAGAACGCTGATAAGGTTCTGGACGACCTGGCATCCAAGGGTGAGAAATGCTGGAGCCGGATGTTAGGCGGCTTGCTCAAGGTCTACTGCGGAGAGTTCGAAAAGAGCAAAGACACTGCGCGTATGCGCAAAAGGCTTGCTGCCCTGGGATATTCGGGGACATTTGCTATCTCGCTTCCTGAGTGGCCATTCTTTGTGCCGGTTCCTGTTCCGGTTGTCCCTCCAGTGGCAGTCCCCCCTCCACCAAAGGTGACGCCAGTGCCGGCAAAGCCTTTGCCAGTGCCTGATGCCTTGATTAAAGGCCCCCCGGCCCCGGCCCCGGAGAAAGTTGCTGAGCCTGAGCCGCAACCGGTAGTGAAGAAAGCCCGCAAGGGGATAGACGCGAGTATTTTCGGCAGGCAGGGTGGTCACTTCCATCCATTTGTCTCGGTCACAAGTTATTATTCGGATAATATATACAGCTCTGCCGAGGAGAAGGTAGCTGACCTTAATACTGTGCTCACGGGCGGCATCTGGATATCCGCTCCAGGCACAAAAAAGCCCATGCTACAGAGTTCTTCAGGGTCCTTGCCAGGAGGGGTTCAGGGCAGCAGTTTCATAAGGGAAAGGGACAGGCCTTACCAGGCATATTTGTTGTACAAGGTGGATGCTGAACAGTATTCAACCTATGATTCCGGCAATTTCATCAACCACAAGGTCGAGGCCCTTCTGGGCTTGAATGGGGCTGCTGGGCACAGGCTGGAGGTCTCGGGCATATATCTGAGAAGCCATGATGCCAAGGGAGAGGAGCCCGAGCTTGAGCTTGGGGAGTTCACAAGCAGGCACATGGGTGCTTCAGCGGTTCTTGCCATCACGAACAAGATCAAGGTGAGAATGAACCTCGGACAGTTCATGATCGATTATGACAAGGATGAGTTCCTGTACAAGGAGCATGAGGACCTCTCATATTCCGGGTATCTGTATTTCAAGATGCTGCCCAAGACCTCCGTATTTATGGAATATACCTCAACCATGCTTGATTATGACGATCTGTACGATCTCGACAGCACTGAATTCGACTACATGCTTGGTGTGCAGTGGGAGCTTACCGAGAAGACCACAGGGACCATAAAGGCGGGCTACAGCACCAGGGAATTCGATACTGGTGTCAGGGATGAGGAATCAGCGATCAAGCTGGTGGGTGATATGAGTTTTGAGGTTGGTGATAAGACAACTGTTGGTGTGAATATTTCCAGACGGCGTAAAGAGGCAGGAATCCCGGGTGCGGACTTTGTTACAAATCAAAGGGCCAGTGCGTGGCTTAATAGTAAGGCCACCTCAAAGTTCTCATGGACAATTTCCGCCTCCATGGCACAGTCCGAGTATATGGGCGCGGACCAGGACCGAAGGGATGACGACCTCTCAGGAGGCCTGAAACTGAATTACCAGTTCAAGAGGTGGCTGGGAGCCAATATGGGGGTCAGGCGGACTCAGAGGACATCTACCGAAGCTGAAAACGAGTTTTCCACGAACACGATATTCTTTGGCTTATCCGCAACAATGTGACGTTGGGACATTGCCCGCATTTTCCTGTTGAGCTGTTTGGGGTTAGGGGCTTATAAGCGGCCTTACAGGTGTTGTCTCCATATCAGCGGCGGACAGTTTGCGGTTGCCATTGGCGGGCGCTAGCCCGGGTTCTATAAAAGCTCTAGAGACTCCTTCAGCTCCTGGTCAGACGGGTAGATATCCAGGGCCTTGCTCCATACCTCGTTGGCCTTCTCATTCTTTCCCATAAGGTAGTATGCGGAGCCCATGCGCTTCATTGCCAGTATGTTGTTAGGGGAGAGTTTCAGCACAATGCTGCATGCCTCCACCGTAAGGTCGTACCTGCCTTCGTAGATATGGTTCAGGGCGGCAAAGAGGTATTGCTCAACAATGTCCATATCCTTTACAGGGGCATCCAGGAGCCTTGAGGCATGGGCGTTATTCAGCTCGATGAACTCCCTTATTGTCTGCGCAAGGGAATTAAATGGAGCTATCTGTGTTGCGTACCACGCGGCGGCCACAGAGGTCTTTGGGTCGCCGTCAGGGGACACGTAGTTGTAAATGCTGACAGAAAGGACCTTCTCAAGGTTGCTGCTTCCCTGTATGCCTGGAGTGATCCTTATGGCTTCGTCAAGGCGGGAAAGGGCAGAGGCGATGATAGTGTCCGTGGGGTTGTTCTCAAGCACCTTGATGTATGTCTCTCTGGCCATCATGTATTTCCCGCTTGCCAGCAGTTCCTCTGCCTGGCTGTAGACGTCCTTGTACTTCGAGCGCATGGCGTTTATTATCAGCTTCTTGGCAAGTTCCTGTTTCGGGTCCAGCTCAAGCACCGCCTCAAGCTCACTGATGGCGCTCCTGTAGTCTCCCGCGTCCATGAGTTCCTTTGCACGCGAGTAGTGTTCCTTGATTACGTTCGTGCTCAAGGAGCCTGAAAGCTCCGCAAGCATTGCCCGGGCCTTTTGCTCTTTGGGGAAGGATCTGATTATGACCTCAAGCTCCTCAGCCGCCTGGACGAACCTGCCCAGGACCATGAGGCTGTTCACTGCCTGATACTTTTTCTCAAGCTCCTGCTTGCGGGCCTTTTTTATGGCTGAGCTGATAAGGGGCTGGACGCGCCGGCTTTCCGAGGCGGACCGGCTTATCAACTTCTCCCAGTTGTCCACCGCACTTATGTAGTTGCCTGAGAAGTAAGCCTCAGCCGCGCTTTTGCACAAGGGTTCAATGATCTGCTGGTTGTAGATGGCCAGGTAGCGTAAGGCGGCCGAGTCTTCCGGGTTCATCTCTATAGCCTTTTCCAGAAGCGGCAGCGCCTTGTCATACTCCATGCGGCTCATGTGCTCGGAGGCCTTTGATGTAAGCTCTCTGGTCTTTCCTGAGGCCATGTCCGCAGCGGAGAGCGCAGGGGCCGCGATAAATAATAATGCCAAAAACACCGAGCATGCTCTTGCCGCTTTCATTTTGCGAATCCCTCCCTCAGGATGGTTATCTCTATCCTTCTGTTCATCGCCCTTCCAACCTGTGAAGTGTTGCTGTGGGTCGGCCTGTGCTCGCCGTATCCGTGGGCCACCAGACGCCTTGGGTCTATGCCACGCTGGATGTAGAAGTATATCATGCTGAAGGCCCTTGCGGCGGAGAGTTCCCAGTTCGACGAGTACTTCGAGGTGTGTATGGGAACGTTGTCAGTGTGCCCTTCAACTATTATCATGTTCTCCATAAGCCTCAGATGCTCATATAGTTTCAGCATCAGGGGCATGAGCTCCGGCCTCACCTCCGCGCTTGCGCTGTCAAAGATCGCCGGGCTTGCGAGGCTGAGCTTAATGGCGTGGGGCGTGGTCTTTATCTCCGCTATGCCCTCCATCTTCAACTCGTGGATGAACTCGTCAATTTTCTGCGCCAGCACGATCTCCTTTAGCGAGGGGCTTATATCCTCCGTGCTCTCCTCCATGGAGGTAAGGGCTAACTCGTAGCGTATGGTGTCCTGGTACGAATATACGTAAAGGGCCGAGAACATTATCATCAGCACAAGCATGAGAGTACTGTACGGCAGCATCCACATGTACGTGTCGCCCTCTTCGCGCTCCAGCGTATCATAGAGGCTCTTGAAGAGGGTCATGGCGTTATGCCCTCCTTCCGGGGGAAGGTTATCTCTATCCTGCGGTTTAGAGACCTGTTCTCAAGTGTGTCGTTGGGGTGGGCGGGGTGGAACTCGCCGTATCCCCCTGCCACCAGCTTTTCCGGGGGCACGCCATTTGCCACAAGAAAGTCGATGACGCTTACGGCCCTGGCCACGGAGAGCTCCCAGTTGGAGGAGAACCTGCCTCCGTATATGGGGACGTTGTCCGTATGCCCCTCGACTATGGACTCCCCCGGGAAGCGCATTATTGGGTCCACAAGGCTTTCGATGAACTCCACCGCGCCGGGGTATATCTCCGAGCTTCCGCTCTCGAAGACCAGGGGCATCATGAGCGTGAGCTTAACCTTGTCGTCCTTGACGTCCAAGGTGGCAAAACGGCTGAGCTTGCCATAGGATATGACATCGGAGAGGGTCGCTATCGCAAGCTGTTCCTTCTGTTCCTGTGTCTCAAGTTCCTTAACTATTTCTGTATCGCTTTGCATGGCCTCCTTCATCCCCTCGGCGATCATCTGCCTCTCATAGGCGTTCATGCGCGTCATGGCAAAGAGCATGAGGAAGAACATCATGAGGTTGGTGGACATGTCTGAGAATATGATCAGCCACAAAGGGCTTTCTTCAGACCGCTTTTTGGAAAGATTGGGTCTCATTTACTGGCTTGCGCTCTGTTCGTGCTCCCTCAGGTAGCTTATCAGAAACGCATTGAGCTTCTTCCTGACCATGATGGGCAGGTCGCCCTGGCTTATGGAGAGCACGCCTTCGGCCACTATCTCTCTTCTTAGGGTTTCGTTCTCGTTGAGTTCGCCAAGCTTTATGGCGCTCGGCAGGAAAAGGAAGTTTGCGGCAAAGATGCCATAGAAGGTCGTAGTTATGGCTATGGCCATCGCGGGACCCATGCTTGAGGGGTCTGAAAGGTTCCTTAGGACCTGGACAACGCCGATCAGAGTGCCAAGGAGCCCGAAGATGGGAGAGAATGTGGCCATTGTGCGGAAGACCCCATTTATCTTCTGGTTATGCTGGTGAGAGTAGAGCAGGCGCTTTTCCATGTTGTCCTTGATAATGTCGTGTTCAATGCCGTCCACCAGCATCTGTATGGAGTATAAAAGGAAAGGGTCGTTAAGCTGCTCTGCATCGCTCTGGAGGCTATCCGCACCTTGTAACCGGGCCTTTTCAGCAAGCGTGGCCATCTGCTCTATCAGAAGTTGCTTGTCCTCGTCTGAGTGCTTTCGCCCGATGAACATGAAGCGTGAGGCGGCGAATATGTGTTTCAGGGTGCCCCACGGGTACGATATGAGAGTTGCGCTGAATGTGCCCCCGAACACGAGGACAAAGGCCACGGGGTTTAAGAGCAGGTGAAGGATATTGCCTTCCGCGAGCACATAGTAGATGGTGCTTACTCCGGCAACCAGCCCGATGACTGTCATCAGGTCCATTTATACCTCCATCCCGTCGCTATTGCGTTCCAGTATCTCCCCTGCCGCCTGAAGCTCGCGGTATTTGGCGATCACTTTGCGTTTTTCCCTCTTTAGCCTCTCGACCGGGAAGGTGCCCGCGTATTTCATTTCCTCGCTCAGGCGCTCGGCGCCACCCCCGCCCAAGGACTCAAGGACCTTGGCCTGCACGTCGCCCGGGGAAGAGTTAAGTATTCGCGCGAATGTTGCGAGGTCAAACTTGCGGACGAGTTTTTTGATGTCGTTGCTCTCAAGTGAACTTATTATGGAATCAAGGCCCATTGCCTTCCCCCTGAGCCTGATGGCAGCGTTCAAGTCCTTGCGCTCTATGTCAGCTATGGTCCTGTCCCTCATGTCATCGTCAGCAAGGTCAAGGATGGCCGCAAGCCTGGCCTCGCCGCCTACCACCAGGTCCATCTGCTCACGCAGGGAGCTCTCAAGCCTCTCCACTTTTTCGAGGTCCAGCTTCTGCGTGCCGCTTAAGAGCGCCACTGCCTCAGCCTGATTCTTCACAGGGAACATCCCAAGGAGCGTTGAGGCAAGCTCCGGGGTCAGGTAGCCAAGGACTATCGCCAGGTCCTCGACCGGCGCTTCCTCAAGCAGGAAGCCGGCGCCGGCGATGTTGTTGCCTGTGATAAAACCGAACCTCCCGGTAGAGGTGGCCTCGGTTGCATGCGGGACGGAGGCCGCGCCGTCATTGCCCGAGCCTCCCGGTGAGGGACCTTCGCCGGTCTGAGACCTGTTCAGTGTCTTGAGGATGTCTGAAGCGTCAGTGCCCCTTATGGTTGGCCAGTCTATCTCCTTGATGGACACTGCAAGTGACTTGAATGGGTTCATGAAGAACATTGCCGCAGCTCCAAGGAACACCGCCCCTATGACCCCCAGGACTATGACAATAAGGTTCTGGGGAAGCAGCAGTGTACCCCACTGGTAGGTGTTGCTCAGGAAATCCACTTTCCTTATCTCTATCCTGTCGCCCCTGTCCGGGTCAAAGTCCAGGGCTGAGAGGGTAATGTCGTGTATGGAGTCTATTGTGGACTGGGAGGTGGATTTGTCCACAAGCACGGTTACAAGAAGGCTCTGCACTACGACGGTTGATTTAACTCCAGCAGAAGTGGCGTCTCCCAGCCTATCCTTCGTGGGCACTCCCGGAAGAAGAAGCTGGCGCCTCTTGGAGCCCGGCTTCCCGGGCAGGTCCTGGCCTTCCGATATGACCTCAGCGCTTACCATTATCACCAGGTCATCTATCTTTATTACATCTTTCAGTACCTTGTTAAGGCGCTCTTCAAGGTGGCGCTCCACAGCTATCTTGTACGTGTAGGCGTTTCCTGTCTCGGTCTGGGCATATGCGGCGGCTGACGCAATAAATACCAGAGCAACCGCTGCGATGCCTGCTGTTAGGGGTTTCATACGGATCATCCATCTCCCTCCATAGCCATGTCATATTATTAATTTGTATTAATTGTCAGTTTCCCAGCAATTATAACATTTTGTATTAATTGTCAGTTTCCCAGCAATTATAACATTATGTATTAATTGTCTGTTTCCCCGCAATTATAACATTATCCCAAATTGGGTGTAAAGGATTGTATTTTAAGGAAAAACGTATTTGAGGGAATCTCTAATAATTCATGTCTACTGCAAGCGGCTGCAAGCGCGGTATGCTGCGTTGTCAGGAGAAAATTATCCTCAATGTAGCTATTGCTACACCTCCGGCAATTTTCTCCTTCCGCCTTGCCTTCCACGCTTTCGCTCGCTTTCGCTACGAAATCAATCATTAGAGTTTCCCTTTAGAGGGTTGACCGGGATATACAACAGGGTATATTCTTAAAAATATGAAGAAACCATGGTCAGGACGGTTTAAAGGCGCAACAGCCCGGAGCGTGGAGGCATTCACGGAAAGTGTCTCCTTTGACGCCCGGCTTGCGCCCTATGACATACAGGGCAGCATCGCGCACGCGCGCATGCTCGGCCAACAGGGGATCATCAGGAAATCCGAGGCAGGCGCGATAATCAAGGGCCTGAAGGAGATAGCCTCAGAGGTGGGCTCTGGCAAGTTTAAGTTCAAGGAGGCCCTTGAGGACGTGCATATGAACATTGAGAGCGCGCTTATAAAAAAGATCGGCCCCGTGGGCGGCAAGCTCCACACAGCGCGCAGCCGGAACGACCAGGTGGCCCTTGACCTGCGGCTCTATCTGCGCGATGAGGTGGCCCAGACAATATCCCTTGTCCGGTCGCTCCAGAAGAGCCTGCTGAAGCAGGCGGAAAAGCACCTGGGCCTTATAATGCCGGGCTATACGCACCTCCAGCGCGCCCAGCCAGTGCTCCTTTCCCACCACCTGCTTGCATACGTGGAGATGCTGGAGCGGGACGTGGCGCGCCTCCAAGATGCTCAAAAACGGATCAACGTCCTGCCGCTTGGCTCTGGCGCGCTTGCCGGCACGAGCCTTCCCATTGACCGCAAGGCTGTGGCCAGGGAGCTGGGGTTTGATTCGGTTGCCCTAAACAGCATGGACGCTGTGAGCGACCGGGACTTCGCCCTTGAGACGGTATTTGCGCTCGCACTTGTGATGACACACCTCTCGCGGCTTGGCGAGGAGATAGTGCTCTGGGCCAGTGAGGAGTTCTCTTTTATATCGCTGCCTGACGCGTACGCCACGGGCTCGAGCATAATGCCCCAGAAAAAGAACCCCGACATAGCGGAACTTGTTCGTGGCAAGGCCGGGCGTGCCATAGGAAACCTGATGGCCCTGCTGGCAATAATGAAGGGCCTGCCCCTTGCCTATAACCGCGACCTGCAGGAAGACAAGCCTCCGGTGTTCGATTCCGTTGACACGGCAAAGGCCAGCCTCTCGGTAATTGCCGAGATGATGAGCAAGGTGCGGTTTAATAAATCACGCATGTACGAGGCCGCTGCCAAGGGATTTTCCACTGCCACCGACGTTGCTGAATACCTTGTGCGCAAAGGCATGCCATTTCGTGAGGCACATGAGGTTACCGGACGTATCGTGGCCTTCTGCCTGAAGAAGGAAAAGGAGCTCCATGGGCTTTCCATAAGCCAGTTCCGGCTGCATTCAAAGCTCTTTAGAAAGGACGTCCTTGGGTGCCTGAGCGCGGAGGACTCCATAGGTTCCCGTGATTCCGAGGGAGGCACTTCCTTCAAGCAGGTGCGCAAGCAGATCGCCCGACACAAGCGCAGGCTCTCCCGGTGAGGCTTCGTGCCAGCCGCACCCTTATCGTTCTTGTTGCCTTATCCCTCTCACTTGCGGCCTGCGGCAAGAAGGCTCCCCCGAGGTGGGTGGTCCGGAAGGCC
This sequence comes from Nitrospirota bacterium, assembly GCA_030638335.1. Classification (GTDB taxonomy): domain Bacteria; phylum Nitrospirota; class Thermodesulfovibrionia; order Thermodesulfovibrionales; family JdFR-86; genus DAOWET01. Next base: position 20,813 of record DAOWET010000175.1, read on the forward strand.
CCTGATGCGGTCACCGATGTGAGGGTGCATTACCGGCCTGACCAGGTATTGCTCCAATGGAAGGCACCTGAGGGCAAGCAGGCTGCTGAGGACTACGCGCTCTACCGGGCCAAAGATGGCGGCGAGCCCGAGCAGATAGCGGTGGTCAAAGGCACAAAGTACATTGACAGGGACATTGTCCCCCTGGGCGCATACACGTACGAGGTCGTGGCGCGCGCTGGCCAGGGTATGGAAGGCCCACGTGTTCCCGCAGGTACTGTGGGGGCAAGGGATGCCCTGCCCCTACCCGAAGCGGTTTCGATATCTGTCGAGCCTGATGGCGTGGTGATCACATGGAAGACGATTCTCGATATCTCCGGCTTTAATGTCTATCGCTCGGCAGAGCCCGGCAGGTTCCCTCCTGCGCCAAGAAACCCGGTGCTCATAAGGGATGGGCGGTATGAGGAGATGCCGGACACTGACAAGCCCTATTACTACATGGTTCGGGCGGCTATGCTCTCTACTGATGGAGATCTTTTTGTGGAAGGCCCTGGCTCAGCCCCTGTGAGTGTTGCTCCTGAGGATTTTGTGCCTTCAATGCCGGGCGGTATGGATATCGCTCCCACGGGGGAGAAGGTAGTCGTCTTCTGGAACGAGAACCCCGAGAGATGGGTAAAGGGCTACAAGGTCTACCGGGCAGTGGGAAAGGGTGGAGAATTCATCGAGATAGGCACCCCAATGAGCCTCGCGTTTCCTGACCGCAATCCCCCAAAGGGCATTCTGAGATACAGGGTGAGCGCGCTTGGCCCAGCGGCAGAGGGACCCATGTCCGAGACCGTGGAAATCGAATATCTGGGACCATGACCAAGAAGTGAACATTGCCTGATATATTCCTCTATAGCACCATTGCGCTTTCTGTCCTTATGGGCCTCGCGGCAGCATCCTTATGCGCGACCTATGTGTTAACGCGAAGGTGGTGCACGCCAGAGAGACTGGTCTCCGCCAGAGGCCCCGCTGATATGGGGATGATATTCGAAGGTGTCAGTTTCAAAAGCGGCAGGGGGACGATCAGAGGCTGGTATGTTCCTCCGGCAACAAAAGGGGACCATGTCCCCCCGGCAGTGGTCATTGCGCACGGGTGGTCAAGCAATGCTGCCAAGCTCCTTCGGACTGCGAAGCATCTGAGCCATGAGGGTTTTTCCGTACTGCTATACGACGCCCGCGCCCACGGGGCAAGTGATTGGGACGGCCCCATGACAGTGTTCCGGCTCTCTGAGGACGTTGTGGCCGCGGTGGATCACCTTTGCGCCCGTGAGGATATTGATACAGGGCGTATTGGCGTGCTTGGGCATTCCATGGGGGGCTCTGCCTCTATCCTTGCGGCCTCAAGGGACGAGCGCATAAGGGCGGTGGTAAGCTGCGCCGCCCCTGCCGATACCGTGCGCATGACAGTAGGATTCTTAAGGCGCAGAAGACTTCCTGTGTGGCCTTTTCTTGGGATAATGTTCTTCTTCATAGGCAGGTGGTCAGGTGCGGGCAGAGTGGAGCATATCCCGCGCGAGCGTATCGGGAAGATACAGGTGCCTGTGTTGCTTGCCCACGGTTCGGCAGACGAATTCGCACACCCGGCAAATATGGACGAGCTCTACGCCCATTCGGACAGGAGCCGCACCGAGACCCTTGTGGTCGAGGGTGCAAGGCATTACAGCGTGCTGCAGAACGAGGAGTTCAGGGGCACTGCAAGCGGTTTTTTCCTGCGTGAGCTTTCAATGAACGTATAGGAACGGAAGGTGCGCGGATACTCAATACTGTGATAAAATAATAGATGAGAGATATAGCTCGCAATAAAAAGGCTTACTATGACTACAGCATAGAGGAGACCTACGAGGCGGGCATTGTTCTTTTAGGAACAGAGGTGAAATCCCTGAGAGAGGGCAAGGGCAATCTCAAGGAGGCCTATGTGTTGGTAAGGGACGGCGAGGCGGTTTTGCTGAATTGCCATATCAGTCCTTACAGCCATGGGAGCACCCATGTGAGCCTTGAGCCCACAAGGACGCGGAGGCTTCTTCTGCACAAGCGCGAGATAGAGCGCATCGGGGCCAAAGCGGCACAGAAGGGTTATACGCTCCTGCCCCTGAGGATGTATTTCAAA
>DAOWET010000109.1 GCA_030638335.1 Nitrospirota bacterium
AGTTCGTGAACGTTGTGAAACAGCAGGTCCGCTCGGTAATGCTGCTTCCCACCACCGCGGAGGCGGAGGCGGAGGAGTCCTTTACAGGGCTTACCTCGGACTTCATATTCGAGCCTGACAGGGAACAGCTCCTTGAGGCCCTTCTGCCAAAGAACGTGGAAATCCAGATATACAGGGCGCTCCTGGAGTCAATGGCTTCTGAGGAAGCCGCGCGCATGAGCGCAATGGAGAACGCCACAAAGGCGGCCTCGGAGATGATAGATACCCTGTCGCTCCAGTACAACAAGGCGCGTCAGGCAAGCATCACCGCGGAGCTCATGGACATCGTGGGCGGCGTTGAGGCCCTCAAGGATTAGATATACGACCGGCTCTCCCGAAGGGGCGCCGCTTATTTGCTTACGATAAAAAGAGATGTATAAAACGGAGGACGAGGACAGATGGCACAGAACGAGGGTAGAGTCTCCCAGGTCATCGGCGCGGTTGTTGACGTGGAGTTCGAAGATCAACTGCCGGAGATACTTAACGCAATCAAGGTCCAGCAGAAGGGCGATGCCGAAAAGGGCGTGCCTGAGATAGACCTCACGCTTGAGGTGGCCCTGCACCTTGGGGACAACAAGATTCGCGCTATCGCCATGAGCGTCACTGACGGACTTGTGCGCGGCATGAAGGCCGTGGACACCGGCCAGCCGATAACCGTGCCGGTGGGAGAGGGAGTCCTTGGCAGGATAATGAACGTCATAGGCGAGCCCATCGACGAGCTTGGAGAGATAAAGAGCGACAAGCGGAGCGCGATCCACAAGCCTGCCCCCGAGTTCGCGGAGCAGAACCCCACCACCGAGGTCTTCGAGACCGGTGTCAAGGTCTTCGACCTCATGGTCCCCTTTGTCAAAGGCGGCAAGATGGGCATGTTCGGCGGCGCTGGCGTGGGAAAGACCGTTGTCATCATGGAGATGATCCACAATATCGCCATGAAGCACGGCGGAGTGTCCTGTTTTGCCGGAGTTGGGGAGCGAACGCGAGAGGGCAACGACCTGTACTACGAGATGAAGGAAGGCGGGGTCCTTGAGAAGGTCGCGCTTATCTACGGCCAGATGAACGAGCCTCCCGGGGCCCGTCTGCGCGTTGCGCTCTCAGCCATTTGTACGGCAGAGCACTTCCGCGATGAGGGCCAGGACGTGCTTATCTTTCTTGATAATATTTTCCGCTACACGCTGGCAGGCGCCGAGGTGAGCGCGCTTCTTGGCCGCATGCCCTCGGCCGTTGGATACCAGCCGAACCTTGGCACGGACATGGGCTCGCTGCAGGAACGTATCACCACCACCAAGAAGGGGGCCATCACCTCCATGCAGGCCATCTACGTGCCTGCCGACGACCTCACCGACCCGGCCGTTGCAACGGCCTTTACGCACCTTGACGGAACAGTGGTGCTCTCACGCGCCATTACCGAGCTTGGCATCTACCCGGCCGTGGATCCGCTTGACAGCATATCGCGCATCATGGACCCCAAGGTCCTCGGCGACGAGCACTACAATGTTGCCCGCCAGGTGCAGATGACCCTCCAGCGCTATAAGGAGCTGCAGGACATCATCGCCATCCTCGGCATGGAGGAGCTCTCCGAGGACGACAAGGTTACCGTGTCCAGGGCCAGGAAACTGCAAAGGTTCCTCTCCCAGCCATTCCACGTTGCAGAGGTCTTTACCGGGACCCCGGGCAAGTACGTGAAGCTAGAGGACACGATCAAGGGTTTTAAAGCCATTGTGGAGGGCGAGTACGACACCATGCCGGAGCAGGCATTCTACATGGTTGGCGCCATCGAAGAGGCCGAGGAAAAGGCCAAGGGCCTGGGCTGGACCAAGTCCTGATGAAGGGGGAGTAAAAGGTGAGCGAGACAATACTGCTTGATATAGTTACCCCGCAGGGCGCGGTCTTCAGCGGCGAGGTGTCAGAGGTCACGGCCCTGGGCACTGAGGGCGAGTTCGGGGTTCTCCCGGGACATGCCCCCATGGTGACCACGCTCAGATCCGGGCTCTTAAGCTGCATTAAGTCCGGAAACAAAGAGAACTTCTTTGTGGGCTCCGGGTACGCCGAGGTCGGGGCCACGAAGGTGGTAATCCTTGCAGACAGTGCAGAGCACATCGACGATATCGATGTGGACCGGGCCGTTGAGGCCAGGAAACGCGCTGAGGAGAGGATGAAGAAGCAGGAGCATCTGGACGAGGCCCGCGCAGAGGCGGCGCTGGAGCGCGCGGCGGCCCGCATGCACGTTGTCGAGCATTTCGGCACTGGAAGAAAATAGTTGCTTGCGCATTGACCGTTGAACACACTGACGCCCCCTTGGTATATGGGGGCGTTTTTTTTGGCAGGGGCTGCGTGTGTTTTGAATTATTGCACCGGCTTTTGCTACACTATTAATTCCCTGATAGGGGCTGGAGCCTCGAAATGGGACAAAAGGGCCTGCATGGGGGATATCCCCCGGGCCTCTGATTTCTGATGAAGAAGGGTGGTGGATGTAAACTGCTCGAAGTCAAGGTTAACGGCAATGATGTAGAAAAGGCGCTCAAGGTCCTGAAACGCCGTATTCAGAAAGAGGGACTGCTTGGGGAGCTCAAGAAGCGGCGCTTTTTCGAGAAGCCTTCCGTCAAGCTTCGCCGCAAGCAGCGCGAGGCTGAAAAACGCAGGCTCAAGAAGGCCAGAAGAAGAAAAAGGTAGCACTTGTGCAGCTGATACTTACGCCCGTTCCTCATATATAAAGGAACGGGCGTTTTTTTATTCGCGCTTCCTGATTCACTGCATCTGCGTTGTTACGGCACGCTCGACGTACGCCTGTACGCCTTCACCTTCATAAAGCCGCGCCTGGCATCTCCCGCAAATCAGAAACCGTGGGGGATATAAAGCATTCGAAGTGCGACAATAAAAGGGCCTGTGGCCCCTTCATGCTTTCTTCTTTGCAGCTACAGCACCTCGAAACGCGAAATAGCCTTTCGGTAGATTAAAACAAATGAACGGCATCTGACGTGTGGGTGTTGCAGTAACTTGAAGCTACGACAAAGGTTATTAAAACCAGTTTGTGTTGCTTTTCTTTAAAACGACCGAAGCTGGACGCTCCAGTGCCAACGGGCACTCCGACATTGCTCCTTTCAGGAGCAGTCATGTTTCCTTTTAAACTTCAACAGGAACCATTGAAAGAAACGGTGATACGATACTTTTCTTTATAAGGATCGAAGCTGGACGCTCCAGTTTATTGGTGCCCGTGGCACCTAAAAATGCCTGTCCTTGAGCGCGGGGAACTCCTGCCGGGCCTGGTCAGTCTCCTTGGGGTCGAACTCCACTATCTCCACCGACTCGGCCGAGCCTGCCCTCAGGAGCACCATGCCGGTTGGGCCCACAGCGAGCGAACCACCGTCGTAGTCAATGCCGTTGCCGTCAGAGCCGGTGCGGTTTACGCCAAGCACAAAGCACTGGTTCTCTATGGCGCGTGCGGTAAGCAGGGTGTGCCAGTGGCGGGCGCGGCCCGCGGGCCAGTTGGCTATGACGTACATGACCTGCACGCTCTCGGCAACAGAGCGCATGAGTTCGGGAAAACGGAGGTCGTAGCAGATGAATACGCTCGTGGCGGCCCCTTCCAGTGAGAAGACCACCGGCTCAGAGCCGGCGCTGTAGCGTATGTTCTCGCCAGAGGGGCTGAAGGGATGGCATTTTGTGTATTCAGCCAGTTGGGTGCCATGGCGGTCATAGACCAGGGCGCAGTTTCTGCCAAGCTCATCTCCCTGCTCCCGCAGGCTGAGCCCTGCTATCAGGTTTATGCCATGGCGGTGGGCGATGGCCGCAAGCCCTTTTGCCGAAAGCCCGTCCAGGGGTTCAGCGGCCATCTCCAGGTCCATGGAGAACCCGGAGGTGCACATCTCCGGAAGCACGGCAACGTCTGCGTCGCGCGAGGCAGCCTCGGCTACCAGTTCGTCCGCGCGGGAGAGGTTGGTCTCAGGGTCGTGCCAGGCGGTGTTCATCTGTATGATAGCAGCTCGCATAGCCTCCTCATCAGGTGTGTCTCTGGAATATCCATGATATTATAGCCCACCGGACGATCAGCATCAGTATCCCGCTGGCTCTAATATGGCCAATGGTTCAGGTAAGCCAGGCTTGCCATCAAGGTGCAGGGGCAGGAAGCCCGGGGTTAGCCCAGGTATCGTTTTGCGATAGAGCGTATGACGTCAATGCTTTCGAAGAAGGCGTCTATCATATCGGGGTCGAAATGAGAGCCCGAATCCGCAAGCAGTGTCTCGAACACCTGGTCTTCGCCCCATGGCTCCTTGTATGAACGCCTGTTGCTCAGGGCGTCGTAAACGTCGGCAATGGCCACCACGCGCCCGAAGGCGGAGATCTCTTCCGCTTTCTTTCTTCTTGCACCGTTGTCCTCGGTCTCGTATCCGGGAAGCGGTTCGCCAGTGGCCACATCCACGTACCCGGGATATCCGGTGCCGTCCCATTTCTCGTGGTGGTCAATGGCCACCTGCATGGATGCCTCGTCAAAGTCCGAATAGCGCTCCAGGAACAGCTTGGCCCCAAGTATGGTGTGCTGCTCCATCACCGTGCGCTCCTCCGGGGTGAGGCGCGCGGGTTTTTTCAGAATGGAGTCGGCTATTGCTATCTTTCCCACATCGTGGAGCATCGCGGCCATCCTTAGTATATCGCGGTGGGACTGGATGGTCTCTTCGTCCATGCCCTTTTTGCGAGCCCATTGCTCGTATATCTCCACGGCAAAGGCTGCCACGCGGTTTACGTGCCCGCCGGTTTCCTTGGGATCGCGGAGCTCCGCCATCTTGATCATGCGCATTATGATGGCGCGGGTCATCTGCGCGCGCTCTATCGAAAGAGCGGCGTTGTTGGCAAAGTGGTTTATCAGCGGTTCGTCCTCAGCCCTGAAGGGGGTGGACACTTTGTTTTCGTCAAGGGCGTTTATGAGCTGGAGCACCCCGATGACCTCGCCCGAGCGCGTCTTTATCGGGAACGTGAGCATGCTCTTAGACCGGTATCCCGAGGCCTCGTCGAACTTGCGTCCAAAGGAGTACGGCTTATCCTCAGGGATGTCGTAGACGTCCCTGAGGTTGAGTATCTCCCCGGTGGAGGCAACGTATCCGGAGATGGTCTCGTGCGAGATGGGAAGGGTGAAGGTGGAGTATATCATCTTCTTGCCTGGGGGAAGCTTTGCCTGCAGGGTGTCGTTCTGAGTAAAGCTGAATATGAGCGTGTCGCCCTCGCGCAGGTAGATGGATCCGGCGTTCGCGTTCGTGAACTTCCGGGCGGCGGAGAGTATGCGCTCAAGGAGCACGTCCAGGTCCTGGACCTGCAATATATCCTGGGTAATACCCAGCACCTCGTTAAGCCGGTTTTCGCTCGCGTCCATATAGGTCTCCCCTGTTGTGTATTAAATTTAACAGAGACGCGGGCAAGTGTCAACATTTTTAGCAGCATTCGTGTTGACTTGAACGGTGGTTTTGTTATAAATTTTATCATGCGTGAGACGAGGACTGAGAGATGCTTTGCCCGGAGAGCGTACGCCCGTGCGTTCTATTTTTACTTTATGGGGGTGGTGCCTCGCCGTTAGTCCGACGACAAAATGGACAATGGCAGGGGCCACCGGCAAACAGATAAGCCGGTGGTTTTTTTTGCCGATGCATATGCCGATGTATATAAAAGGGGGGAAAAGAGATGATAATAGTACTTAAACCCGGATGCAAGCCGAAACAGCTGGAATCCATAGTCAAGCAGATCGAGGCCTTTGGCCTGAAGGCGCATGTGAGCCAGGGCACGGAGCGCACGGTCATCGGCGCCATCGGCGACGACAGGGGCAAGCACGAACTGCAGAACCTTGAGGGCATCTCCTGTGTGGAGCGCATCGTGCCTATACTCAAGCCCTACAAGCTGGCCAGCCTTGAGTTCAAGAAAGAACACTCGCAGGTCAAGGTCAAAGGCGCCAGGTTCGGGCTGGGGAGCTTTGGGGTCATCGCAGGGCCATGCTCTGTGGAGAACGAAAAGCAGATCATAAAGACCGCCCAGAGCGTGAAGGCCTCGGGAGCGAGGATGCTCAGGGGCGGGGCATACAAGCCGCGCACGTCCCCTTACAGCTTCCAGGGCATGGAGGAGGAGGGACTGAAACTCCTTGCCAAGGCCAGGAAGGAGACGGGTCTGCCCTTTGTTACAGAGGTCATCAACGAGGAGAGCGCCAGGAGGGCGGCTGAGTACGCGGACGTGCTGCAGATAGGCGCCAGGAACGTCCAGAATTTCTCTTTACTGAAAACCGTGGGTAAAACCGGGAAACCCGTACTCTTAAAACGCGGCATGTCCACGACCATTCAGGAATGGCTCATGTCGGCCGAGTACATACTCTCGGAGGGTGGCAAGGACATAATCCTCTGCGAGCGTGGTATCCGAACCTTTGAGACCGCCACACGCAATACGCTGGACATCTCGGCCATACCCGTGGTCAAGGAACTCTCACACCTACCGATCGTAATCGACCCCTCTCACGCCACCGGTGTGAAGCAGTATGTGGAGCCTCTGAGCTTTGCAGCCATGGCCGCAGGCGCTGACGGCCTGATCGTGGAGGTGCATAACGACCCCTCCAAGGCCCTTTGCGACGGTCCGCAGTCGCTGGACCTCAAGGAGTTTGCGGCAATGATGGTAAGGATAAAGGCCCTTTCGAAATTCAACAAGCAAAAGCTTTAAGTTTTTTTGTAATAGATAAAAGGCTCGTGGAGTTTGCGCAAGTCCGTGGGCCTTTTTGTTTCTATCTGAAGAAAACCTCTATTGCCGGACTATCGTCCCCCTGCTCATGGTGAGCACTCGCCCGGCAAGGCGGCTTGCCTGGTCCCTGTCGTGGGTGGTGAGCACTATTGCGGGCACATGCGGGGGGGTTCCACCCTTGTTCATCTTGATAATAAGCTCTTCAATAAGTGCCGTGTTCTCCTCGTCCACGCTTGCGGTGGGCTCATCCAGAAACAGCACCTCCGGCCCTATGGAAAGGGCTCGGGCCAGGGCCAGCCGCTGGGCCTCCCCGCTTGAGAGCGTAACCGCGTTCTGACGTGCCAGATGCTCTAAACCCACGGCCTCTAACGCCTCCATGGCCATACCAATTCGCTTGACCTTTGGCACACCCCGCACCCTGAGCCCATATGCGGCATTGCTGAGCGCTGAGGCGTTAAAGAGCCCGCCCCTTGAGAGCACAAGGGTGAGCCTTCTGCGAAGGGCGATGTCATGGTCGAGGTTCTTGCCGTTTTCTGAATAATATACTTCTCCTTCCGTTGGCTCCTCCAATAATGCGCATGCCCTCAAGAGCGTGGACTTCCCAGAGCCGTTAGGGCCCATGATGACCGTAATGCCCG
>DAOWET010000244.1 GCA_030638335.1 Nitrospirota bacterium
CCCCCTTTAATTTGGTGTTACACACTATAGAAAGGCAATTAAGTCCAGCCCGTGGCTGGTCGCGACTTCTTGCTTGTATCTACGGCAAATCAGAAACCGCTCAGGTTTTAATCTATTGAAGCTACGGCAAAAAGATATTAAAACCAGCCCGTGGCTGGCAAAACCAGTTTTACAAGTACTGGGTCGTGATTAGCCCTTAGAAGAGCGCCAAATATAAGGGCCTGTGGCCCCTCGGATCGAGTCTTCGACTTCGCGACTTCTCGGTACGAGTCGTGCCGACTTACTTGTTATATGAACGAATCATAGTGCTTGAAATAATTCAAAGCTACGACATAAAAATGTAATGACAGAAAATGCCTTTTCTTAAAAGAGAATCTTTTGTCTTCGAATATTTATGCGATTACTCTACTCTTGACGCTTGATTCAACTCCTCGACATGACAAATTGAAATATAAGGCATTGCTGGCTATACTTTCTTATGATAGTTATTCGGTTATTAATATCTGCCATCATAAAAATTATTTGCTTGCCAGTTGCAGTGATAAGGTTATCAATATCTACTATCTGTATGATCCTGCTTGCGCCAGTTTTAATTCTGGGATTAATAATGCTCCACACATCAGTGCCCATAGGCGTGGGGCTGTTGCTTGTGGCCTTTCTTCTTGGCCATCTCGGCATGACGGCTTAAAAACTCTGCACGGGTTAGACTATATACATGGACTATGCACAGAGGATCGGTGTTGCCCTTGGCCTGCTAAGAGGCTCTGACAATGTGACGGCCTTCACCGGGGCGGGAATTTCCACCGAGAGCGGGATATCCGATTTCAGGAGCCCCGGGGGTGTCTGGGACCGATACCGCATTGTCACCTACCAGGAGTTCAAAGCTTCCGAGGAGAAAAGAAAAGGCTACTGGAGGATGAAGAGCGCGCTTTTTAAGGAAATGAGCGGGGCAAGGCCCAACCGGGCGCATCAGGCGCTGGCCTCCCTTGAGCAGATGGGCAAGCTCCGTTGCCTGATAACGCAGAACATCGACGGGCTGCACCAGGACGCGGGAAACTCGGGAGACAATGTCATAGAGCTCCACGGGACGAACCGCACAGCCTATTGCCTCTCATGCGGGCTCACCTGGCCCATAGAGGAGGTGCAGGCCAGGCTTGAGGAGGCGGACTACGACCCCCGGTGCACTAAATGCAATGGACTGGTAAAGCCCTCCACGGTGAGCTTTGGCCAGAGCATGCCGGAGGAGTCCATGCGCCGGGCCGTGGAATTTTCGGTCTCGTGCAAGGTCTTTCTCATGGTTGGCTCATCCTTGCAGGTGGAGCCCGCGGCATCCATCCCCCCGGCCGCAAACAATGCCGGCGCAGCCCTCATATTCATAAACCGCACCGAGACACCATGGGACCACATTGCCTCGGTGGTCTTCCACGAGGACGCAGGCCGTGTGCTGGGGGACCTGGACGACGCGCTCAGGGAGAAGTTAACATGCGGCGATAGTGTATCATAGTCAAATGGCGAAGAAACTTCTCATAATCCTCACTCTTGCCACTGCTGTGGCAGTGCTCGCCTCATGTGCCGGCATACCCCTTATGAGCCAGGAGCTCATGCTCTCAAAGGAACAGAAGGAGAAGATCGAGGCCGCAAAAAAAGAGGAAAGCCAGGAGGGACAGGATAAGCAGGAGGGGCAGAAGAAAAAGGACGAAGGGCTCATTCGCCCGGTGCCACAGGTCCCGGAAGACATCCTGTTCACGCTTATCTACCTGCTTGGGGAGGACCTTTACGACAAGCGGCGCGCGGTCATACTGGACCTTGAGGAAGACGGCATAGAGTTCATCCCGACTGTACCGCACTTCGAGTACGAGATACTCCAGAATGTCTCCATCTCAGAGGCCATATACGAGACCGAGATATTCTTTGGCCATGAGGCGTTCATCACCAACTACTACTTCAAGAAGATTCTTGGCCTCAGGGGAAGGATCATCGGCTACGAGATACGCCCTACATATATAGAAAGCTTGTACGGGAGCTTCGATCCCCTCAGGATAAAATACAAGTTCAAAAGACGCAGGGTGAGCGTTTCCATCGAGCTTGGCAAGGTCCTCTAGGGCGATATTTCATGAAGGGCGGTCCGGGGAGACCCAAGTCGAATCTCGAATCGAGTCGGATCGACTCTCTCAAGCTCGACTCTCTCAAGCTCGACTCTCCGCAAGTCGCAAGACTCGCTTCGAGAGACCCGACCCGGGACCTCATGTATAACATTAAAATGATCTTCACGCCTGCCTGAATATTCGACTTTTTTGATAGTTTTGCGTAAAATATGGTTATGAAGATCCCGATGGTCCACATCCACTGGATAAGATAATGGCTGAATTCAGCGGAGCCATAAACCAGATAGGCCGCTACCAGGGGATGATGCTGCGCCAGAGCCTGGATGGCATGACCACGCCCGGGGCCATCGAGCATATCGGCAAGCTCAGGGACATGGCCTTCGGGCTCAAGCAGCCCGGCGGCGTCAGCCGGTCCATCCGTTTTGGGGAAGAACTCTTCGCACGCAACCTCACGCCCAGGGAAGACGCATGCCTGCATTACCTGCAATCCAACTCCTGGGAGAAGCTTCGCCTTCTGAAGGCAAATGACGGCGCAAGCATATGGGGATGGGAGCAGAGGGAGATAGAAAAGGAGCTGTTCCACCTTCGCCGTGCGTTAAACCGCGATGCCCTGAAGGGGCTCTCCACCCGGCACGTAAGCAAGGTGCTGACGAACATGGCCGCTCTTTTAAACCACGTGGGCCGTTTCAGCGAGGCACAGGAGTACTGGGACAGGGCCGTATCCTTCATCCCGGACTACGCACTGGCAAAAGGCAAGCGCGGCTACGCCCTCACCCACTACGCCCACGTGCTCTATGACCGCGTACATATTGACAAGCTGCTGAAAAAGGCGCGGGGAGACCTGCGCTCGGCAGTGAGCTCGGAAGTTTACGAGGGGGCAAGGAAGTATTTCTCCAAGCGCCTGGGATGGATAGACACCAGCTTCCCGAACCTCAAAAAAGGCAGGGACTTCTCGCTCTTTGCCTACAAGGAGGGCTCAAACGAAGAGGTCACATATCGCAAGTGGGCGCTTGGGCACAGGCTGTTTCTGAATCCCCTGAACGACCTCGGTCCCTACCCCGCCGCGATGCGCGACGTGCTGAACGTGCCGGCCATCGTGGGGGGCCAGTTGGACTCAACGTTATTCCAGGGCATATTCAACCAGATGAAGCAGGCATACGTCTCTGCCCGCTACCTGTATTACGAGGGGATATTCTCGGACAACACGCATTTTTCCGACCGGGAAGTGACGCTCTTTGACACCTTGGACTACCCCAGCTACTCGCTGGCAGTGGAGAAGACAAAGTCCGCCTTCCGCATGGCCTACTCGACCTTTGACAAGATAGCCTTTTTCCTTGACGCCTACATGGGGCTTGAGACCCCGGGGGGCGAGCCCACCTTCAGAAGCTTCTGGTACGAGGGGCAGAAAAGGGAGGGCGGCCTGAGAAGTGAGTTCCGTGAGCGGAAGAACTGGCCCATGAGAGGGCTGTTCTGGCTCAGCAAGGACGTGTACGAGGACTGCGAGGGTTTCACGGACCCCATCGAGCCCGACGCAAGGGATGTGGCGGAACTCAGGCACCAGATAGAAAAGCGCTACCTCAAGCTGCACGAGGACTTCTATAGCGGCATGCCTGCCAGGGACCCTGAAAGCCCGCTGCCCCAGTCGGTGGCGGACTCGCTGGCATACTCCATGCACAGGGGAGAGTTCGAGGCTAAAACCCTGAGGCTCCTTAAACGCACGCGCTCCGCCCTCATGTACCTGTGCCTTGCCGTACACTATGAGGAAAAGCTCAAGGCGAAAAAACACCCGGAGGAGTTCAACCTGCCTGCTATGACGCTAAGCGTCCTAGACGATTCCTGGAAAGTCTAATAAGTAGTAGACGGACTTCGGGGCTGAGGCAAGGCATCTGCGGCAGAATAAGCCGCTCGGGGTCACGGACCCCCTTTAATTTGTTGCTATACACTAGAGAGGCAATTAAGTCCA
>DAOWET010000033.1 GCA_030638335.1 Nitrospirota bacterium
AGACTGTCGTCCACAAGGCTTATCTCGTATTCATATATGCCTGGGTCTTTTGCATTCGTCTTCATGAGTATGTCCACGCCGTCGCCGCCCCCGCACCCCAGGTCCATGACTTTCAGGCGCTGGAGTTTCTTCTTTTTGTCATCCACGAGCTTTGCCAGGTGGCGGCGAAGCATAAGCCTGGTGACAGCGTCCTCCCATAAACGCCGAACATTGTCGTACTTGCCGTCGAGTCCTGATTTTTTTACATACTGTCCCGAGCTTACGGCTTCGGAATATGGCTTTTCCTCTGGCATTGTCTTATTCCCCCAACGCTTCCTTGACCACTGCCACTGCCTGGAAAGCATCGGCGCAGAAATTATCCGCTCCGATCTTTTTCGCAAACTCCTCAGAGGTCGGTGCACCCCCGATGAGCACTTTTACGTCATCACGGAGGGATAATTCATTAAGCTTGATAATTATGGTTTCCATCTCGCGCATTGTCGTGGTAAGAAGCGCCGAGAGCCCCAGGAACATGGGCTTATGCTGGGCTACTGATTCCACTATCGTTTCCGTCTTTACATCCGTGCCCAGGTCCACAACCTCCAGGCCCGCGCCCTTGAGCATGGTGGCTACGATGTTCTTGCCGATGTCGTGCAGGTCTCCGGCCACCGTGGCTATGATGAACTTGCCCTTACTCTCCACCCCAGCCTTCTCAAGGTGCGGAGCGAGTATGTTCATCGCCGCCCCCACGGCCTCGGCCGAGGCGAGCATGTCGGGGATAAGATACGTGCCGGACTCGAAACGTTTTCCAACTTCAGTCATTCCCGCAGTAAGGCCTTCGATGACAATCTTTTTAATATCTCCGCCCTCTTTAATAGCTTGCTCTACGAGTTCCATGGTTGCGGGCTTGTCCTCCCAGCCCTCGTCAAACCCCTCGTCCTCGGCATCCAGGCGGCCCTGAATCACGTTGTTCCTTATATCTTCGATAATGCTCATGCGTATAACCCCCTCAGGTGATTTATCGTTATCTAGTTCTGCCTCAATCTATCCACAAGGCCGGGCGTGGAGTTGAACACAGCCTCTACCACTTCCTCTGGAATACCTTCCACCGGTTTGGCCAGGAGTTCGTCCATATGCTCCTTGGCCTTGATGATGGCTCCACCCACCCCTTCGGAATCAAATGGATAGCTTGGGTAGATCTTTCCCGACCTCAGGTCTTTCCTGACGAATCTGACAAAAAGTCCCATCTCGGAGTTCATAACCTTATCCACTTGCGAGTAAGCTTTCTCAAGCTCCGGCCCTCCGATCTCGGGGGAGACCAGGAACCTCTTAACCATCCCTATATGCTGGTTATCCAGCACCGCCTGCACGGGGCAGAAGATGTTCGTCCTGTCCAGGAGCCCGAAGGCATAGTGGATGTACTGCGCCCCGCTCATTGCGATTGGGATATGGGTGAACATCTTCTCAACCGTGGCTTGTACTCCGGGGGTCTTAGCGTCCCCCACACCGGCTGTCGAGTAGCAGGGAATCTTATAGTAGCGGGCCATCTGCACGCAGTCGATATTGTATTGGTTGAACTCGGGCGCCCCATAAAGGTCATGGAGATTGTCCATCCTGGCCCTCACAGGCACGCTGCCGTAAATGACAGGTGTGCCGGGGTTTACCATCTGAGAAAGGGCCACGCCGCAGAGTATCTCCGCGTTGATCTGGGCCACCATTCCGGCCTCGCTCACCGCAGCCGTGGTGCCGCCCTGGGGCGAGCTTGAGATAACCACAGGAACGTTCCTTCTGGCTATCTCCATCATCTTTTGGGTGGCGTCATCCACCATCACCAGGGGGCTCTTGATCGTGCACGTGATGAACGAGACCAGGGGATTTTTTCTTAACTCCTCCTTGCCACCGGCGATAAGCTCCGCCATGTTCAGCACATTGTCTAGCTGCCCGAAATCCGTTAGCCCGGCCATGACGTGTTTTGTGATGTTCGCCAAAGAGGCGTAGAACTTGTTGACGTCGTGGTTCTGCTCGGTGATATCCTCGTCCTGTATGTTCACCGGGCGTATGAAGAAATCCAGGTTATCAAGCTGATCCGCAAGGCGTGCCGCAGTGCATAGCCGCTGCACGGAACCGCGCTTGGCCTCGAACACAGGCAGCTCCACTTCGTTGCCGCTTTCCTTATCAACGAAGGTCTTGACCTTTGTGTCCAGCCATACGTTGGTCTCCGAGCCGCTGCCGAAATATATTTTCGGCACCTCAGAGTCCAGCATGAGGGCGTTCCCGGGGTTTCTCGCCCCAAGCACAACCTTTGATGGGACGCTCTTGAGGGCCTCGTCCAGCACGTTTGAGGGCAGTTTCACTGTCCATGAGCGGTCGTCCTTTTTCTCCACCGGGCAGCCCTTTTCCTTAAAGACCCCGGTGGCCTCCGGGGAAAAACATGTAAACCCTATGTCCGCGAGTATCTTGCGGGAAGCGAGGTCAATGGCTTCGACCTCTTCTTTATTTATCCTCTCGTATGGATTTCTTACTACGAGTCCTTTTCTATAAGTATCTGTCATTGTTTCCCCTTTAAAAAATGCTCTATATGGTGTCCTTGCGGGCGGCTCTTGTGTATTTCCTACAGTGGCGGTCGCGCCCAAGGAGAGTTTCGGAGACCAGGGCGGCAGCCATCAGGGCCTTGTGCAGCGGATTAATCAGTACGGCCTCAGCCCCCAGGAATGCAGCCATGGAGATCAAGGCGCTGTTGGCATATGCCCTCTTGGGCAGGCCGAAGGAGACATTGCTTATGGCCAGGACACACTTGGCCTTTGGGTATTTCTGTTTTATCTGCTTTACCGTCTCCAGGGTAACCGCTCCCTGAGTGATATCCGTACTCACCGGCATGACCAGGGGATCGATGTAGATATTCTCCTCCGGGACATTAAGGGCCGAGGCAGCCGTTAGTATGTTTCCCGCGATCTCCAGACGCTCCTCTGCGGTTTTAGGGATACCCCTGTCGTCCATGGCCAGCCCTATGAGTGGGAGGCCCGTCTTCGCGGCGAGTGGCATAACAGCGTCGAGGCTCTTCTGCGAGCCCTTGGTGGAGTTAATCATCCCGGCCCGCTCACCCGCGGCCTCGATCCCGGCCTCAAGCACAACGGGGTTGTCGCTGTCTATGCAGAGCTTGGTGTCAACGGTGTCCATAACTATTTTGATAGCCCACCGCATGCTCTCTATCTCGTCCTGCTCCGTGCCCTCTCCGGTGCCGATATTGATGTCTATAAGCTTAGCCCCTGCCTCATGCTGCCTGAGGGCGAGGCCCTTTATGAAATCCATGTCGCGGCTGAGGATGGCCGCCTTGACCTTCGGGATCGTGGCGTTTATGTTCTCTCCGATGATCAGCATAACTCTATATGACCTCGCTTACTATGCCGGGGATGCTCTTCCTTATCTCCTGAAGCACGCTATCCTCCACAGTGCGAACCACGGGGGCGGATAGTATCTCGTTTACCTTGCTCAGAGCCTTTTCCTTAGTGTCGGGCGAGCCTGCCTCTGCCCACTCCTGCCGCGTTGACCTGTCGGCCAGTTGTGGGGCATACTGCTCCTTGCGCATGAACTTGCGCGTATGGCGCGCGGTTACGAAATGCCCACCCGCGCCGACTTTTTTCATCACATCCAGGGCCAGGGTGTCGTCGTTGACCTCGATGCCCTTGACCGCCCTCATCGCCATGCCGATTATCTCGTTATCCAGCACATACTTCTCCAGACTCGCCACCATGCAGAACTCGAGGAAACCAGCGGCGTCGTGGATGATATTGCCCCCGGCCAGGGCCACCATGAGGGTGGTTATAGCCGATTCGAACCCGGCCTGCGCATCGATGGTCTTGGAGTCGCTCATCCCTGCAGTCGAGTAGATGGGTATCTTATAGTGCTGGGCAAGCTGTGCGGCGGCCGCGCTCATGAGGCCCATCTCTACGGCGCCGCTTAGGTACTTCATGTCCTTCATGTCCACAAGGCTTGAGATGCAGCCGTAAAATACCGGGACTCCGGGCTCGGCCAGTTGAGCCAGCATTACGCCCGCCAGGGTATCCACGTTCTGAACCACGAGGTTTCCGGCAAGCGTTACCGGCGCGGTGGCCCCGCAGAGCGGCTCAACCGGCGTGACCACCGGGATGCCCGAGCGTACGCACTCGAGCGTCAGGCGGCTATAGTGCTCGTCCAGCACAAAGGGGCTGATGCCGCAGCACGTCACCATCGAGACCATGGGCCGGTCGCGCAGGGCCTGCTCTGAGCCCGCCACCATCGAGGCCATCTTCTTGACGTTGCGTATGCCCTCGACGGAGTAAACCCCGCCCATGATGTGCTTGGTGCTGTATGTCAGGCCCACGCCGAAACGGTTTACATCGACGTTATCTTCCGTCAGTTCTCCTGGGAAGATGGGGAGCATGAAGAAATGTATATTGTCCAGGGCCTCTATGACCCGCGCAATGTCTATTATGTCAGGGAGCCTTGCTTGGCGCTTCTGCCCCGTTCTGTGGTCAAGCACGTTAAGAGCGCTGCCGCCGCTCCCGGCGTAAGACTTAGCCCCTCCGACTTCAAGCGTATGCTCGGGGGTCTTGCCATAAAGAGTGATCGTGGAGGGGGCCTTGGATATGAGGTCCATGACCATCTCGGGCTCGATCTTTACGATGGATGTCTCGGTGTCAACCCTGGCCCCGGCGTCCTTGAAAAGTTTTAGTGCCTCAGTGTTCTTTACCTTTACGCCGATCTCACTGAATACCTTTAGTGATGTATCGTGTATTTTTGTTATGTCCTCTTCCGGGAGAGGTTTATATGAGCCGCCTGAGGCCCCTTTTATCGCGTTCAGCTTGTCCTCCGTGTGTTGCATTTCTTGTTGTTGCAGATAAGGCAGGGATTGCTGATCCTCTCGCTTATTTCCGAGCAGTCTCCCACTCCGATAACTCCGGATATGGATTTACGCGGTGACATGAGGCTGCTGTCGGAGAGCTTCACGCCTACTTTATCA
>DAOWET010000115.1 GCA_030638335.1 Nitrospirota bacterium
GTTCAAGCTAGCCGGGCAGGCCGGACAGTTCGCAGTCAAGAGCGTCCTGTTCAAGGCCACCTTCAGGAGCGGCTCGCCGGCCGTGGTGTTTGCGAGCATAGCGGCCTCTGTTGCCCTCATATTCGGCGTCTGGAACTTCGGCGGCGCCATGAGGAGGATACTGGAGTCCTTTGACCTCTCGCCGGACATACTGGACGAGGTGACCTACAAGAGCATTGCCGTTGGTTTTCCGATCTTCACCCTCGGGGGGCTTATCTTCGGAGCCATCTGGGCGGACCAGGCCTGGGGCGTGTACTGGAGCTGGGACCCCAAGGAGACATGGTCGCTCATAACGTGGTTCTTCTATGCCTTCTTCCTGCACTCCCGCCTCATGCGCGGCTGGCGGGGCCAGAAGTCCGCTACCGTCGCGGTGCTGGGCTTTGTTGCGGTCATCTTCACCTATCTGGGGGTGAACCTCCTGCTGAGCGGACTGCACGCCTACGGCAGCCAGTAGGATACGGGCCCGTAAATGGCGGGCCTTCAATGAGTCAGCACACGTTAGAGAGAAGGGGGGGCTGTATTGAGGCTTAGGGCCGGGTACATCGCGGCATCCGTTATTATCGCGGGTGTTGTACTTGCCTCCTATGTTTTCTATGCAATGGGGGCGGGCAACACCGCCTACTCCTATGGCGCGCGGGAGCGCGCTGAGCTGCTTGCCGACGTCATCCTGAACAGCTTTCTCTCACAGAGCCACTCCGGCGGCAAGGCCGATGTGGAACGCTTCCTGGGTTACCTCACTGACAGCCGCGCAGGCGGCATAAAGAGCGTCCGCCTTCTCGACCCCGAGGGCGGAGAGCCCTATGCCAGGGCAATGCTGGAAAAAAAGAGCGCCTACACCGAGGAGGGGCTCTCGGCCGAAGGACGCGCGATCATCGAGGTTACAAGGGCGGTGATAAACCTGGACAACTGCCGCGGTTGCCATTCCAAGGACGGTGACGTGCTTGCCTTCCTGAACATTGAGGTGGAGGCCGACGGCCCCGGCTATCGCGCAAGACAGCTAAGCCAGGACCTGATGGGCAGGGGCATTTTCTTCAGCCTTGTGCTTGTTGCCTCTCTGGGGCTTGCGGCCATGCTCTTCAGGGCACAGTCCACACCGGAGCCGCAAGGGGAAGGCGCCGCTGAACGGGACAGGCTGCATGGCGGCTTCGGCTCTCTTTTTGCCTGGCTTAACGCCGCGGGCAAGACCCCTGACTCCAGGAGCATCAGGAGCATGGAGAAGGTGGAGAAGATGGCCACCATAGGGGAGCTCTCCGCAGCCATTGCTCACGAGATCAAGAACCCCCTTGCAGGTATCAGCGGGGCCATACAGGTGCTTGCCGAAGGGTTCCCGCGTGACGACCAGCGCCGGGAGATAATGGACGAGGTGCTTGCCGAGATCAGCAGGCTGGACAAGACGGTCAGAAACCTTATGGCATTTGCCCGCCCTCCGGCCCCGAGCCTCATACGCATGCCGGTTTCCGCCATTATCGAGCGCACGGTGGAACTCATTGCCGGACAGGCCAAAAAACAGCACATTGATGTTAATATATTATCTACGGACGATCTGGCCGTGGTCCGGGCGGACCCGGACCAGATGCAGCAGGTGTTGCTGAACATCATCGTTAACGCACTGCATGCGATGCCGCAGGGTGGAGAGTTGAAGGTAGCCACCCGTGTGATAAAGGCGGAGGGTGTTGTGGAGGTGGCGGTATCCGACAATGGCAGGGGCATTGCCGAGGCTGACGTGGAGAGGATATTCGAGCCCTTTTTCACCACAAAGACCTCCGGCACCGGGTTGGGCCTTGCCATATGCCGCAATATCGTCGAGAGCCACCGCGGCACAGTGGACGTGAAATCAGCCCCGGGGCAGGGCGCCACGTTCAGGATAAGACTGCCCCTGGAGAACTGACAGAATGTCGGAAACCAAGATACTTGTAATAGACGACGAGAAGCTCGTAAGGTGGTCCCTGGAGCAGAACCTCTCAAGGGACGGCTACTCGGTGATCACCGCTGACAAGGGGCTTGACGGCCTGAGCCTGTACAAGGACGAGATGCCTGACATCACGCTTCTGGACATACACCTTCCGGACGTTTCCGGCATCACGGTGCTGGAGGGCATAAAGGAGATAAACAACCAGGCCCTCGTGGTAATGATCACCGCCTTTGGCGACATCCAGACAGCGGTGAAGACCATCAAGCTGGGCGCTTATGATTTTGTCGAGAAACCCTTCAACCTCGAAAAACTGAAGATACTTGTGGAGAAGGCCCTGGAGACCGCCTCGCTGAGGAGGGAAGTGAACCAGTTCCGCGAAGGCCTCACCGCCCGCTACGGCTTTGACAGCATCATAGGCGAGTCCACTGAGATCAAGAAGACCTTCAATCTCATATCCAAGGTAGCAAAGAGCGATGCCACCACCATATTCATAAACGGCGAGTCGGGCACGGGCAAGGACCTTGTGGCAAAGGTCATACACTACCAGAGCTCGCGCGCCGGAAACCCTTTCATGGAGATCAACTGCACCGCGCTGCCTGACACCCTGGTGGAGAGCGAGCTGTTTGGGTATGAAAAGGGCGCATTCACGGACGCCAAGGCCACGAAGAAGGGGCTTTTTGAACTCGCAGACGGAGGCACTGTGTTCCTGGACGAGATAGGGGACATGCAGCCGTCAACACAGGCCAAGCTCCTGAAAGTCATCGAGAACAAGTCCTTCAAACGCATAGGCGGCGTAAAGGACATCGTTGTGGACGTGCGCATCATTGCCGCCACAAACAAGCTCATGCAGGAGGAGGTCAGAAGGGGGCACTTCCGCGAGGACCTGTACTACCGGCTCCGCGTGATCCCCATAACGCTTCCTCCGCTGAGGGACCGTGGGGACGACGTGTTCCTTTTGTCCAAGTTCTTCATAGACAGCTTCAACAGCGAGTTCAAGAAGAACGTGAAGGGGCTTTCGAAGATGACCATGAAGAGCTTCCAGGAATATCCCTGGCACGGCAACGTGCGGGAGCTCAAGAACGTGATCGAGCGCGCCATGATCCTCGAGAGCGAGGACCAGATACTGCCTGAGCACCTGCCCCTGGAGCTATCGAGCAAGGAAGTGCAGATCCAGAACGTAAAGGGCATAGACATCAAGATACCCGCTGGGGGCATAGACATCGAGAGCGTGGAGAAGGAGCTGATACGCCAGGCCCTGGACTCCACCCGGGGCAACCAGACCAGGGCCGCCAAGCTGCTGAACCTCTCGCGCGACACCCTCAGGTACAGGATGCAGAAGTTCGGGTTCTTACAGGGAAAGGACGTTTGAGCACGATTCTTGCATGTCCTTACAGATAGCATATTTGGCTGGCCGCTGTGCATGATGGATTATCCGGGCCAGAGGCCGCCAGAGGGGGGAGAATTTGAAGGTTCTTGTTGTTGATGACGAACAGCTTGTACGCTGGTTTCTTGAAAGAGCGCTGAAAAAATGGGGACATGAGGTGGTTCCAGCCCCCAGCAGCCAGGAAGCACTGGCGCTTCTTGGCAGCACGAAATTCGACGTGCTGTTTACGGACCTTCGCATGCCAGAGGGCAATGGCGCACAACTGATAAAACAGGTGAGTGATATGCCCAATAAATGCTCCAGAATAGTTGTTTGCTCCGCATTCATAACATCCGAGATGGCGCGCGATTTCGAGAGCAAAAACATCCTCACCCTCAAAAAACCCTTCAAGCTCAACGAACTTGAATCGGTTCTTGCCAGGTGTGAAGAGGACTCCATCGCCTAACCCGCTTATTTCACGAGTGGGCCACGGGGGTCACGGACCCCATTTACGGGTACATTGAGGCGTCGTACCTCGAATGTTTTATGGCGCAGCAGATGTGGTGAAACATGTTTGAGTGCCATAGGCACCTCGCCCGAAGGGCCTGGACTCCAGACATCTCCTTAACCCTTATCCAGAATACCCCTGAGGCTCGCGGTTACAGAGTTGCCTTCCGGGGAATCCGTAAGCAGCACAATGTCCCCGGGGCCGGATATCCCAAGGCCAAGCTCCATCGCCCTTGCGATCTGTTCCTGCTCGAATATCCCCTTTTGCATGATGTTGGGGTTGCTGCCGAGCATCTTGAGCACTGCCACGCCCACCGCGTCCACAGCAATACGGTCAGAGCCCGCGATAAACAGCCCGGCATGCTTTGTGGGCCCCTTCATGGGCCCCTTGTCCACCATGGCCTCCAGCGCATCCACAACAACAAGCGCTGGGCTGTAGGGGACGTTGGCCTCGGCTATCATCTTCTTCATGCTAAGGAACGACGCGTGCAGTTCCGCCATGTGCTTCTGGTGGAGCATCCCGATGGTGTTTTTAAGCGATATGGTGAACCCGCCGCCAAAGCCGTGGGTCTTGAGGCAGCATGTGCTTACCACATAATCTGACTCGATCACCGGCTTGGCAAAGTAAAAACCATTTATCCAGTGGGAACCCCCGGGTTGAAAACGTTCCCAGCGGTCATCGGGCATGGTCTCGAAGTTTATGAGCCCTGCGCCCTGGCGCTCGCAAAGCGCATATATGCCCTTGTCCTCCAGCGTGCCCGCGGTGCTTGCGGGACCGCTTCGGTCTCCTACCGTGATCCCTGCCGCGCCTGTCTCCCTGAATATCTCTATCAGGGCCGAGAGGGTGTCGTTGTGGGTGGAGCCTGGATAGGGGTCGGCGGTATTGAAATTGGGCTTTATCAGGACCTGCCTGCCCTTTGCTCCCTCCCCGCCTCCAAGCAGGTCTATAGACCTGGCCACGCCTTCAGCCCTGTCGTCCGTCTTCACTATCGAAACCTTCGTCTTCATCCCATTCCCATATGCATATATTCTACACCCTCTATGTCAACCATGGCGCTAGCTGGCCGCACTCGGAGAGCACAGCCACATTTTGCATGTTAATATATTTAATGCTACTAGGAGAAGAGCAGAAGAAGGAAGTCGCATTTCTAATAACCAGTATTTTATTAGCGCTTTTTCTCTCTCTAGCGCTTACAAGCTTCTTTTCCTATTCCATATTCGGCTTCACAATAATAACGTCTGCCGAGCAAGCCACATATAATCTAATTGCTCCATTTGGAGAGAACACCATATATGTTCCTCTTGGCCTGTCATTTCTGGCAGGGATTTTTAACATATACATGCTCATGCTTATCATCTATCCTCCAAATAAAGCACCTTCCAGTAGATTCAGAAAATGGATGAAATTCACATTGGCTTTCCTCGCCTTCATTGCTATATATTGCTCCACGGTTATTTCAATTTATTCTTCATCTTTTTATTTACATGAAGCCACATTCCTTGAAAATCTGTTTGCCATATTTAAGAGTATGGACTCCATTGATGTATTGATCCAGTCCATCGTGACCATTCTAACAGGCGTGCTATGGGCAATGGGGAGGGTGCTTTCACCATACCCCAAGCATGTGATTAAAGGTTATGGTGAACCGAGCACTAATAAATGCTTTGCTCTTGGTGTGGGACTTTCTCTCTTCGTAGTGGCGATAGTTGCAATATACTCATATGGCCTTTCATTCTCAATGTTTGGAGACGATGAGTATGAACTCAGCCTTATTCGAATTCTAAAATCAACCGCTTCGTTAATGTTTTATTTCACTTTCCTTGTCCTAAGCATTTCTGTTTCTGTTTTCGCATTCTCACCAAAAAGAAAGAGCCTTGGCACAAGGGCGTCATGGTTATCTGCATCAATTTCCATATGTCTATTATTTTTCGCGATAGCCGGATATATGAACAGGGGCCAGCGGGCTCTGGAATCAGAACTATCTAAAGGTCTTGTCAAGGCGGCGGGGCTGGACTCTGGCGAACAAACGCCCTGGAAAGTTCTGCTGTTTGATGCCGAGGAAGATAGAGGGTTTGCTCTTATTGACTGGCCCCTTGAGTCCAGATATATGAACCTGACTTGCTTTGAATACAACAAAGAGTATGGGTTTGATACATATTGCGAGGAAACCATACCTGTTTCAAGGAATAACTTGAAAAAAATAGAGCGTTTTGCACAGAAACACATTAACAGATCGGATGTATACAACAACCTTTCACAGACTATATATTACGGGTATTTCAGCCTCTGGGATGAAATACCCGCTAGGAGAACTCTTGCTGACTCTGCACGCAGAACTGCACTTTCAAGAGTTATGATGTCTCCGATATTACACTGGATGCCGTCGACAAAGGACAATGCAGATGTCATCCGGGAATTCATGAATTCTGAGAACTGGCACCCTAACTATCACTCGGTGAAGTTCTTCTCCAAGGCGATGTTCCGTTTTGGACATCCGGAGAAGGCGGAACACTGGCTTGAACTCGGCAGGGAAAACGGCATTGATGTGGCTGAGATCGAAAAAGATGTGAGGAACCCTCCGCTTCTTGGAATATTATCAGGGAAGGTCCTGTTCAACGGAATAACTATGGACGGCGTTAAGGCGGTCCTGCTCAGAAAAGGCCATATAGGCAGAAGGTTCCTTGATCATGAGCATTTATTCGGAGCATCAAGGAACATGACCGCATTAGTATCGTCACAGTTCACGGACAGCAATGGCTCCTTCAAATTCACAGGGTTGAATGAGGAAGAGTACTACGTAGCTCTGGTCTTTGACAAGCGGACCGCCTCAAGCATCCCTGACAAGAGTTCTCTGTCCATAGACAACATTCCTGTGCCAGTAATGCTGAATAGCACAGCGCCCTCCGCAGATCTGGGCGCAATAAGAATCAGCTTCAACTAGGAGCCCTAGCCCTCAGGCTTACAAGGGAAAAACCTCTCCCACTCTTTTCCATCCGCTCACATCCCCGTGGACGCGGTACAGTGAAAGGCCCTCCACAGTGAAATTCGCAGTCACCGCGCCTCCAATGCCTTGTATTATAGCGTCCTTGGCAGGGTCGTCAATATCGCCATAGAGCAGGCTCATATGCGGCATGTATTTTTCACTCCTCCCGGACACCCTGAAAGCCCCAAACACCTCCTCCGCCATCTCCCTGGCCTCATTCAAAGACCCTGACAGTTCAGCAAGCAGGTACAGGCAGCGAAAATAATAGTCCTCACGTCCCACCCCTGAAAGCCTCATCTCAAAGGGGGAAAGGGCCGAGGCAAGCGAGCCCGTGGCCTGCTTGAGGGCCTCCTCGTCTCCTGAGATGCCACTAAGCAAGGTGATGTGGGCGCTGAAGCGGGGCCCTCCGTGTTGAGCGGAAAGGGCATCGATCAGCGCGTTCAGTCGCACTGCGAGAAAGGCCGGAGGCTCGATCCAGAGGGCATATCCGGCGTCATCGCTCATACAATATTCTACAACAGGTTGAGTTCACTCCATGCTGTGATATAATGTTGCATCGGGCTCAGGCTGTCCGATCTCACCGGGGGAGACCATTTCAGGAGGTCTCACATATGACTGTCATCGCTGTTATAAACCAGAAGGGCGGCGTGGGGAAAACCACCACAGTGGTGAACCTTGGCGCAGGCCTTACGCTTCTGGACAAGCGCGTGCTCGTCGTGGACCTCGACCCCCAGGCACACCTCACCTA
>DAOWET010000214.1 GCA_030638335.1 Nitrospirota bacterium
GTTCCAAAGTGCCGTTGACAGAGAGCTTGAAAGGGAGCTTCCAAAGAAGGATACCGCCGTAACTATGAAGCTTTCTGTAGGCGGGACGTAGAACGTTCCTATAAGGAATATGATCAGGAATATTGCAGGGTTGACGATGGAGATTATATTGACTTGAGTTTTCGTGATCCCCCCGGTGCTTAGAAGGTCCCTTCCGAGCAGGTCCGCGATGTACACCGCGGGCAGGGACATGAATGCCGTGCCTGGGGGGTATTCGTCATAAATGTTTTCTCCAAGTTTTACGATCCCGTGATGGCTCATCTTGATCTCTGACTCGAATGCATTCAGCTTCATGGTATGGTGTTTAAGTATTGCATGTGCTGTGATGATGGAACCATAGGGGTCGGAGACGGAATCCCTTATCCGGGCCTTGGAGGTGACAACAAAAACCAGGAGGCATCCTATGACAGCGTATGCAAAAATAAGGGCATGCTTTTTATCGGTTGAATAAAGCATAGGGAATATTATATCAGTTGAGGCTCGCTTTTATTGAGCTGTTTTCTGGCCATTGCCCATATGTTCATGCTCAGTTCGAAGTATCCCGAGTGTATTTCGCTTGCCGGAAAGCCCGCTGTTTGGAGTATGGAGGAGACCTTTCGTTTTGAGTACAGGGCTTTGTGGTCTTCAACCTCAACAGCGCTCAGCAGCCCTGCTTTAGCCATGCTCTTAAGTATCATGTCGGTCCAGAAAGCCGGGGTGGTCAGCACGTACACTCCCCCGGGCCTGAGGACCCGCAGAATTTCATGGACGAGTTCCGGAAGCGTGTCCACCTTGATATGCTCGAACACCGCAAGCATCGTCACCGCATCAAAGAACCCGTCCTCAAAGGGAAGGGCGGTGTTTTTGTGAAAGTCGTGGCTTGTCAGGGTGATGCCGTCAGGCACAAGGTCCCTGTTGACCTTGATATCTATACCGAACTTTTCTTTGAATTCGGTATTTACAAGAAAGTATGGGTAGTTCCCCGAGCCCACGTCGAGTATGCGGCCCGACCTGTGCCCGGGCGGTATCAGCCCGTTGGCCTTTTCAGCCCTCTTGCGGGCGAGGAAGCCCTCAAGAAGCCCGCTTCCGCGCGTTATGGTCTTTTCGCTCATGGGAGGTTACCGGAAGAAATTGTATTTGACAATGCAGTAGAAGGTCCTGATGCCGTCCTTCCAGCCTATCTTCTTGCCCTCGGCGTAGGTCCTGCCGTTATACGATATGCCCACCTCAAAGATCGAGAGCCCCATCTTTGATATCTTCGCGGTTATCTCAGGCTCGAACCCGAAGCGGTCCTCCTCTATCCTGACAGACTGGATGACATCGCGCCTGAACGCCTTGTAACAGGTCTCCATGTCAGTGAGATTGAGGTTAGTGAGCATGTTGGAAAAGAAGGTGAGAAGCTTGTTGCCCACCATGTGCCAGAAGAAAAGCACCCTGTGGGCCGAGCCGCCGATAAAACGGGAACCGTAAACAACGTCTGCCTTGCCCGCAAGGATCGGGGCGATCACCATCGGGATCTCGTTGGGGTCGTATTCAAGGTCAGCGTCCTGCACTATGACGATGTCGCCTGTGGCCAGGGCAAATCCGGTCCTCAGGGCCGCGCCCTTGCCAAGGTTGCGCTCGTGGTAGACGATCCTGTCCACCTTGTCCTTGATCCCGCTGTTGAGGATATCCCTGGTGCCGTCCGTGGAGAAGTCGTCAACGACTATTATCTCCTTTGATCCGTAATCCACGCCAAGGACCATTTCGATGATCTTTGTGATGGTGGCAGACTCGTTGTAGCACGGGATGACTATTGAGAGCTTCACAGTGACTTCCTGAAGTACTCGATCGTTCTGAGCAGGCCTTCCTCGAGCCCGACCGAAGGGGCCCATCCCAGAGTTCCCTTTGCAAGGGAGATATCGGGCTGGCGGTTTGCCGGGTCATCCCCGGGCAGCGGCTTCTTGATTATTTTCGACCCGGAGCCTGTAAGGTCCAGAACCTTTTCAGCCAGTGCCTGGATGGTAATGTTTGCCGGGTTGCCGAGGTTGACAGGGCCGGTGAAATCGTCCGGGCTGTCCATAAGCAGGAGCATTCCCTCGATCAGGTCGTCTATATAGCAGAAGCTCCTTGTCTGCGTGCCGTCTCCGTAAACCGTTATGTCCCTGTCCGCCAGGGCCTGTACGACGAAGTTGCTGACCACCCTGCCGTCGTTTGAGAGCATGTTAGGGCCGTAGGTGTTGAATATGCGGGCGATCTTTATCTTCATGTTGTGCTGCTTCCGGTAGTCCATGAAAAGCGTTTCCGCGCAGCGCTTGCCTTCGTCATAGCATGAGCGCGGCCCCACGGGGTTAACCTTGCCCCAGTAGGATTCGGTCTGGGGGTGTTCCTCCGGGTCGCCGTAGACCTCGCTGGTGGATGCCTGGAGCACTTTCACCTTCAGGCGCTTTGCGAGTCCCAGGACGTTTATGCTTCCGTGCACGCAAGTCTTTGTGGTCTGAACGGGGTCGAACTGGTACCGTTCGGGGCTTGCAGGGCAGGCAAGGTTGTATATCTCGTCAACCTCAACATAAAGGGGGAAACAGATATCGTGCCTGAGGAGTTCGAACCTCGGGTTTGTAAGCAGGTGGGCGATGTTTGCACGGCGGCCGGTATAGAAGTTGTCCATGCAGAGAACCTCATTGCCGTCCTCGATGAGGCGGTTGCAGAGGTGGGAGCCGATGAACCCGGCCCCGCCCGTAACCAGTATCCTATTTACAGTATCTTTTCCCATTGTAAAATCCTGACGCTTTGCCTGTCTATTATATACAAATCACGGGATCATAACTCAAGGGCAGGGCCAAAGTAAATTGTTCTTTGATTGCGCGGACGTCTCCGACTGCACCTCCTGCAACAAGTGCGCGCGCTTTTCCCGAATAGATTCTGTCAGATGTTTTGAGAACTATTCAACCTCATAACCAGCTGTTTTCCAATCTGCAAAGATTGTCTGAGATATATTCTTGTATCCCAGTTTCATGAGCTTGCGATAAGCCTGATAGCTCCTTCCGCCGGAATTACAGTAGACTATGATCTTCTTATCCTTGTCCAGCACATGGGAGTTCAGGGCGAATTCCTCGACCGGGATGTTTATTGAGCCGGGCATGTGGCCTTCAGCGAATTCCTCTTTGTCGCGGACATCGACCACAGTAAAATCGTCCGACCCTGATCCGATCATGCCCCTGAGCTCGGAAGGAGCAATAATTGTTGTCTTAATTTTTTTCTCGTAATTGGGTCCTTTGTATATAGGGAGTCCTTTTTCTTCCCATACGGGCATGCCTTCAGCATAAACAAAGAGATCGCTGTAGCCCCTCTTTGATGCAAGTGCTGCGGCCTTCTTGCTCTTGCCGCACTTGACTCCATTGCAATAGAAAATAAGTTTTACACTTTTGTCACTCGGCAGGGCTATGGCGTACTCATCAAACTTCTTCTGGGCAACAAGTATTGCTCCTTTAATATGGACCTCTTCATATTCACCCGGGTTTCTTGCATCAATGATGTGAAAATCCCAAACATCAGAGCTGTGCATTGATGCAAGTTCATCTGTACTTATTGTTGGATAGCTGCCTTGCGAGGCCCCAAGAGCATTAATGGGAAGAAAGAACTGAACCGCCACAAACAGAATCGCTGCCAGCAAAGCCGAACCAAAATAACCTTTGTATTGCATAAACCCTCCTCCTCAAATTGCAGATTCAGGCTTAAGTTACCATTGGATAACTCTATTTGTCAAATAGTTAATACCTATCAAATGGCTTGGAAAACATAAAGAAAACCTATGGTTTGCCTTGACTCTGCACAGTTGCCGCATTCCGCAAGATATTAAAACATAACTATATATAGCGTAAGATTCCGCCAGAAAGATGTCTAGCAGCCTAACAATACGGCAGGAAAAGCCTGCTTGTGGATTCCGGCATAAGGTTTTTAAGAGTTGCGGAGACAGATAACTGTTAAATGCAGGAGGAACTTGCAAGCCATCGGATCGGTTCCCTGCGGATTGGTTAATGACTGTTTTGTCTAATGCTGCAGGCTATCTGAAGTTCTCGGGCTTGTTGTTGTAGAGCAGGTACTTGGCCGTCTCGTGCAGGCCGCGCGCGAGCTCGGCCATCTGGTCGGCTTTCCCCGGGTGCATCTCGTTCACCTCTACGCGTGGCTTGTCCGAGTGGTAGTCATGCAGTTTCCTGCCCGTGCCGTCGGCGTTCATCGTAAGGTAGAAGTCCTCCCCCACAACCCCTATCTGCGGCATTGCGGGGAAGTGGTACATGGTGAAGGCATAACGCTGGTCATTATATTTCGGGTCCAAGAGATCGCGGCCAAGGGTGTTGTTCAGGTACGGCATGCCGGCAAGAGAGGCCACCGTTGGCATCACGTCCACCTCGCTTGCGGGTTTTCTGTCCACCACCCCACCCTCAACAATACCAGGGGCGTATATCAATAGCGGCACGTGGAAGGTGGTGAGCGCCAGCAGGTCCTCTGCCCTGTTCATGTGCCGGGCGTGCCCGGGCAGGCCGTGGTCTCCGTAGAAGACAAAGATGGTGTTCTCAAAGTATTTTTCCTTCTTTGCCTGCTGGATGAAATGCCCGATGGAGTGGTCCATGAACCTGAAGGAGTTGAACTCCTCCACTGAGATAAAGCCCGCTTCTTTTACAGCCTCCTCTGTTTCCTTGCGTATAGTAAACCCCCTGTTGTCCTCGGGGATGGTATAGGGCCTGTGGTTGCCCGATGTCTGTATGATCGCGAAGAAGGGTTTTTCCCTTTGCTTTAAGATATTACCGGCCTCTTCAAATAAATGCAGGTCGGATATGCCCCATACATCTACACGGGGCGCGGTGTAGCTCCCCTCCTCGTGTATCTCAAGGCCCTCGATGTTGCGCATCAGGATCCCACGGATATTGGCCCAGTTGAGGCTCCCTCCAAGGAAGTAGAACTTCTCGTACCCCTTGAAGGCGTCCACTATGGTGTGCTGCCTCACCACCATGGGGTTTCGGCTTGCGGTACGGTCGGTCTCAACGTCGGGGAGCCCCGTGATGGTGGTGAAGACCGAGCGCGCGGTACCTGAGTGCGGGGTATAAAAACGCGTATAGAGTATGCCCTCACTGGCCAGGGCGTCGAAGTTCGGCGTGGGGTCCAATGGATTGTCCATAACCCCGACCTTGTAGTGGGCGAATGACTCAAGCAGCACGATAATAACGTTGGGTGTTTGCTTCCAGTTGGCTCCCGGCCCCACCCTTCTTATAAAGGAAAGGTTCTCGGGATCGGGCCTGTCAACGCCCAGAAAGTGCGATACAAGCGGGTAGTGCTTTTTCACAAGCTCTGTGTCGAATGGTTTTCTCTTGTGTTTTTTGAGCGTTTCCACAAGGTTCAGCACCGGGTTCGTGGCAAGTGCGCTTGAGAAGGGGTGTGTGGAGAAAAATGCGTCCGACCATCTCAGGGGATAGTAGGAGAACTTGCCATAGATGGCGGCAATGCACAAGATGAACGCAATAGCGTAGACCGCCCCCCTCTTGCCTCTGGAGGCGGTTATGACCATTGCAGAGCTCATCTTCCCCAGAAGGCGGATTATTACAAACACATACAGGATTATGAACGCCGCCACCCCCAGGGCTATGGGTATGACCGGATAGGTCTCCCATATCATCTGCATGGAGATGAGCGGATTCAGGAGGAACCTCAGGGCCGTTGCGTCCAGCCGGAGGGTCAGGTAGGCGTAGTGCCCGAAATCGAATATGTATGTGAGAAGCACAAGAAAGTTCACCGTAACGAGGTAGGCCCCCCAGAGCCACCTGCCCGAGGTCTTGTCGTATGGGCTTATGAACCAGACCCACGTGAGCATGAGCGGCAGGTTCATTATCGCGGCAAGTTTCAGGTCGAACTTGAACCCTATGTACAGGGTCTTCCAAAGGAGCGGCCCGAGCGGGTCCCCGGGCGAGCCAAAGGCCGCCAGAAAGGCAAGCCTTAATGCGGTGAACAATATAAGGTTCAGGACGATGGAGGCTGCAAGGAACCTTATTGGTCTTGGTGTTTCGATATATCTCATAATATCTTGAGGCTATCTCCTAGCGGGTAGACCATAAATAATATTCAATCATACCCCCTTGGGCTTTCGCAAACCAAGAAGCTTTCTGGTCAGAAGCACCAGGCAGAGCACGAGAAAGAAAAAATCCGTAAGCGTATCGTTAATATTGCCGGAAGGCACGGCCTCTATCCACCAGAGCGCAGGGGCTGCGATGAGCCACCACGTAAGCACAGAGCCCCACAAGGCCAGTGCACCAGCACTCAGGGCCAAGAGCCCCAGGAACCATATCTCGCCATATCCCGCCGAGTAAAGGTCAAAGGGCAATATCCCAAGGGCCGAGACCATAAGCGTCAGAGTGTAAAGCCCTCCTGCCATTATAAGCACAGTCCATTCGCGCTCTTTTATCGGGTTTCTGCCTTTGTAGAGCTTGATAAGAAACATTGTCGCAATAAAGAGGCTCCCGCTGGAAAACACCGGGATAAAGCTCAAGACAAAACCGCTAAACGAAAGCCCGGCAATAGGAGTGAAGCTCAGAGAAAATGAAACAGCAAGGATGGCTGCCGCGCTTATGCCTTTTTTCCCTTGGCGCACGATCTCTAAGCGGTGGGCCAGGGCCGAGAGAGCCCAGAACATGACAAGCAGAAAGCCCATATGCGGGTAAAGTGTGCTAGCCATCGCGCTTCTCATTTCCTATGGCCTGCTTCTTTATCCAGGCCTCGTTGAACATCACATGCTTAATGCGCTTGCGCTTATAGGTGTATGCAAGGTGTATGTTGCCCTCAGAGTCGCGGGCCAGGAATGGATATGAGAACTCGTCCCCGGACTCCGGCGTTCCAGAGTCCTCGACCATATGTATGCGCTTCCACGAGACGCCCCCATCTTCCGAGACCAGGAGCGAGAGCCTGTGCCGCCCCTTTGGAAGGTCATTTGCCACCGCGAGCATCCGGCCGTCTGAGAGCATGAGCGCGTCGAGTCCGGAGTTGGGGTTCAGGAGATCGGTCTTTGACAGCTCTGACCATGTAAGGCCCCCGTCATGGCTTGTGCTCAGAAAGGCCACACGCTTTTCTCTCTTGTTCCCGCCTTTAGCCATGTTCCTGCCCATATTTCTAAAGATTGCGGACAGGGTTCCCCCGTTTCCCGCCATAAGGGCGGGCTGTATGGCCCTGGTCTTTATAAAAGGGCTGCCCATCCTGCGTTTTTCGTATTTTTCAGTTGCCGGGTCAAAGCGCACGGCCTCCGGGAACTTGCGGGCAAGCTCGTGGTAGGCGGGTATAAGGAACGACCCGTCATCGAGCGCCACTGCCTTGTTCTTCACGTTATTGGTGAGGTTCATGACAGGGCTCAGGAGCATGCGCCTGCTTCTTGCCCATGTAAGCCCCCCGTCAAGCGAATGCGTATATGACAAGGTGCTCATGGACCACCCGCCCTCGCTGATGGTGGAGAAGAACATCCAGAGCCTGCCGCCGGAGTCGGTGTGCAAAAGCGCGTTGCCGATCTTTTTAACACGGCGGCCTATGTCGGCCGAGGCCGTGTGTCTGTCCATGACCTTTTGAGGCTTGCTCCAGATGCCGGAGTCCGGGTCGAGCCTTGAGAGGTATATGGATACGTCGCGCGCGCCCTCGCGCGAGCCTGAGTACCAGGCAGCGGCCATGGCCCCATCTTTGTCCAGGGTCAGGGGGGCAAGGGAGGCAACGTGGCTCATGGAGACCTTGTTATCGGGGCCTCCGGGGCCAAAGGGCCCAGATGGATTAATAAACTCTGTCCTGTACATCGGGAGGCCGGTGCCCGGCAGTACGGCGCGCACCTCGGGCATGGGCCACCGGGGTTTCTCCTTAAAGAGGGCTGGCAGGAAAACAACAGCCGCAAGCAGAAGGAGCGCTATCTGAGAGTTCATCCTCATCCTGTGAGCTTGATTATACCGTATAGGCGATATTGTGGTAAGTTAATACATATCCCGTATACAGCACGTAAACAGCACGTATGCAGCACGTATGCACCACGTATGCACCACGAATACATCATATATACAACACGGAGGTCCGCTGACATGCGCTTTTGCATTAACCGATTTGTCATACATGCCACACTTGCCGCTTTGCTTGTAATGTCCGGTCTTGCCGGAGACGCCCGGGCTGGAAACGGCGGGGAGGAACGCATAAAAAAGGCTATAGTCAAGGTCTTCACCGTTACCTCGACCCCTGACTACTACAGCCCCTGGACCATGGGCGCGCCTCGAAGAGCTAGCGGGTCGGGTTGCGTGATAGAGGGAGGGCGCATACTCACCAACGCCCACGTGGTCTCGAACGCCACCTTCATACAGGTGCAGCCCTACGGTTCTTCCAAGCGCTATAACGCAAAGGTGCAGCATGTCTCGCACGAGTCGGACCTGGCGCTTCTGGTGGTGGAGGAAGGCGATTTCTTCAAGGGCATACGCCCCTTGAAGTTCGGTGGCCTGCCCGAGGTCCTGGAGGAAGTGCTTGCCTACGGCTTCCCCCTTGGGGGCGATTCCCTGAGCATAACCAAGGGGATCATCTCGCGCATCGAGTACCAGGAGTACGCGCACGGCGGATACTTCTTCCTTGCCGGTCAGATTGACGCGGCCATCAACCCCGGAAACTCCGGCGGCCCTGTCATGCAGGACGGGGAGGTGGTGGGCATAGTCATGCAGGCCTATAACTCAAGCCAGGCCGAGAACATCGGCTACATGATACCCACCCCCCTGATACACCATTTTCTCGACGACCTCTCTGACGGCAGCTATGACGGCTTCCCCGAGGTGGGGTTTTCCATCCAGGACATGGAGAGCCCGGCCTTGAAGCGCAAGTACGGGATGAGCGACGAGCAGACCGGTGTGCTTGTGAACAAGGTATTCTGGAACTCGCCTGCCTCGGACCACATTAAGGCCGGGGACGTGCTGCTGAAGATAGACGGCCACCCCATAGCGGACGACGGTTCGGTGGAGTTCAGGCCCAACGAGCGGGTGGTATTCGGCTACTATTCCGACCTGCACCAGCTTGGAGAGGATATCCGCCTGACCATGCTCAGAGACGGCAAGGAGGTCGAGGTACGCTTTGCAATGACCCAGCGGGGCGAGGACGTCTTCCTGGTGCCCCCCATGCACTACGACGTGCGCCCCGAGTACTTCATCTTCGGCGGCGTGGTCTTCAGTCCCCTGACAAGGAACCTCATCTGCGAGTGGAAGAACTGCAAGGCGCCAAAGGAACTCCTGGTGGTGGCCAAGAAGCGCCCGGACGAGGACAGGAGCGAGGTGGTACTTGTGGTACAGGTGCTGCCGGCTGACGTCAACAGGGGGTACCATTCCTTGAGGAGCTGGATCGTGCGCAAGGTGGACGGCGCGGGTTTCCGCGATTTCAGGGAGTTCCACGAGCTTGTCACAGGCTCCACAGGGCCTTATGTTGTGCTTAAGAGCGAGGAAGGCTACAGCCTGGTCCTTGACCGCGAGGAAGCCCTTGCCACACACAGCGAGGTCCTTCGCACCTATAACATCACCGAGGACGGCTCAGAGGGGTACGGGAGGCAATAGCCGGACTATCCGGACTATCCCCGCATGCTACAATAAGTCATGATGTCCTTGAATGCACCAGTGCATTCCCCGGGGCCAAGGGCCCTTTTTATACTTGAGGACGATGGTTGGACTTTAAGACCTGACTGGCTTGGGGTCCATGGCCCCTTGCCACGGGGTTGCCAACTCCTTGCCTTTAAAGGCATACCCTGCGGTCTCTGCCGCAGGGAGGTCCATAGGGCGGCCATAATGCCCCTCAGGCAGTTTTTCAGAAGCCCACGCTTTGCCATTAAGATGGCGGCAGGCGCGGGCCTTTCCCGGGTGTCCGGATGATAGAGCGCGTAGACGAGTTCCTCAGGTACATGCGCGTGCAGAGGGGCGCGTCGGAGCACACGCTCAGGGCCTATGGCAAGGACCTGGAGCGGTACTTTGATTTCCTTGAGGGCGACGAGCCCGACAGCCCCGCGGTAGTGAGGGCATACCTTGCGCAGGAGCTTGCAGGCGGCGCTGCCCGCAGCACCGTCTCCAGAAGGCTTGCCACATTGAGGTCATTTTTTTCCTTTCTCCACAAAGAGGGAATAATCAAGGCCAACCCCGCAAAACTTGTGGCCTCCCCAAAGGTCCCGAAGCGGCTCCCGAGGTTCCTGAGCATTGACGAGGCCTTCGACCTTTTATCCAAGGTTGGGGCAAAGGAGGGAGGCACAGGGCGGTTCTCTCAGCGCGACCGCGCTATTTTAGAGCTTGCCTACTCAAGCGGCCTGAGGGTAAGCGAGCTTGAGGGCCTGAACGTGGGGAGCGTTGACATCCAGGAGGGCAGGGTGCGTGTCATGGGCAAAGGCAACAAGGAGCGCATCGTGCCGGTTGGCTCAAAGGCCCTTGATGCGTTAAAGGAATATCTGGAGGGAAGGGGATTATTGGATTTTGGGGATAAGGACAAGCCCATGTTCCTGAACCGCAACGGCGGGAGGCTCAGCGACAGGGGCATCCGGCGCGTGGTGAAAAAATACGCGGCCCTCATGTCCCTTGGCCCTGACGTCACGCCCCATACTCTCAGGCACACCTTTGCCACTCATCTGCTGCACGGGGGCGCGGACTTGAGGGTGATACAGGAGCTTTTGGGCCACGCCTCGCTATCCACCACGCAGAAGTACACGCACCTGGACATCGCTAAGTTGATGGAGGTCTACGACAAGGCCCACCCTCTTTCGAGGGAAGATGAGGATTAGGAGTTTCCCCTACATCCGTGCAGGTCGCATTTTCTTTACAATTCACTTTCTCTGAGTCATAATAGCCGTGATATGAGAAGCCTTCATGCAAAACGGGTCAGAGAAAGTGGGATGTGTCACTAATTTTCTCCTCAATTAGGTGCTTATGATTGAAAATAACATTATAGGCAAGTTAAAAGAGAAAAGGAGAGCTATTGTATTAATAAGTATATTTTTTATAATATTCTGCTTCGCTAGTTATTATTGGGCTTATTCCGGGGAGTCTTTTAAAGTTGCAAAGAGTTATATTGAAAATAACATACAAATAATTGAGAGTATAGGTGAAATAAATGATGTCAAGATAATTTCATATTCTGATAAGCAACAATTGTTTATGGGAACTGGGCATGCTGAATATAAACTTGCAATAGATGGTAAAAGGAATAGTGGTGAAGTTGAGATATCTCTTCAAAAAAATAATGGTGCTTGGATAATAGAGAAGGCAATGTTTTTTATTGGTGATGAAGCACCGGTTTATTTGAAAAATAATGGAACAGTGGGAAATGATAGCGGTTCTATTTAAGCGCTGAAAGAGAGCTGAATAATTAAAAATAGGGACACACTCATTTTATTAAATCATCATCCATTAACATGTCCGACTGTCGTGGTGTCGGACATGTTTTTTATAAGCCTTTCCCCTTAAGTAATTATGTTGCCTTTGATTCTTTTTTTCAAGAGGATCGTTCTCCCGCCTGACGGAGATTCTGTGATCAGAGTCAAGCATTATTTTACACAGGTCTCTTGCTCACCCAGTCCTCCTGATATGGAACTCCGTTTCTCAGGACACCAAGCGCGATCACAA
>DAOWET010000265.1 GCA_030638335.1 Nitrospirota bacterium
ACTTCTTTGACTCCGAGGTGTGGGAGGTCATTGACCACAGCGAGTGGGCGGAATACTCCCCTGAAGAGGTGATAGTCACCGAGGGGGACGTGGACGATTCCTTCTTCATCCTCGTAAAGGGCAAGGCGGGGGGCAGGAAGGGCGAGGCAGTTCTCTCAACCCTTAACGAGGGCCAGTGTTTTGGGGAGATGGGCTATTTCACTAAATCCAAACGCACGGCAAGTATCATATCCACGGACGACGTGATGCTCATCAAGGTCACAAGCGCGGAGATGGAGAAGGCCTCCACGAACTGCCAGCTGCGCTTCATGAAGGTTTTTCTGCTTACTCTGATCGAGCGGCTTTCAAGTACTAGCGCGAAACTCTCCGGGAAGTCTGGCGCTTCCTGATTCAGCGCATCTGCGTTGTTGTGGGGGTCACGGACCCGTTTGTTTGGGTTTATATGCAGGAAGGTATTTGAAAGTCCAGCCCGTGGCTGGCGCCTGGCATCTACACTAAATCAGAAAGCGCTCTGGATTGCAGGGATACAGGGTGGAGTAAAGGAATAGGTTTGCGCCCCTCGTGTTCCTCTTGACCCTCGGAACTCTTTGTAGCGGGCTATGCGTTTAAGAAGAACTGCAGCTTTATGCCGTATAGCTCCAGAATGTCTCCGTCCTTGAGCGGACGTCTGCCTGCAAGGGGCTGTCCGTTGACAGTGATCTTGGCTCCGGAGCCCGGAGGGGCTATCACGTAACCGTTGTTGCCCCTGTTTATGAGGGCCGCGGTCTTGGGGGCCAGCAGGCCCTTGATCTTCACCGTGGAGGTTTCGGCCTTGCCTATTGTGCTCAAGCGCGCGGTGAGTTCGTATTCGGTCTTGTCGGCCGAGCCCTCGATGACTGTAAGGCCGCCAAGGCCGGCCTTTGATGCGCCGCTCATCTTGGCATGGGCCTTGGTCTGGAGGACCATGGTGGCGTCAAGGTCGTCCTCTTCCGCGGCAGAGGCCTCAAGCTGGGCCACCGGGTCGTCAGAGAGGAATACGATAGTGTGTTTGCCAATGAAAACAATGTCCTTGTGCTTGAGCTCGCACTTGGATATCTTTTTCTTGTTCACGAAGGTGCCGTTGGTGCTGCCCAGGTCCTCAACTATGACCTTGCGGCCTTCCTTGATGACACGCGCGTGCTTGCCGGATACGACGGGGTTGTCGATCTGGATGTCGTTGTCAGGCTTTCTCCCGATGGTGAACTCATTCTTGTCCATCGGATATTCCTTCAACGTCGACTCTTTAAAGTTCAGTATCAGCTTATCCATTTTCCCCTCACATTATATCATAACATCATACAGAGAGCTTTTTAAAGAAGCTAAAAATGCCGCTTTTCTCGGCATGAACGATCACTGCGGTAATATTGTCGGTGCCGCCGTTGTCCTTTGCCATTTCGATGAGTTTCAGGCATGCCCTGTCAATGCGGTCTGAATTCAGCAGGGTGGAAAGTATCATCTCATCAGGGACCATGTTGGAAAGGCCGTCGGAGCAAAGGAGATAGGCGTCTCCTCCCTGCACCTCGTGCTCGGCAAGCTCTACGTTCACCTTGGGATCGGGACCAAGGGCGCGGGTGATGACGTTCTTGACCTCAGAGAGCCTTGCTTCCTCTTCGGAAATAAGGCCTTTTCTAAGCTGCTCGTTCACAAGGGAGTGGTC
This sequence comes from Nitrospirota bacterium, assembly GCA_030638335.1. GTDB lineage: Bacteria > Nitrospirota > Thermodesulfovibrionia > Thermodesulfovibrionales > JdFR-86 > DAOWET01. The sequence continues at coordinate 1,676 of DAOWET010000265.1, forward strand.
GTCGGTCAGTTGGCTAAGCTTGTCCTTCCTAAGGAGGTATGCCCTGCTGTCGCCGGCGTGGGCAAGGCTCAGTACGCCGTCCTCATACGCCGCTGCCACGACCGTGGAGCCCATGCCCTGGAGGTTGGGTTTGCTCCTTGAGGCCTCATGCACAACCTGGTTTGCCAGGCGGACGGCTGAGCCCAGGCGGTTCGTGGTCTCTGAGAAGGAATCGTCGAAGGTGCCGATGAAGGCGTCACTCTTGCCGCGTGCGCTGGTCATTTGGTCGCGGATGATGTCCACGCCCATCTGGCTGGCTATCTCCCCGGCGTTCCTGCCGCCAACGCCGTCACAGACTATGTACAGGGCTGACTCGTTGTCTACATAGAAACTGTCCTCGTTGTGGGCGCGCACAACTCCAACATCAGTCAGCCCGAACCCCTGTATCTTCATTTTTTCTTACCCATTGCCATGTAGCAGGCCTTCAGGTCCTTTACTGCCTGGGCACCGTTCTGGTAGCGTTTGTCAAGGTCTTTTGCCAGGAACCTGTCCACAATGACCGCACAGCATTCCGGGATGCCCGGGACGACTTCTTTCAGGGGAGGGTGCGGCTGGTTGGCTATATTGTACATGAGCGTTGCTATGCTGTCGCCGGTAAAGGGTTTCTTGCCGCTTAAGAGTTCGTAGAGCATCACTCCCGCGCTGAAGAGGTCGCTTCGTCCGTCCACTTTCTTGCCAATGACCTGCTCCGGGCTCATGTAGCTTGGAGTGCCCAGCACCACCCCTGTCTGGGTCTTTGAGGTCTCCACAACGCGGGCTATGCCGAAGTCAGTGATCTTTACAGTGCCGTTTTTCAAGAGCATAATGTTGGCGGGCTTTATGTCGCGGTGCACTATGCCCAGCTTGCCCGCGTAGTTGAGGGCGTCCGCTATCTGGCCCAGCATCTTTATCGCCATCCTTGGGGGCATGCGCTTGTTCTTGAGCTTCGGGAGGTAGTCAGAGAGGTCCACACCCGCAAGCAGCTCCATGGCGATATATGCAAGGTCCTGGTCCTCTCCTGCATCGTATATGGCCACGATGTTGGGGTGGTTGAGCCTTCCCGCAGCCTCGGCCTCGCGGAAGAACCTCTCCTTGACATCCTTTTCCTCTTCCTCGCTTATATCTTCGAAGCGGATGGTCTTGATGGCCACCTGGCGGTTTATCTGCGGGTCGCGCCCGAGGTAGACGATGCCCATTGCGCCCTTGCCGAGTTCCTTGAGGATCTCGTACCTGCCCAGGGTGGGGGTCAGCTCGGAGCCGTCGATTATCATCGTGCTCTCGCCCCCTCCGCCACCGAGCTTGCCGGAGCCGAACATCATGGAGTCCCCGGCCCTGGTCAGCTTCTCTATCTTGTCATCAATGTCGCGGAAGTTCCCTGCGGTCTTGATGTGCTCGTATATGGAGACGGACTTGTTGAACTGGCGTTTTCTCTCAAAGTCCAGGGCGAGGTTGTAGAGGTGGTCCTTGATGGATTCGTCTTCTCCGTC
>DAOWET010000297.1 GCA_030638335.1 Nitrospirota bacterium
GAAAACCAAAGCATGACGAGTGCGTACTCTTTAAGATATGCCCCTCAAGGGACGAGTAGACACTATATTTCTTGCTAATTCAACATGCCTGTGTAAAAATACGAAATCATGAAAACTGCAAACAAACATCTCATAATATATATTGCAATAATGTTTCTGGTTCAAATTCTGTTTTCAGATATTGTTTTTTCAGAGCCTGCGGATTTCGAGATACATATCACCATCAACACAAATAAGACGATGACCAGCGAAGAAGCAGATAAAATGGCTGAAGAGTTCTTTAAAAAAGCCTTCCCGGGCTCCCGCCCTTATACTCTTGTTGATTATGCAAAAGAGATATATATGAATACATTCGATCCAAGGCTTCCAGAGGAGCCATTAGAAACATGGTTTGCAAATATTGTTGGGCCTGAGGCGACGATCACATGGGACGAGCATGTTTGCGGGGAGGGAGGAGAGCATGGACTTGCTCCTTCGGTTTGCGCTACGGCCACTGCCAGAACAGGTGATTGTGGACATATTGTTTTAAGTATCGGCACAGGCAATTATGTGGAAAGCATATCAGGAAAGCCTTATGTACGGGATATCAGGATAGCAGGGCTGGGCCCTAGTATGGACTTAATGCCATCCGATATCGCAGAGCTTGAGCAAAGCCTGCGGCTGGCCAGAGAAAGAGACGAGATATTATCATCAATACCAATAAATCCCATTAAAGAAAAAGAAGCTATTGAATACGCAAAGAATATTGACGCAAGCCTGCTGGATGACAGACTGCCAAGCATACCTTTGGAGCAATGGTTTGCTGAGGTAGCAGGATCGGGCTCGGAAGTTGAATGGCTCTGGGGGGCCGGGGATGGTTGCAGCCCCTCAAGGCCCTGCCTGTCTTACAAAGAATATATAAAGGTGAGAGAGGAAGATGACCCCTGCAGCCCAAAGTATGAAGGGAAACAATCAAATAGAGGATATGATTGCTGGGCTTACGTTCAAGCTAGCTTTGAGAATAATAATGAAGATGTTATTTTAAGCGTGCGTGTGGGAACGATCCGCAAGGGGATAGTTGGAGACCCTGTTGCACAAAGAGTATTTATCTACAACAAAGGGGACGGTATAAAAAAATTCCCAATATACGAATTCCCCAAAGTGCTTGAGGGAATCAGAAATGGAGAACTCTTTTATCCCTAGCAGCGCTACCCTGAATGAACCAGTGACCCTCCCTGTGTTAAAATCTAGGCTATGGCAAAGATAACGATTAACGATTTTATGAAGAAGAAGTCCGCGGGCGAGAAGATATGCATGCTCACGGCCTATGACTACCCCTTTGCGCGCATGGCGGACGAAGCCGGCATGGACGCCCTTTTAGTGGGAGACTCCCTGGCCATGGTGGTGCAGGGACTGGACAACACCCTGCCTGTGACCATGGACGAGATGATATACCACACCCGCATGGTCTCCAGGGGGGCTGAAAACGCGATGGTCATCGGAGACATGCCATACATGTCCTACCAGGTGAGCGTTGAGGAGGCTGTGCGTAACGCGGGGCGCTTTATAAAAGAAGGCGGGGCACAGGCCATAAAGATGGAGGGCGGCTCGGAGGTCTGCGACCGAATAACCGCCATGGCAAGAAGCGAGATACCCGTGATGGCCCATATCGGCCTCACCCCTCAGGCCATACACCGTATGGGCGGATACAAGGTGCAGGGCAAGGACGAGGAAGCCAGGAAAAAACTCCTTGAGGAGGCAAAGGCGGTTGAAGATGCAGGGGCCTTCTCCCTGGTGATCGAGGCCATCCCCATGGACCTGGCCAGAGAGATCACAGAGAGCATATCCATCCCTACCATAGGGATAGGCGCGGGCCCGCACTGCGACGGGCAGGTTTTAGTGATGCATGATGTCATAGGGATTTTCGACCGCTTTGTGCCGAAGTTCGTCAAGCGCTATGCAGAGCTCAAGGACGAGGCAGTGATAGCAATGAAGAAATATCGCGAGGAAGTGGAATCAGGGGAATTCCCCACCAAAGACCAGAGCTTCAAATAGGGCCACAGGGGGTCACGGACCCCTTTTATTTAACCATCGTCAATTTGGGAGGTCACGAGGGATCACAGACCCCTTTTATTGAACCATCGTCAATTTGGTTAGAGATTATTTCCAGCTTGGCTTCTTGTATTAAGACTGATTGCTTCAGGAGGATACGATTCTGCTCCTGAAAGGAGCTACAAAGCCCAGCCCGTGGCTGGTCAGATAGGATAATAGCCATGGCATACGTGATTGCATTTGCAGGCAAAGGCGGCACGGGCAAGACAAGCCTTGCGGCCCTTACAGTGCGCTACATAAGGGACAGGAAGAAAAAACCCGTTCTCGCTGTGGACGCGGACTCAAACGCCTGCCTCAACGAGGCACTGGGCCTTGAAGTGCACGCCACCATCGGCGGGCTGAGGGAGGACTCGCTAAAGGCGGTCCGGGCCGGAGGCCAGCGCCCGGGGGGAATGACCACGGAGCAGCTCTTTGATTACCAGGTGCAGCAGTCGGTCATTGAGAGCGACGGGGTTGACCTGATGGTCATGGGCCGCCCTGAGGGGCCAGGGTGCTATTGCGCGGCAAACAACATCATCCGAAAGTATACGGACCTGCTGGCCGACGACTACCAGTACGTGGTCATCGACAACGAGGCGGGGATGGAGCACCTCTCAAGGAGGACCACCCATGCGGTGGACCTGCTGCTCATCGTAAGCGACGCAACGGTCAAGGGCGTGCAGACCATCAAGCGCATTGACGGGCTTGTGGACGAGCTTGACCTTGACGTGAAGGAGCGCAAGTTCATAATCAACCGCATCCCCGGAGACCCGGCGAAGATAGTGGACTATGCAAAGAGCTTAGGCATGGACATTGACGCCACCATACCGCAGGACGATAACATCGTAGAGTATGACATGGAGGGCAGGCCCGTGTGCGACCTTCCCGATGACTCGGAATCCCTCAAGGCGCTGTTTGCGCTCTTGGGCAGGATAGCTATACCCTGACCCCGCGCAGGAACTCCGCCACCTCCTCAGGCATCGCCTGGTTGACGTGCATCCCGGTGCCAAGCTCGAACCCGGTGGCCCGGCTCACGTTCGGCACTATGCTTATGTACCAGTGGATGTATTCCGAGCGGCTCCTGAAGGGGCTCAGGGAGCGGATGGCGAAATTATAGCTTGGGTTGTTCAGACCTTCATACAGCTTCAGCAGCGTAAGCCTCAGGCACTCGGCCAGATCGTGGATATGTTCGTCCGGAAGGGTCCCGAAGGAGGGCCTGTGCACCTTGGGGAATATCCACATATGAAAAGGCGAGAGCGCGGCAAAGGGCACGAAGGACGCGAAATGCTCTGTGTCCACCACTATCCTCTTTCCGTCCTGGAACTCGTCTATTAATGTGGCGCACATCAGGCACTCACCTGTGTTGTCAAAGTAGCGCATTGACTCGTCCACGCGGAAACGCACCTGCTGGGGCATGACAGGGGTGGCGATAAGCTGGGCGTGCGGATGGGAGATGCTCGTGCCTGAATCCGGCCCGTGGTTCTTGAAGATAAGGGCGTGCTGGACGCGCTTGTCGTCAACGACAGAGCGGAACCTGTCCCTGTAGACCATGATGACCCGGGCCACATCCTCGGGTTCCTGTAACGCCATGGTCGTGTCATGGCGGGGGCTCTCGATAATCACCTCATGCAGCCCCACGCCAGTGACCACGCGCTTCATGCCCTGGTTGATCCTCGTCCGTTCGCCCTCTACCTCAAGCACGGGGAACTTGTTAGTGGTGACCCGGACGCTCCAGGGGCCGTCCTCGGGCAGCCTCAGAAGTTCGTCAGGGGTCTTGCTCTCATTGCCCACACAGAAGGGGCATGTCTTTACGTATTCGGGACTGTGGTGCCTGTCATTGCCGCGGACGCGGAACTCCTCTGGTTTGCGGGCGTGCGAGGTGCCCACCACTACCCATTCGCGAGATATGAGGTTCAATCTGAGTTCAGGCATCGTCTTCCCCCCCCTGTAAACAGATATTAACACAGAAATGAGAGAGTTACGAACCATTGGCCATGTTCAACAAGTCCTGTTAACCCTTTACTACGCCCATGGGGCGAAGGCGGGCGACCTTGCGGGATATCCCCGCCCTGTGCACCACGTCCACGACGCTGGTGATATCCTTGTAAGCCTCTGGCATCTCCTCGGCCATGGTCCTGCGCCCGGCACTCATGGCAATGACACCCATCCGGGCGAGTTCGTCATGCAGGGCCCGCCCCCTTGCCTGCTTGAGGGCCTGATGGCGCGAGAGCACCCTGCCCGCACCGTGGCATGTGGAGCCCCAGGTCTCGCGCATGGCAGCCTCCTGGCCAAGCAGCACATAGGACGAGCGCCCCATGTCCCCGGGGATGATAACGGGCTGTCCAATGTGCCTGTACGCGGCGGGAAGCTCGGGATGGCCCTTTGGGAAGGCGCGCGTGGCGCCCTTTCTGTGCACTAAAAGCTCGCGCACCCTGCCCTCGACCTCATGGCGTTCGAGTTTGGCAATGTTATGGGCAACGTCATATACCATGGACATGCCAAGGGATGAGGGAGAGATGTTCAGCACCTGCAGAAATGCCTGCTCTATCCAGTAGCGTATGGCCTGCCTGTTGGCCCATGCGTAATTGGCCGCGGCACTCATGGCGGCAAGATAGTTCCTGCCCTCGGGGCTTGAGGCCGGGGCACAGACAAGTTCCCTGTCAGGCAGCACTAACCCATAGCGGCTGGCCGCGCTTCTCATAAGCCTTATCTGGTCGTCGCATATCTGGTAGCCAAAGCCCCGCGAGCCCGTATGGACCATCACGAGCACCTGGCCTGCCCGGAGCCCCAGGGCGCGGGCAGCGTCGGGGTCGTATATCTCGTCAAGGTACTGCACCTCGATGAAATGGTTTCCCGCGCCGAGGGTGCCAAGCTGCACCGCGCCGCGTTCATAAGCACGGTCGCTGACCGCACCGGGGTCCGCGCCCTCCATGGCTCCGTTGCTCTCGGTATGTTCCAGGTCGCTCTCAGAGCCCATGCCGCGCTCCACCATGAACTCAGCACCCTTGACAGTGCACTTCTCAAGCTCCTTGCGGCTGACCTTCATCCGTCCTTTTGAACCGACTCCGGCGGGAACAGCGGAGTATATGCCCGCAACGAGCTCCCTGATCTTTGGGGCCACATCTTCCCGGTCAAGGCTGGTCCTTAGAAGCCTGACCCCGCAGTTTATGTCATAGCCCACACCGCCGGGAGAGATTATCCCCTCATCCGGGTCAAATGCGGCAACCCCGCCAATGGTGAAGCCATAGCCCGGGTGCACGTCAGGCATGGCAAGGGAGGGTCCAACTATACCTGGCAGGGAGGCCACGTTTGCCACCTGCTCAATGCACTTGTCGCTGACAAGGCCCTCAAGGGATTCATCCGCGTAGATGATGCCACTGGTGCGCATGTTCGGGCGCAGGCCCTTTGGCACCTCCACGCGCTCGCTGTCTATCCTTTTAAGACCTTCAGGCAGGGCCATAACCATCGCTCCTTCTCATAACCTGATTATATCAACCAACAGGATGGGTAACAACATGAGTAACAGCGCGCCTGTACTTAAAAGGGGCCACCTCCGGTGGGGGAGCTTGGTCGCCATGACCCGGTCTCACGGAGACTTCTATTATATTTGAGGGTTCAACTGGAACGCTTTAAATATGAGATGCTACGCTACTTCTCCTGAACACGGTCGGGGCTGACGGCCTCCAGTCTAAATGGGGCCCGTGGCCCCGCGTGATATAATCAGGCTGAAATGGTGACCATAGATGGCATAAGGAAAGCGCGCGAGGCCATTGGCCCCTACATTGACCGGACGCCGCTTCTGCATTCGGATTCCATAAGCTCCATCACCGGGGCTGAGGTGTACGTCAAGTGCGAGAACCTCCAGCATACCGGCTCCTTCAAGCCCAGAGGGGCCTTCAACAAGCTCATCTCTCTGGGGAAGGTGGGCAAGGCGGGGAAGCAAAAGGTCATTGCCGCATCCATGGGCAACCACGCGCAGGGCGTGGCCTTTGCAGCCTCGGCTCTGGGGCTCAGCGCGAAGATAGTCATGCCCGAATCCGCGCCCATCGCCAAGCAGCTGGCGGTAAGGGGATATGGCGGGGAGCTTCAGCTCAAGGGGACCTCGCTCATGGAAGCCATTGACCACGCGCTCACTGAAAAGGGACATGCCTTCATACACCCCTTTGACGACGAACAGGTAATCCATGGGCAGGGGACCGTCGGCCTGGAGATACTTGATGAGCTTGATAGTATTGATTCGATCATTGTCCCGGTTGGCGGAGGCGGCCTGATCGCAGGCATTGCCACTGCAGTGAAGGCCATAAGCCCGTCCACACGGGTCATAGGCGTGCAGGCATCGGCGGCAAGGAGCGCGATGCTCTCCCTGGAAAAGGGAGAGATAGTGGATGACGCTCCGTCCGCGACCATGGCCGACGGCATCGCGGTGGGACGGATGGGAGATCTGCCCTTCCGGATAGCCAGCGAGCATGTGGACGCGATATACAGCGTTGACGAGGGACGGATAGCGCATGCGATGCTTACCTTTCTTGAGCGAAAGCGGCTGGTCATAGAGGGGGCCGGGGCCGTATCGCTTGCCTGTCTTCTGGAACACCAAGAGGATCACAAAGGGAAAAGGGTCGTTCTCATCGCAAGCGGCGGGAACATGGACCTCACCCTCATGGACAAGATAATCATGCTCAGGCTGAAAGAACACGGAAGGCTCACCGAGGTGGAAGTGGTGGTGCCGGACGTGCCCGGCACCCTCAGCAACCTCACCGGAGCGGTGGCCTCGTTAAAGGGGAACATCCTGCACGTGCTCCATGACAGGCTCGCAAGGGACATGGAACCGGGCCTTACGCTGGTGAGACTGAACATCGAGACATCAGGCCCCGAGCATTCAGAACGGATAACAGAGGGAATAAAGGCAGCGGGATTTAAGCTCAAGAAATACGAGTGACTGACCGGGAAGGCCCTGAACATAGCCGGGTTCATATTTTCTTCATAACCTGAAGGCAGTATATACATACTGACGTTTCAAATTAAATGCTTATGAAGAGAGGGCATATACCATGATTACGGGTCTTGCGGTTCTTGCGGCGGTCGTAGCCTTGATGACACATGCAGCGATCCACCGGCATACTGCTGAAAGAGCGGTCCCCCAGGCCGCTGGCAACGTGGTGCGGGTATGCGCCTACTGCAACATGATCATGGGCGCCCATCCGGACACATTGAATGGCTACCGCCTGTCAAAGGAAACGGGCCATGCCCCCTCAGGGCCAGGGCTCGTCATTACACACGGCATGTGCCAGTCATGTTTTGACGTTCAGATGAGAGAGCTCGACAACGAATAGTGGCAGGAACATGAAGAAAGTGCCTTAAATATAAGACAAATTCCAAGGGCCGGAAGCGCTCTAGGCATGGCCTGTAGTAACTCTGAGATACCCCTGAGATAACCTTAAGATATCCTTAAACTCAATAACGGTAAAGATGGACAGCCCCCCCGCAGCCTGTGTTAAAGTATTTCATGGCTGAAATAATCATATACGATACCACCTTAAGGGACGGCGAACAGGCTGAGGAGATATCCTTCTCTGTTAAGGACAAGCTCCTTATAACGAGCAAGCTCGACGAGCTGGGCGTCCATTTTATAGAAGGAGGATACCCGGGCGCGAACCCGCGCGACGCGGAGTTCTTCAGCAAGGCAAAAAAACTCTCTCTGGACAACGCGGTCCTTACGGCCTTCAGCGCAACCCACAGGCCGGGGACGAGCCCGGATAAAGACCCGGGGCTCAATGCCATACTGAACTCCGGCGTATACACGGCAACGATCTTCGGCAAGACCTGGGACTTCCACGTGAAAAACGCCCTCAAGGTCAGCAACAGGGAGAACCTCTCTCTCATATACGATACAGTGCGTTTTCTGAAAAAGAGGCTTGAGACGGTATTCTTTGACGCAGAGCATTTCTTTGACGGGTACCTGAAGAACCCTGGGTACGCCATGAAATGCCTTGCCGCGGCACATGACGCAGGTGCGGACTGTCTTGTGCTGTGCGACACCAACGGCGGCACGATGCCCGAGAATATAAAGGCGATAACCTCTAAAGTAAAAAAGGCGATTTCAACGTCCGTGGGCATCCACGCGCACAATGATTCGGAGTGCGCTGTTGCAAGCTCGATCATGGCGGTGAGCGCGGGCGCAAGGCACGTGCAGGGCACCATGAACGGCCTTGGAGAGCGCACGGGAAACGCGAACCTGTGCTCCATCATCCCCAACCTTCAGATAAAGCTCGGGCACAAGTGCATAAGCGACGGGCAGCTATCCAGGCTCCGCGACGCCTCCAGGTTCGTCAACGAGCTTGCCAACATCATGCACTTTTCGCGCCAGCCCTATGTGGGCGACAGCGCATTCGCGCACAAGGCAGGCATGCACGTGAGCGCCATACTCAAGGCCAGCGAGACATACGAGCATATCCACCCGGAACTGGTGGGCAACTCCCAGCGCGTTCTGGTCTCTGACCTGGCGGGAAAGAGCAACGTCATCCGCAAGGCCAAGGAGTTCGGGATCAAGCTCGACAGCAAGAGCCCGAAGGTGGCTGGTATCGTAAAGAGGCTCAAGGAACTTGAGAGCCAGGGCTTCCAGTTCGAGGGGGCAGAGGCGTCATTCGAGCTTATGATGAAGAAGTCCCTCGGGAGCAAGTGGAGCTTCTTTGATATGAAGGGTTTTCGCGTGTTCATATCCAAACGCAGTGAAAAGGACAAAGCTCTTCATGAGGCCACCATAATGCTTAAGACCCCGGACGGCAAGGTCCAGCACATGGCCGCAAGCGGCAACGGCCCGGTGAACGCTCTGGACAAGGCGCTCAGGAAGGCTCTGAAGGAATACTACCCTGAGCTTAAAGAGGTGAAACTCGTTGATTATAAAGTGCGCGTGCTCTCATCAGGCCATGGGACCGCGGCAAACGTGCGCGTGCTTATCGAGAGCACCGACGGCGAGAACAACTGGTGCACGGTGGGGGTCTCGGAGGACGTTATCGAGGCGTCCTACCAGGCACTCGTGGACAGCATTGAATACAAGCTCATAAAGGAGCGGGGAGAGTAGCCTGACTTTCAACCTAGGCTTTTTCTCACTTGACAATTCTCTAGAAACTACCATAATAAGAAATATACCAAGTTTTCTATACTGGAGGCTGTATGGCTCGAAGCATAGAACAAATAGAGAATGCATTAGGAAATTATTTCCCTGCATTAGTCCGTCATGCAAGAGATAACAATGACTTAATAATAGCAGCATCCAGACTACTTGATTCGCTTGAGGAAGGATCTCTTTCTTGGGCAAAACTAAACCAAATCATGCATCTTTGTTCTCAGGCAGGAATGAGCCAAGGTTTCTATAAATATTATTTTCTTACTAACCCCAAACACCACCCTTATAAAACTGAACACATATTCGAAGATAAAGAATACAAACCGCCTGAGGAAAAAACAGAAGTTTATAACTTGGAACAATTAAACTGGGGTGTACGCAGATTTATTGTTGACTCAATGCTTTATTGGGGCAACTTTAGGCAAGCTTATAGAGACCTACGTGATAAGAGCTATGATGATATAGAACATATCTTTAAACATTTCTGCTTAGATAAACAATCATTAGTACATAGAGGAGCAGTCGTACCACCCGAAAATATTCCTCGCGATGAAAGATACCTAATAACAGAAATGGCATGTAAAACATTTGAAGCACAAGAAGACATCAAGAATGCTAGTCACGTTAAAATTGCGTTAGAATGTTTTGAAGAATTATCGAAAGATGGCAAAAGTGTAAATCCAAGTCACTTAAAGGCTCTGACTAAAGAAAAGGCTAGGGGCCAAAACCAGTTAGCCCTTTTTGATCTTCTTTATGAAGATACTTCTGAAAATATTAATAGCAAAGATGAAGTTATGGCACTATATCAAGCTCAACATACCGCCTTTAAGAATGCCAGACAAAAAGCCTTAAGCAATACTAAAATTTACCTATCAATATGTAACGACCTTGATGTCTATGTAGCAACATCAATGAGGACTAGAGAAGATTTCCGAGAAATGGCTAAGGCTTGCAAAGAAATTTTTTCTAACAGACTCTTAAGTCAATATAATACACGCTATTTTGACCCGACATTAAGCGCCGCAAACTACCATGAAGATAAAGGAATTATAGAATGTTTAATGGTTAAAACATGCAAGGTTCTTTTATATTTCGCGCAACATAAAGAAAGTCTAGGCAAGGTAAGCGAACTTGCTATGGCACTAAGCCTAGGGAAACCAGTTATTATCTTATGCCCTAGCGATGCAAGAGGCACAGAAATATACGAGTTTTATCTTGAAAAACATCCCTTGTTACGATTAGTAGAATTTAAAACTGGAGTAGTCAATGGCGCATTGGTAACTCAAGATTTACCACATGTTGCAGTCCTACTTGATAGGATATTCTCAAATCAAATGGAATACAACCTTGAGAAAAAAGCAAATACCGAAGGGTATTATTTACTCAAAGAACGACTTACAAAAAGTACATTTAGAATCATAACTGATGACCAGCTTCTAACTGAAACCTTCTGGAACAACTATCATTCAGTATACTAATACAAGTTAGTTCTTGATGAACTAACAAAATTCAATCTATATACTAGTAAATATTCCATGGACATACTTAAACTCAAAACCAAGTTCGAACCCGCTGGCGACCAGCCCCAGGCCATTAAGAAATCCTTAGCTTGGGGCGCGCCTGGATTTGAAGATGGCTGCATATGGTCCGCATATAATCCGCGGAAACATCTGTCTATGGATTTTGCGCAAAGCTCCCAGGCACGTTGCTATTTTTAAGTATTATGACTCATTGCAGCGAAGGGCCAATGGACTGGCAGCACAATGGGCAGAGGGGGCTTTCTAAAAACATATGGATTCCAGTAAGATAACAGTGGACTCGATACTGTTTGGCGGACAACAGACTGGGAGGTAGTTAAATGGCCGGACTAATACTGGACAAATTAAGCGAAGATGTAAGCGGCAGGGTAAGACCCTTCTTTGAGGAGCTGCTCGCCAGCCATTCTAATAACGTTCATTCCATCCATATCACCGGCAGTTCGCTCACCGGAGACTTTGACCCCAAGGCCTCGGACACGAACTCGGTGGTAGTGCTTAAGGAAATGGACCTGGGGTTCCTGAAGACACTGGCCCCCATGGGCAAGAAATACAGGAAGAAAAAAGTGGCTGCCCCGCTCATCATGACGCCCGGATACATTGAAAACTCGCTGGACGTCTTTCCGGTTGAGTTCCTGAACATCAGGCTGATACACCAGACCGTCTTTGGGGACGACGTGTTCGCCAGCATCGAGCTGAACACGGATGACCTCAGGCGTCAGTGCGAGCGGGAGTTGAAGGTCAAGCTCATTGGCTTGAGGCAGGGATATATCTCCGCCATGGGCGATGTGACCATGATTACCGAAGGCCTGGCCCAGTCCATCACGGGCTACATTCCGCTGTTCAGGGCGTTGCTGGTGCTGCTGGGCAAGGAGCCTCCGGTGCTAAGTGCCGATGTGCTCAAGGCACTGGACGAGGCTACGGGCTTTGACTGCGGCATATTCCATAAGCTCCTTGA
>DAOWET010000234.1 GCA_030638335.1 Nitrospirota bacterium
ACCGCCCAGGACGTGGATAAGAGCCCGAACCTGTACTACTCGCTGGAGAACCTCAAGAGCTGGTGCAAGGAGAAGAAGTTCGACATCCGGTCCCAGCCGTGGGGTTCCTGGGGGGACTACGACCGTGTCCAGTTCTACCGGGAGTGTGCGCGCAAGGGCTCTCATCGTTCCACTATCACCTTTAAACCCTTGAACGCGCCCGAGCCCTCTATGCGTCTTGCAAGCCCCCGTGAGACAAAAGCGCCGTAGGCCAGCGAGGCCCCGCCAAACCGGATCGTGCCCTCGGGCTCGGAGAGACTCCACAGGCCGCCTCCTTTCACCTGCCAGCCCGAGCCCTCGGTGAAGTAGTTGTCGCGCTTGGTGTTGTAGGTGCCGCTTACTCCCTCTGAGAGCAGAAAGGCCTCGGCAATGTTTGCGTGAAAGGGGTGCAGGTCCATGGGCGAGAGCACAAGGCAGTCCCGGGTGCCGTCCGTGAGCTGGACGAACTTGCCTCCACGCTCCGGAGGCGCGCCTTTTCTGTAATGCTTCTCTGTATAATCAATGATCTTTAAATACCCCATACACCCCCCGCCCGTTGAGCGCGGGCAGTTAATATGATACAATTTGCGCGGCCATCTTTCCAGTTTTATATCTGATTGACAGGCATCCGGCATGATGCTATATTGATGGAAGTTGTCCCAATGAGCGTTTCACAAGGAGAAGTACAGCATGAAGGTAAGGTTCTGGGGAGCGCGCGGCTCATTGCCGGTTTCTGGCGAAGAGTATGTCCGCTACGGCGGCAATACCACCTGTGTGGACGTCAGGAGCAAGGGCGGCGAGGTCATCATCATTGACGCTGGCACTGGTTTGCGCGAACTTGGCAACCTGCTTCTGAAGCAGGGCATCCGTGAGTACAGGATGCTCTTTACGCACGGCCACTGGGACCACATAATGGGCTTCCCCTTCTTCATGCCCCTGTATTCCAGGAAGACGAAGCTGGAGATCTTCGGATGCGCCTGCGCCCAGAAGACGATACAGGAGATACTTGACAGCACCATGAGCGCACCGAATTTTCCGGTAAACCTTGCTGATATCAATGCTACGATACATTTCAACGGCATATGCCCGCACAATTTCGATATAGACGGTGTGCGCGTGGAGACCATCCCCATGAACCACCCAAACGGGGGACATGCCTACAAGTTCATTGAGGGCGACTCCAGCTTTGTCTTCCTCACGGACAACGAGCTTGGCGCAAGCCACGAGGGCGGGGCCTCATACCAGGAGTACGTGGCGTTCTCACGCGGGGCGGACCTCCTGGTGCACGACGCGGAGTACAGGCCCAAGGAGTACAAGAAGACAAAAGGGTGGGGCCATTCGACCTTCACTGATGCCCTTGGGCTCGCCATGGAGGCGGGGGTGAAGAGGTTCGGCCTGTTCCACCACAACGTGGAGCGCACGGACGATGACCTTGATTCCATGGTGGAGGAGTGCCGCCGGAGGGTTGTGGAGGCAGGCGTGCGGATGGAATGCTTCGGCGTTTCTCAAAAGAGCGAGTTCGACCTCTAGCCCGCATGGGGCCACGAGCCCCTTTTATTAGTTCACTATTTCAGCATATATGGACATCTCTCGTTTTGTATCTGCACCCTGGAAATCTTTTTGTTTGAGGCTGCTCGCCCCACACTCCCGGAATTCCTTTAATACAAAACACCTTCATAAATGAAAAATATCATATTCTTAAGCGGGGTGGTTCCCACCCCTCGGATCGAGTCTTTCCCGACCTGCACCCCAGGGGGGTCACGGACCCCTTTTAAACTGGTGGCTTTCGCCTCAAACGCTATTGACAAGAGAGGAAGCAATATGCTGCTTGCCCAGATAAGACCCCTCCGTGAGGGGCTGAATGCCGGATGCGCGCTCATTATTCGTATTAAACATACTGGTACGATAAACCCGCTCTTCGAGTCTACCCTTTTTCAGAAGCCATATTGCTTTGGCGTTCACGCATGGGCGCGCAAAAAGGAAGAAGAAGGTGCCCGCGGCACCACCGTCACAGATTCCCAGTCAAAGCGAAACGGGGGAGGCGCAAGGAATGAAACCAATTCTTAATTGGAGTTCTTCGTTTCCAATCATTTAATGGGTGCAGTTCGATCTTATTGGAAAATCAGTTAATGTGTCCGTGACCACCTCGTGAAATAAGCGGGAGTTGCTATAACGGGCGTTTGATGGGGACCACGTAGTGGCCGGGAGAGGCCTTGTACATTCCAAGGGCCGCGGACAGCAGCACCTCAAGCTCTTGTGCTTCGGGCATTATCTCAAGCTTCAGCTCGGCAAGCGCGGGCCTTACCGTACCGCTTAGCCTGGCGTAGATACCCTCTCCCTCAAGGGCCAGCGATGTCACCTCCAGCACGTTGCCCTCTATACTGAATGCCCCCCGGGCCGTGTGGAAGACCTCCCGGGGTATCTTGAAACCCTGCACACTGGCATCCATGGCCCTCAGGCCCCTGGCCTTGAAGGTGCCCGAGCCCCCGGTGCCTGAGAACTTCATCTCAGCCTCCACCGTGCCCTCTATCTTCTGCCCGGTCAGCTCGTGTATCTCGCTCAGCGCCAGCTGGACGTTTTTTGCCTTTAGTGCCAGCGAGTGGTCCTCACCGTCAGAGGACGCGCTGCCTTTGACCGTGCCCCCGGCAAGCTCTCCGGAGAACCTAACACCTGCCCGCAGGCTTAACAGGGCGGGCCAGTCCGGGGCGACCCTGAACTCGTAGACCGACAGCAGGAGCCTGTCGTCCCTGTAGACCTCAAGGGCCTCGATCCTGATGGAATAGAACAGCCCCTTGCCAAAACCCTTTGCCTGAAGGCTGAGCCCGCCCTGCGTGAGCGAGGACTCGATCTTATCTTCTATCATGTCCCCGGGGACAACGATGAGCCACGCGCCCCAGATGAGGGCGAATATTACCGCCAGGGCTGTGAGGGCGTATTTCATTGGGGCTTGATCAGGGAGACGGAGAGGGTGACGTTCATGAGCTCCGGGTTCTCAAAGGACGTCCTGATATTGGCCTTGCGCGTAAGGATCAGCATGCGGGAGTTCTCAAGCGTAAAGAGCAGGTTCACAAGCTCGTTAAGGGTTATCCCCTCCAGCCGCGCCTCGGCCCTTTCCTCCTGGGCGGATGCCGCGCCAGGCGGGCTGCTGAGGGATGCGAGCCTGTCTGTGAGCCCAAGGGAATCCAGTGCCTGTGTCATGACCTCGTGCACGCTCTTTCCCTTTGAGTTTCGCCTCTTGGCCTCAAAGAGCTGGGCCTTGTCCCTCAGAGAGGAAAGCGAGGCCTGCTCCTGCCTGAGGTAGTCATGCAGCCCCCGGGCGCTCTCTACGCGAGCCGATGCCCCGTGGAGCATGGCCATGCTCCCGATAACGGAAAGAAGCAGTACTATTGCCCCGGCGGCCGCAACGCCTATCATATGGTTTCTCTGCAACGGTATCATTTCGCGCCTTTCTTTGCAGAGATGGAAAACCCTGTTCCCCCGGAGGCGGCAGCGCCGCTCTCGGCAATGGTCACTTCCTGAAGGAAACCGCCGAGGTCGTCCTTGAGCGCGTGTATGATCTCTGGCGAGGTGGCTGTGCCCCTCAAGATGACCGCGCCCGGATCCACTGTTATCTCGGTAAGCTTCAGGCCCTCGCGCGCAGTGTCCTTCAGGCCCATGAGCAGCTCAAGAGTCCCTGCCTCGCGGTAGAGCGCTGCCTTGCCCCTCAGGGCCTTTACCTTCGCCTCTGCCCTGTACCTCAGTCCCTTGGTGTTCTCGGGCCTTTCTCCGGGGAAGAGGCTTGAGTATACCTGGAGCGTATCGCGCTCAATGGCCGCGGCCTCCTTGCCCATGTTCATGGCCTTCAACGCCATGTGCCCTGAAAGCGCGAGCACCAGGGCCACTGCAAGCGCCGCTGTCCTTATGAACATGCGCAGGGTCTTCTCTGTCTCCTTTGTATAGGCGAACTCGCCGCGCCGGAAGTCCACGGTGGGGTTTTCCGCTTCCTGCCTTGCGCGGTCAATCCTCTGTTCGTCGCTCCTGCCTGCGGCCTCTTCCATGAGCCCGAAAAGTTCCTTGCCCTCATGAATGCCCTTTACCAGTTCCCCAAGCTCCGAGGAGGTCACCGCCCTGGGGTCTATGCCGGCCTTGGCAAGCGAGCCAAGCAGGTGCGCAAGCTTCTGCTTTTCTATATAAGCCGCAAGCACGCGCTGTTTCCGGCCCTCCTCGAGCGGGCCGCTGCCAAGCACTACGGCGTCAATGACCATCTGCGCGGGGTCTCCAAGCACAAGGCCCTCAAGCTCGTAGGGCAGCACGTCCCTGATCCTGTCGGGGTCGTCCATGGGGATGTCCATGGCGCGTATGCCAAGCTTATCAAGGGGCACCGAGACAACGGTCTCCCCCACGCCTTCGGGAAGCTCCACGGCAGCGCCTTCGCCAAGGGAAAAGGAGAACTCCTGCATGAGCCTGCCAGTCTCCTGCTCAAAGACATAGGCCCTGCCCTGGTCTCCTGATATCTCCATATATGC
>DAOWET010000096.1 GCA_030638335.1 Nitrospirota bacterium
GAGCCGCGTTGGATTCGAACCAACGACCCACGCCTTAAAAGGGCGTTGCTCTACCAACTGAGCTAGCGGCCCGCCAAACAGAAATTAAAACACGTCTGACAGCCAACTGTCAAACGCCACCGGGCAGGATTTATGCTCATGCGATGATGTCCTGCGCCAGCGCCTGCCGTATGGACCGGAAGCTGTCCCGCGCAACGGGATTTCCGCCCGCTGATCATATCGGGCACGAAACGTGCCAGCATGCGATATGGCATGGTCGAGCGCTTATTTCAGGCCTCTGCTTATGAGGCCATAAAGAATGTGCATTCTACTGGCGTTGACATTTGTTTTTAACAGGAAGTAAAATTTAAGTAGATAGTATGAGCAATTTGTATAACCTGCCGTGAACGAGGTGATTAATGTTTGAGAAGTTCACAGAGCGCGGTAGAAAGGTTGTGATCTACGCAAAGGAAGAGGCCGAGCGCAGACAGAACGACTACCTCGGAACCGAACACCTTTTGCTTGCCCTTCTGCGTGACGAAGAGGCGCTCCCTGTAGTGATCCTCAAGAAGATGGGTATTTCCCTCGACGAACTCCGCATGGAGATCGAGCGCAACCTTCCCATCGGCAGCACCATTCTTACATTTGGAGACGTGCCTTTCACCCCGAGGGCCAAGAAGGTCCTTGAGCTTGCGGTGGAGGAAGCACGGCTTCTCGGGCATACTTATATCGGTAGCGAACATATTCTTCTTGGACTTGTCCGTGAGGACGAGGGCATAGCGGGCAAGATCCTCCGCACACTTGGGGCCAACCTCCTTGGCGCAAGGCAGCTTGCGATCAACCTTTCCATGAAGAGCTCCCCCCATACCAAGGAAAAGAAAAGCCAGACGCCTACGCTTGACGAATACGGGCGTGACCTGACCACCCTGGCTGCTGAAAATGCGCTTGACCCCGTTGTGGGCCGCGAGAGCGAGATAGAGCGCATCATGCAGATACTGGGGCGCAGGATAAAGAACAACCCGGCACTCATCGGCGAGCCCGGCGTTGGCAAGACGGCAATAGTCGAGGGCCTCGCCCAGAAGATAGTGGACGGTGACGTACCGGAGAACCTTCTTGGAAAGCGCATCGTATCGCTTGACCTGGGCTCTCTCATTGCCGGCACGAAGTACCGTGGCCAGTTCGAGGAGCGGCTGAAGATCCTGATGAAGGAGGTCGTGCAGACCGAAAACGTCATACTCTTCATAGACGAGTTCCATACGATAGTCGGCGCCGGCGCTGCCGAGGGCTCTGTGGACGCGTCCTCGATGATGAAGCCCGCGCTTTCGCGTGGAGAGATACAGTGCATCGGGACCTCCACGCCCAACGAGTACCGCAAGCACATAGAGAAGGACGGCGCCCTTGAGCGCAGGTTCCAGTCCCTGCACGTTCAGCCGCCTCAGACAGACGAGGCCATAGCGATACTCAAGGGCCTTAAGAGCAAGTACGAGAGCCACCACAAGGTCAAGTACGACTCCGCGTCCATCGAACAGTCCGTGAAGCTCTCGGACCGCTACATAATGGACCGCTTCCTGCCCGATAAGGCAGTGGACGTCATCGACGAGACCGGCTCGCGCATCCGCCTCAAAAAGCACATGGTGCCTGAGGACATCAAGGAGATGGAACGCGACCTCAAGCGTATTACCAACGAAAAGGAAGTCTACATCAAGCTCCACGACGTGGATAAGGCGGAAGAAGTTGGCAAGGAAGAGGAGCAGGTGCGGGCTCGCTACGAGCAGCTCATTGGGCAGTGGCGCAAGAACATGTCAAAGGAAGTCCCGGTCATAACGGAAGACGACGTGGCCTACACGGTTGCACGCATGACGGGGATACCGCTTTTCAAGATAGAAGAGAAGGAGACCGAGAAGCTCGTCCACATGGAGGACTACCTCCACAAGCGTATCGTTGCGCAGCACGAGGCAGTGGTCGCGGTTTCCAAGGCCATACGGCGCTCGCGCGCCGGCATCAAGGGCAGCAACCGCCCCATAGGCTCCTTCTTCTTCCTTGGCCCAACCGGCGTGGGCAAGACCGAGCTTGCAAAGGCGCTTGCGCAGTTCCTCTTCAATGACGAGAGCGCGCTGGTGAAGATAGACATGTCAGAGTACATGGAGCGCTTTAACGTTTCGAAGATGACCGGAGCGCCTCCTGGCTACGTTGGCTACGAAGAGGGCGGGCAGCTTACCGAGAAGATACGCAAGCGCCCGTACTCCGTCGTGCTGTTTGACGAGATAGAGAAGGCCCACCCTGACGTGTTCAACGTCCTTCTGCAGGTGCTGGACGAGGGCGTTCTCACGGACACGTACGGACGCAAGGTGGACTTTAAGAACACGGTCATCATCATGACCAGCAACCTCGGCGCGCGCATAATGGACAAGGCCACCCCCCTGGGGTTCCAGAAGGCATCCACCGAGGCGGTCCACGCCCAGATAAAGGAAAACGTGCTCGGGGAGCTTAAGAAGACCTTCAACCCCGAGTTCCTGAACCGCGTGGACGAAACCGTGGTGTTCCACCCGCTTGAGAAGGTGCACCTTGGCGAGATCGTGGACCTTCTGGTAGGCGAGACCAACAAGCAGCTCGTGGAGAAGGGACTCGTGGTGGAGCTTACCCAGGAGGCAAAGGACTGGCTCATCGACAAATACTTCCAGCCCACCTATGGCGCAAGGCCCATGCGCAGGGCTGTGCAGAAGGAGATAGAGGACAGGCTCTCAGAGCTCATCCTCGAGGGACGCTTCCGCGAGGGGTGCAAGCTCCAGGTTGTTATGAAGGAGGGTTCGCCCACTTTTGTGGAGGCAGCCTTGCCCGTGCTTACCGGCACAGGGGTGAACTAGTCGGTCACACATGCGGCAGTCCAGGGGCCGGAGCCCTGCCAGCCAGAGGTGCGGATATCCTGAGTGCTCATGCAGTTGGGGATATCTCTGTCAATTCCATCTTGGAGACTAATACAGTATATGACTGAAGTGAAGGAAGAGCAGAAGCGCTTTAACCCAACGCTGATCATCATGGCCATAATCGGGATCAGCTTCATGCTTTTTGTGGTCATGGCCCCTCCGGGCAAGAATGCACCAGGGGGCGCGCTGATCGTTGGTTCACAGGCCCCTGATTTCAATCTTACTGACCTGGATGGAAAACAATGGTCTCTTGAGTCGCTCAAGGGGTCTGCGGTTGTTATCAACTTCTGGGCCACTTGGTGCCCCCCTTGCAGGGAGGAGATGCCCTCGCTTAGCGAGCTGTTCGAGCTCAACAGGGGTAGCGAGGGGCTTCAGATATTGACCATCCTGTACCGGGACGTTCCGGATAACGCGAAGGCATATTTTAGTGATCAGGGTTTTAAGATGCCCGTGCTTATTGACCCCCGTGGCAAGGTGGCCAAGCGCTTTGGACTTGCGGGCGTGCCAGAGACTTTCGTGATAGACAAGAAGGGCATTCTCAAGAAGCATTTTATAGGGCCGGTGGATTTCGTCTCGCCCGAGGCGCGTATGTATATAGAGAATCTGGCGAACCAGTAAAGATTTCCATTTAAGAGAAAATTAATTTTTCCAGCTATCTGATCCCATGTTTCCGAAGATGCGTGCCACAATGCTTTTTCCAGGCAAGCCATTTTTATTTTGATACATTACGTTTCTTTGCAGCGAACGAATCTTGATCTTTTATGTATTAAAGAGCTTTGCCCGGCGCAATATCATAAAAGCCATCAACAGGATGAACAGTGAAAAATTATTCCCTTATCAGAAAGTTTTACGAGTTCACTTAAGCTGATCATAGTGCTCTCCATTTGTGAAAACTACTTAGACCCTATAACGATGTTGTCTGCGTGTATGACCTCGTCTGAGTAGCGGTACCCAAGGGCCTTTTCTATCTGGCTTGTTTTCAGGCCTTTGATAGCCTCTATGTCCTCTGATGAGTAATTCGTGAGCCCCTTTGCAACGCGCGCGCCAGTGGCGTCCAGGCACGCCACCGCGTCTCCCACCTTGAATGTGCCCTCAACGCTTGCAATGCCCGAGGGCAGGAGGCTCTTCCTGCGTTCGACTACTGCTTTTACCGCGCCCTTGTCCAGCACGACGGAGCCCTTGGCCTTGATGCCGTAGGCTATCCAGCCCTTTCTCGCGGTGAGCCTGACCTTGTGGGGGGTGAACTCCGTTCCTATAGATCGGCCCTTTATAAGCGAGACAAGGAGGCTGGGCCTCTTGCCGTTTATGATGTTCACGATAATGCCCGAGCGCACGGCCTTCTTGGCCGCAAGGAGCTTTGAGTACATGCCCCCCGTGCTCACTATGCTTCCGCAGCCTCCGGCCAGGCATACCACGTCCTCGGTGATGTCATCCACCACGGATATGAGCCGGGCTGATCTTTTCTTTGTGGGGTCAGCGTCGAATAGTCCATCAACGTCGGACAGTATCACAAGCCTGTCAGCCTCCACAAGGGATGACACAAGGGCCGCGAGCTGGTCGTTGTCCCCGAACCTTATCTCCTCCGTGGCCACGGAGTCGTTCTCGTTCACAATGGGCACGACCCCGTAGGACAGCAGGGTAAGCATCGTGTTTTTTGCGTTTATGTACATCTCCCTGTCAGCAAGGCCGTCGCGTGTAAGCAGCATCTGCGCCGTGTGCAGGCCGTGCTCGGAGAAGCTCTGCTCATATGTTTCCATCAGAGATGACTGGCCCACGGCAGCCACTGCCTGTTTGAGCTTTATTTCAGAGGGTTTTACCTTTAACCCGAGCTTCTTCATACCCGCTGCAACAGCACCGGAGGATACAAGCACCACCTCGTGGCCCATGTCTCTGAGTTCCACCACAGCGCTCGTTATGGAGCCAATGCGCCTGCGGTTAAGCCCGCGAGAGCTCTTGTCCGAGAGTATGTTGCTGCCTATCTTCACTACGATTCTCAAAGTTCCTTCTCCATCAGTTCCTTCTCCATGACTTCTTTTTCCACAGAAGCGGCCAGGTAGGCCAGCAGTTCCTTTATGCCCGTGTTCGTTACGGATGACAGGGCAAAGAAGTCAATATCATTAGTTTTGCAGTATGACGAGAGCTTGTCAAGGGCTTCCTTGTCCACCACGTCTGTTTTTGTCGCGGCCACGGCCATCGGCTTTAGGGCGAGCTTTTCGCTGTAAAGGGCCAGTTCGCGGTTCAGGGTGAGCATGTTCTCCACAGAGTCGCCCTCAGCGCCCACCGATACGTCCACCATATGAAGCAGGATGCTTGTGCGCTCCACATGCCGCAGGAACCTGTGCCCGAGCCCGACCCCCTTGTGCGCGCCCTCTATGAGCCCCGGTATGTCCGCCACAACAAAGCTGCGAAGGTCCTCGTACTTCACCATCCCCAGGTTCGGCACCAGCGTGGTGAATGGATAGTCCGCTATCTTGGGCCTCGCGTTGGAGATCACCGAGATGAGCGTGGACTTGCCCGCGTTTGGAAGCCCCAGAAGCCCAACGTCAGCCAGGAGCTTCAGCTCTATCAGCAGGTGCTTTTCCTCGCCCGGGAGCCCTGGCTGGGAGTACCTCGGGGCCTGGCGCACGCTTGTTGCAAAGTGAGAGTTGCCAAGGCCTCCCTTGCCGCCCCTGGCCATCACGAACTCCGAGTCAGGGGAGTCCAGGTCCGCAAGCAGCTCCTCGCTATCCGCGTCCTTGAGCATGGTTCCCACAGGCACCTCTATCACGCAGTCCTTGCCGTCACGCCCGAACTTTTTCTGCCCTGCTCCGCCGCGCCCGTTCTGCGCCTTGTAGATGCGCTGGAACCGGAGGTCCAGAAGGGTGCCCATCTGCGGGTTGGCCCGGAATATCACATGCCCGCCGCGCCCGCCGTCACCGCCGTCGGGTCCGCCTAATGGCACGAACGTCTCCCGGCGGAAGCTGGTGCATCCCTTGCCCCCGTTGCCGCTTGTGACGTTTATGGTGACGTAATCAATGAACTTCATGGTGTAGTCCCTCAACCAAAAGAAAAAGGCGGCCAAGGCCGCCTTTGGTTCCATACTGTGAAGGCGTCCGCCTCTAGGCTGATGCTTCCACCGGGTAGACGCTGATCTTTGTCTTGGTCCTGCCTTTGCGCTCGAACTTCACCACGCCGTCGATCAGGGCGAAGATGGTATCGTCCCTGCCGCGGCCCACGTTGTTGCCGGGGTGCCATTTCGTGCCGCGCTGGCGGATGAGGATGTTACCGGCCCTTACGGGCTGGCCGCCGAACTTCTTCACGCCAAGGCGCTGTGCTGCGCTGTCGCGCCCGTTCCTTGAGCTTCCTACGCCTTTTTTATGAGCCATCCCTTGCTATACCCCCTGGATGTCTTTGATCTTGACAGTTGTCATCGTCTGGCGATGTCCCCTGAGCTTGCGGGAGTTCTTCCTCGCAAGCTGCTTGAAGACCATGACCTTCTTCTGCTTCTCGGTACTGACTATCTCGCCGGTAACAGTAGCTTTTTCAACGTAGGGAGTGCCGAATACCGAGTCTTTGTCCCCAATGACAGCCACTACCTTGTCAAAGCTCACCTCTGAGCCCGGCTCGCCCTCAAGCAACTCAACGAGGATGTTCTTTCCGGCCTCTACCTTGTACTGTTTTCCGCCGCTTTCGATGTATGCGTACATTGCTCTTGTTTCCTCCTGTAACTTTACGAATTAATATGAAAACATAATATGTTACCTGTTGTCAAATAAGGCTAGAACGCATACCGGCGTATCCGCAACATTGACAGAGGCGGGTGTAAAATAAGTATAGTAAATACTCATATTGATAAACCATATCCTGCTGGGGCAGGGTGCTCTAAAGGAGGTAGTAAGCGTTGGGTAACCGGGACATCCGTGTAGGGATAATAGGGTTTGGCACAGTAGGCTCCGGCACCGTGAAGGTGCTGCTTAATAACGCTGAAACGATCAGCAGCAGGCTTGGTTTCGCGCTTGAGCTGAAGTGCGTGGCTGACAAGGACACCGAGAGCGACAGGGGCGTGACGCTCCCCGGGGGTGTGCTCGTGGATGACGCTGAAAAGGTGCTTGACGACCCTGATATCGATATAGTTGTCGAGCTTGTGGGCGGCACCACCATTGCCAAGGATTTTATACTCAGCGCCCTGAAAAAGGGAAAGCACGTTGTGACCGCGAACAAGGCTCTTCTGGCCGAGCACGGGGCGGAGATATTCGATGAGGCCCTCAGGCAGGGCAAGCAGATAGGTTTCGAGGCCTCGGTGGCCGGTGGCATACCCATCATAAAGGTTCTGCGTGAGGCCCTGGTCGCGAACAACTTCTCCTCTGTCCACGGGATAATCAACGGCACTGCCAATTACATCCTCACCAAGATGACCCAGGAGGGCGGGGAGTTCGCCGAGGCCCTGGACGAGGCCCAGCGGCTTGGCTATGCGGAAAGCGATCCCACATTCGATATCGAAGGCGTGGACGCCGCGCACAAGCTTACCCTTCTGGCCTCGCTTGCCTACGGCATACCCATATCATACGACAAGGTCTACACCGAGGGCATAACCCGCATAACCTCGCTGGACATCGGCCTTGCCGCTGAGCTCGGGTACAAGATAAAGCTTCTTGCCATAGCGAAGCAGACCGGGGGCGAGTTGGAACTCCGCGTGCATCCCACCATGGTTCCAGAGGATCTGCTTATCGCGAAGGTCGAGGGTGTGTTCAACGCAGTGCATGTAAAGGGCGACGCGGTGGGCGATACGCTCTACTATGGCCGGGGCGCGGGAGACATGCCCACGGCAAGCGCCGTTGTGGCCGACATCGCCGAAATTGCCACCTCCATAAACCTGGGCTCTACCAGCCCTACCTTCAGGGTAGCCGACAACCCCATGCGCGTCATGGACATTGGCGAGATACATAGCCAGTACTACTTCCGGTTCTCCGCGGTTGACCGCCCGGGAGTACTTTCGAGGATATCCGGCATCTTTGGAGAAAACAACATAAGCATCTCCTCTGTAATACAGAAGGGCAGAAAGGCCGATGAGGTCGTCCCCCTTGTGATGCTCACGCATACTGCGAAGGAGAGCGACATCCAGCGCGCTGTGAGCGAGATCGAAGGCCTTGACGTAGTGGCTGACAAGCCCTTCTACATCCGGGTTGAAGATGATGAGGGCCAGGAGCTATAATATATTCTAATAGCTCTATTAGTCCAGGGAGGTAATGGTAATGGGGGACGCAAAGTACGACAGGAGCATAGACATTCGCGGGCTTGTCTGCCCGATGACCTTTGTAAAGGCCAAGCTTGCTATTGAGGCCATGGCGCAAGGCGAGATGCTGGAGATAGTGCTGGACTATGAAGAGGCCTCCAGAAGCATTCCCAAATCCATGAAAGACCATGACCATGAGGTATTGAAGGTGGAGAAGATAAATGATACGGACTGGGTGCTCCTCATACGGAAAGGAGGAGCGTAATGCAATTCACTGATGAACAGGTTGAC
>DAOWET010000218.1 GCA_030638335.1 Nitrospirota bacterium
AGGACCCCGGCTGCGCCCAGGCCTGTCACGGCGCAGACACCTCCAACGCCCTTCAAGAAATCTCTCCTGTTCATGCCTATCATATCTTTTCCTCCGGGGCGACATGGCACTCCCAGCAGTAAGGCTTGACGCCAGCGTAGGTGTGGCACTTGTCGCAGAACTTCTTCTTATTCTTGTGGCAGTCAAGGCAGGTAAGCGTCAGGCTCTTCTTGAACTTCTTGTTGTCGTGCCCGGCCTTGAAATGCTCGCTCGTGTAGTCGCGCTTGCTTTCCCGGACCGCCTCGTTCCGCCAGTTATCAAGGAGCTGCATGTGGCCGGCCCTCATCCATTTGATCGGTTCCACGCACTCCTTCTCGAACTGGGGCTTTTCCAGCTCCAGTTTCTTGTGCTCCCTGCCCGCGTTGAGCCAGAAGGGCGCGGTCATCAGGATGATGAAAGCGACGACACCGGCTAAAACCGCTTTCTTGTTATACATCGCCCTCACCTCCTTCTTCCGTGGCCTCAGCCGGAGCTTCGGCCTCCGGTTCTTCCTCAGGCTCCTCATAATCATAGGGCTCGTCTTCCCTCAGATCCATGGCACGCGGCCATTTCTCGCCCTCAAAGACCAGGGCGTTGCCCACCAGTTCGTGGAGCCCGCTGACTTCCATTCCGGGAACCCAGTACTGGACAAGCGAACTCAGGGTGGCGCGGTCGATGGCGCACACGCATGAGAGCAAGTTCACGTCATGCTTTTCCATTACATACTTGACCGCGTTGGCCCTTGGCAGGCCGCCCTTCATGCGGACCTCCATGAACTCGTCCGTATTGAGGCCCGTGCCCGAGCCGCAGCAGAAGGTCTGCTCGCGGATCGTGTTTTCCGGCATCTCGTGGAACTTGTTGACCACGTTTTGGAGCACGTAGCGGGGCTCTTCAAGCAGCCCCATGCCGCGCGCGGTGTTGCAGGAGTCGTGCCAGGTGGTGTGCCAGTGGTCGTTCCTCGAAGGGTCGAGCTTGAGCTTGCCGTGCTTGATGAGGTCCGCGGTGAACTCGGCTATGTGGACCATCTTGGTCGAGGCCGCGTTACTGAACACCGTGCCGGTTATAGGCGACTTCGGAAGCTCCAGGAAGTCCGCCGGACCGTTCATGGTGTCCATGTACTGGTGTACCACGCGCCACATGTGGCCGCACTCCCCGCCCAGTATCCACTTCACGCCAAGGCGCTTGGCCTCGGCGTACATCTTGGCGTTGAGCATCTTCATCGTCTCGTTGTTCGTGAATGACCCGAAGTTGCCGCCCTCGGAAGCATAAGTGCTCATGGTGTAGTCGAGCCCTATGTGCTTGAAGAGCAGCAGGTAGCCCATCATTGTATAGATGCCGGGCATTGCGAAGGCGTCGGCAGAGGGCGTGATAAAGAGTATTTCCGCGCCCTTCTTGTTGAAGGGCACATCGATGGAAACACCCGTGATCTCCTCGATGTCCTCGCAGAGGCTCCTGATGGAGGAGACAAAGGCGTGGGGCTGCAGCCCAAGGTGGTTGCCCGTGCGGTTGCAGTTGCTTACCGGCTCCATTATCCAGTTTATGTTGGCTCCAACAAGAGACATCATCTCTCTGGCCATCATCGTTATCTCCGCGGTGTCAATTCCATAGGGACAGAATACGGAGCAGCGGCGGCACTGGGTACACTGGTGGAAGTACATGAACCACTCTTTTAAAACTCCTATGGTCATTTTTCTGCCGCCAGCAATGCTGCCAAGGATCTTTCCGGCCGTCTTGAACTCCCCGCGGTATATGGAGCGGACGAGTTCCGCCCTGAGCACGGGCATGTTCTTGGGGTCGCCAGAGCCCAGGAAGAAGTGGCACTTGTCAGCGCATGCGCCGCAGCGCACGCATATGTCCATGTACAGCTTGAAGGAGCGGAACTTCTTCAGCCTCTCCTGGAAGCCCTTGAGTATTGTCTCTTCCCATCCGTCGGGAAGCTGCCAGTCGTCGTCACCAGGCTGCCATTCGCGCGGGTTGGGAAACCCGAGGCCCTCAAGCACTTTGGGCTTGGCAGCATGGCAGTATGTGCCGGGCTTGAACTCCACCGGCGTTTCCATCCAAGACTGCTTGGGCTGATCCCCCCTTAGAAGGTTCGGCTTCTCAAGCAGGTTCTCGGTAAGTTCTTTTGGTTTAGGTGTTTTTACCATGGCTTATTTCTCCCCTTCCTCTTCCCCGTCTACGTCTTTTTCCAGGGGAAGTCCTACCGATTTCATCACCTTCCTGAAATCGTCCTCGTAAGCCTCATAGGAATGGGGCTTTATGTTCGGGTCGTTCCAAGGGTTGATATGTCTGTGCTTACGCGAATCATTAGGCAGGTTCCTGGTGGGACTCATGAATACCCCTCCCATGTGCATGAGCTTGGAGAAGGGGAAGTAGACCAGCAGCGAACTCACCAGGAACAGGTGGATGTAGAAGATGTAGGCCGTGCTCCCCAGGTTGTCCGGGATCACGGGGCTCAGCGCGAAAAGGCCGTGTACGAGTTCCTTGACTCCCACGATATTCACCTTCAGGATATAACGCATGAGAATCCCGGTCAGCGCTATGGCCAGGATCAGCAGCAGCGGGAAGAAATCCGCTGCAAGCGATATGTACTTGACCTGCGGTATCACCACCCTGCGTATAAAGAGGTAGGTCACCACAAGCACTATGACCATATCGGTCATGTAGAAGGTGGGTAGCGTCAACTGTATGAACCCGTCCACACTTTCAAGCAGATGCACAAATCCGGGCACCGGCTCAACAAAGAGACGGAAGTGCCTGAGCACTATCACCAGGAACGTCCAGTGGAATACGATGCCGCCAAGCCACAGGAACTTGTCCGACGTGTAAAGCAGCCTCGGACCCTCTGTGGCGTCGGTCTTGGTGTTCCTGAACAGGGAACGGAAGAAGAACACCTCCAGGAACATCCTTGCCATCACCTGCCCTGTTGTGGAGGGGCTCTCAAGCTTGTTGTGCTTGATCCACGAAAGGCTTTCCTGCTGTCCGCATGTGGTGGGTATCTTGAAAGGGACCGGAGAGCGTGCCCAATCTATAATCCGGTAGGTGAATCCCCCAAGGAAAACCAGCACTGCGGTATAGGGGATTATTATCCCCAGGACCGTATGCAGGCCGACAAGTTCCATCATGTATGAAACCGCCACCAGCCCGAACACGGCGATCAGAGAAACCAACATCGACATAATGTTCTCCCTTGCCTCAGTGTAACGTTGCCGGGCAACAAGACCGCCCGGATCAAGTAGCTCTATCCATCACCCCGTATTTTTGTCCTCAACGAGGTCCGCCTTCTTAAGGAGCATGTAGAAGTTGCGCTTGAGCTCCTCCTCCTTGATCTCGGAGAGCTTCTGGCGGCAGTCCACGTAGAGGTTAAAACACGAACACATCAGTTCATCTATGACCGGGTCCAGTTCTTCAAGAACGTCGGAACCGCTTCCGGAGGAGGCCTTGGCCGCGAGCAATTCGCGGACAGCGTGTTTCAGCTTCAGGACACTGGAGACGGCCTCGGCGGGCGAAAAACCCTGAACCGCCTTGATCCTGATAAGGGGATGGAAGGCTGCGGCGAGCTCCTGCACCTCGGCTTCCGCTAAAAAACCCTCCACCACTTCTTCGATCATGGTCTTCAGGGTATATCCGACAGGGTTTGAAAACTGGTCCTTTTTCGAGCGCAATAGCTGAGCGGTCTCGGGCGGATAGGTTGCCAGAACGGACTCGTACCATAGCTTCTTCAGAGCTGAGGCATTCTGTCCCATGAATCCAAGAAGCTTCTGACTGTCGCCCATCGTAAAATCACCCCCCGTAGAAATCACACCCCTTTTTAAGATTATTCAATGAGCCGGGAATTACGTCCCCCGCATGAAACAGCGGATAAAGGACCGTGTCCGGACCTTTATCCGCCATATAGACTCATAATCCCCTCTTACACGCAACCAGTGGGCTTGGGAAGCCCGGCGAAACGGCATGCCTGCTTTGCAGGACCTGCGGGGTACAGCTCGTAGAGGTACTTGGTGTTGCCCTTCTCTTTGCCCATGGACTTGCCGATCTCCTTGACAAGGATCTTGATCATGGGGGCGATCTGGTACTTCTCGTAGTAGTCCCTCAGGAAATTGATGACTTCCCAGTGGGCTTCGGTGAGCTCGATCTCATCCTCTTTTGCAAAGATTTCAGCAAGCTCCTTTGTCCAGTCTTCAAGGTTGACGAGATATCCGTCCTCATCCACCTCAACCTGCTTTCCACTGACGTCTACAGTTGCCATGTAACCCTCCTGATAATGATGATATTTTTCTATCGGCTTCCGCC
>DAOWET010000269.1 GCA_030638335.1 Nitrospirota bacterium
ACTTATTAACACTACGAGCATTACATCCTTCATAAATACCGGTCTTATTAATTCCACGACGTACTGTTATGTCGTTACAGCGATCGACAGGGTTGACAATGAGTCGTTGGAAACCAAACAGCAATGCGGAACCACGCTCCCACCACCATAGCACCGACGCCGCCAGCCAAATCATGCCCACCACTCCCTCGCCGTGATCGCGGCCTTGTCCCGGCCACCCCTGGCGACCTTCTCGATAAAGAACTTGCGGCCGTCAAACAGCGGGTTGTCTATCTCGATCGTGTCCCCTACCTGTAGGTCGAAGTGCTCCCAGTACACGGTAAACTCCACGGTCATTAACTGGCCCGAGGTCTCCTTGAGGCGCAGGTCGAGCACATCCTCCACCATATCCGAGTCCCGGACGGCCATAAACTCCACCTCCTCGGGGTATTTACCGAACTTAGTGACCGAGGCGGCATCCGTTTTTACAGTAGTGCCGTCCCACGCGCTCCCCCCCTCAATGGGGTAGTAGTTCCGCTTATACAGGCCCGTGTACTCGTTAACCAGCCTGATTATTGAACCGCGCGAGAAGGTGAACATAGCGGCCTCTCCCGCCAACTCCTCCAGGGAGATCGTCTTGCTGGCCGCAGGGGCCGAGTCCGGCACGAAATCAAGCAACCACTCGCCGCCGTCATATCTCAGGACAGAGCGGGCCTCCCTTGCCAGCCTTCGCGTGAACTCACCTCCGCTGGCAATGGGTAGGAGCCTGGCAAAGGCAAACTTATACCCTCCCGCAATGGCCGCTGCGTAAAGCGTGCCCGCAGCACTGAAGCTCGATGAGTCTATCTCCGCAGAGGCGAAGCCCATGTACACCTGGAGGAAGTGCGATATCACATGGTCCGGCCGCTCTATGAGCGCGTCGGGCGTGCCGGTGTACGTGCCGGAGCCGTCGTCCTTTATGCCCTGGACATCCGCCAGGAAGCGCGTAACCTCCCGTGTGGCCACGAGTCCGCCGGTCAACTGCACCCCCGATGCTGGCGAGGTAACCGCTGGCCCGTAAATGGCACGCGAGGAGGAGTTGATCGTCATCCTGGACAGATCGAAATCGTCAACAGGATTATCTTCTATGCTCTCAACAGATATATTCATAAGGTTCAAGGCCTTGTCGCTGGAGTCCGTGACCTCCAGCTTCACGGTGAAGGTGTAATCATGAGCATGAACCGGGTTCATGACAATAGATGTGTACCCCACTGCGACTATCACTTTAATGGAATCAGGATTATAAGGGGTCTTATTGTCGTCGCGATACATCTGTATCGAAATACTGACCTCATAAACAACCTTGTTCCTCGTCCCGGTATATGAGGGAAAGCTCACCTGCATCAAGTAATACGACACGTTGTCAATGGAATCTGTGTCAGGGAGGGACGAGCTGGCCAGCTGAGTTACCTGCTCGTCCGTGTCGTGGTCATGGCTACCCTCGTCCACCCCCAGGTCCTCCTCAATGCCCAGAACCTTGATCTGCTCCGTGGCCCTGAGCAGGGTCTTGCCCCCTGAAGCCACAGCGGACACCCCGGACTCCACCCGCAGCAAGCTCCCGCCCAGCTCTGCATAGATCGTGTCCACGGCCTTGACCAGGTGCCCCGCCATGAGGGAATCGTACTGCGTCCGGTGCTCCCATACAGTGGAGGCTGCCCCGTGAACAGAGGCCGTAGTCCCCCCGGTCCCCCTTGTCACGCCCTGGAGAGCGCCGTCTGAGGAGGCAATTGACGTATAGGATATTTTCTCCTCGTCTATCCACACTGACCCGGAGGACGGGAACCTGTCATGTATGGACAGCTTTATGCCGGTGGTCGTCCCAGCCGTAACAGAATCCACCAGCGTGGTCTTGGCCCCCCACGCCACACGAGGCGCGGGCACGCGCTCCGCTGAACCATATATAACCGGCTCCACCTCGCCCAGGTCCTCATAAGCGTCCGACCATGTGGCCTCGTCTATTACGGGGAGCTTAAATAGCCGGTTTCTGTGAAAGTCCATGCGCGAGGCCTTGCACGTAAAGCTCATAAGGTCTATATCGCGGGGCTCCTCGAGCGCGCCGTGAAATACGGTGTCGCTGGAGGACATATTACCATCACCATCCAGGTAGACTTCCTTCACCGTGATCCCGGCACCCTCGAAGGGGTACGTATCGCCCAACTCGACAAGGTGGGCAGACTGGCCGTAAGGGTCGTTGCGGAATACAATAGACACGTGCGCGTTGAGCGAGCCCTTTCCCCCTCGAGGGGACTCGTTCCCGAGGCCGTCGACGCGGTCCAGATATGACTGGTAAGCAGTGCTCTGGTACGTCACATCCCTGGACGAGAGGTAAAGCGTGGGCCCGGAGTTCAGTAGGGCGATCTCCACCAGGTAGACCGGCTCCAGGCGGTCCTGGTCGCGCGCCTCGTCCACCGAGGTTATGGCAGCACCTCTCTAAAATCAAAGGTCAGGCTCGATGAGCCTTGCGCGACCTCCTGGACGTCCATGGGGCGGGCCAGCTTGCCGTATATCCACTCACCGGTGTGGTCGTGGAGCCAGAAGGGGTGCGCGCCCTTCCATGCGTCGTTGAGCGCAAGGAGGGCGTCCCTCATAGCCTCAGGCATGCGCGGGACCTTATAGGACCGCTGGCGCTTGGAATCGCCCATAACGAGGAACCTGTCCTGGCCCCCAGCGGTCAGAGCGCTTTCCACATTAAATTTTTCGTCCAGGTCACCAGCTGGCCTCGATGGGTTACGCGCCCACTCATATGTGGCGGTCAGGAACAATTCCGGAATCTCCGGGACGCGCGACGGAGACGTGATAATAAACTTCCAGAACGGTTTAGTAAGGCCTGTCCAGGATTTGTCGATCACGCCGTCCGGGGCAGTGAACTGCGCGACCGCGGGAGTGTATGTGATATCATCGTCTGAGTACTTGATATCCAGCGTCATGCCACCGAGGTTATGCCCGGCCGGAATGAGCAAGCGGTCCAGAGCAATGTCCTTCATGATAACAACGTCGTCCATCCAACCGACGCCTTCACTTCCCGCACCGCTCCATTTATGCTGCTTTCGTATATAGGCTGCACCTGGCGCAAACGTATGGGCTGCGCCAGAGCCGGAAGGGCCTATTGTGGTCCCGCCAAACACAAAGCCAGAATTCGCTGATAATGTTACAAGCGTTAAGGCCGTCCCGGTAATATAATTAAGGTCGCTGTCCATCTGTAGTATATTTATTTGATATGTCCCGGCGACGTATGATCCCACCCTCCCATAACATTGGACTTCCCTCACCTTGGTCGGGTCCACAGGGACATCCTGGCGCGCGCCGTCTATTGCACTGCCCGAGGCAATGAGCCTGGCGCTATACGCTCCAGAACGAAAGGTAGTGCTATCTATAGCACTATTCACCGGGGCCCAGCCCGTGAAGTCGCCGGTCTCAAGGCCGGGGTTTATGAGCTCGTTAGGTGTGATCTTTATCTCTATGGTCTCGGCCGCAGTGGGCTTAAACAGGCGGCCAACGTTGCGGTCGTAGAGCCGGTATAGCGGGAAGTCCGAGTCCTCGGTCCCGGCCGAGAGGCTTACGATAGAGGACTCCAGTATATTCAGGTGCGCGTGCTTCATGATCCATCACCCGCGGGGACTACCTCGCCTGCCAGCTCGCTCGTGCCCCTGCGCGCCTGGTCGGCAAGCCCGGCGTCTATCTCCTCGATCGCGCCTACGGGGAGGGAGCCTCCGGTATATACTGTCTGGACCTCCACGGTCTTGAGGGTGCGTGAGGGGATACTGTTCAGCGCGGACTGTACGCGGTGGATGGCATTCTCCGCATTGCGTGTGTCCACGTCCACCGTGCGGGTCTCCGTGATAAGCGCGGCCGTGTTCTCAAACGCTTCGTCAATGCTTGCCACGTCCGTCATTATCGCGTCGAGCTTTAACGTAGGTTCAGCGAATTCGGCGAGCGAGGCCTTAATGGCGGCTGCGCGTTCCTCAAGGAACGCGAGTTCCTCCAGGTCGCCGCGGCGGACGCCTGCGGCCTTGATCTCGTTAAGCCTCCTGGCCACTGACTCCAGGCGGCCCTGCAATATCTCCACGCCGGAGGCCTCGTCTGTAAGTAATGCGACGTCCCGTAAAAGCGTGTCCTGCGACAGCTCCCACTGCTGCATGCTCCCCCCCGATGTGGTGGGGGTCTCCTCGCTTCCGAAAGCGTCCTCCACTATCTCGGCGGCCGAGCGCGCCTCGTAGCCCAGGTCGCGCAATTTCTTAATGGCATCGTCCACGGCGATCACAGGCTCCATTGGCGCCCCTACGGCATCCCTGGTGGCCTCGGCCTCCTGGCCGACCTTGCGTAACCCATCCTCTCCCATGGCCAATACCCGCCGCATAGTGTCCACGCTGCCCACAACCTCGTCCAGGGACATGCCCTTGTTGAGCATATCCGCAGCGCCTTGATATAGCTTGGGGATTTCATAGAGTGAATCTAAAAACTCCGCCTCCTGATAGCCGACGTCAAATATATTCCGCACGGAAAGGCCGAGGCGGTTCAGGGCATCGCCGGTCTTGGTAGACTTGGTTGATAGGCTTTCCATGCGCCCGAGCAGGTCAATGGTGTACGTGAGACCGTGCGTCACCTCGGTCAAGACGGGCAGGAACTTCTCGCCCGCGGCAATACTCATCTCATCAAAGGCGGTCTTGAACTGCGCCTTCGCTGCCGAAAATCCCTCGGTCTGCTTTTTAAAGGCCTCTGTGGTTTCGCCCACATTGCGCGCCATTTCCCTCTGGACGTCTTTGAACTTTCCAGCCTGCTTGCCCGAGAGGGCAAGGGCCGCTGTCAGTCCCTCCACCTCCGGGATGTACTCACGCATTATGGAGAGGTTGCCGCCGGTGATCCTCTTCAGTTCCTCAAGGGCCCCGGCAATACCGCGCTCATCCAGCACCTTAAGGATATCGACCCCGGCCTCTTTGAACTTTCCGGACTGCTGGATAAAGGAGACCAGGAGGCCGCGCACCGCGGTGGCCGAGCGGGAGGTGCTTATGCCCCCTGCCGTAAGGGCCGCGATCGAGGCGGCGACCTCGCTAAACTCCACCTTGAGCTGCGATGAGAAGGGGAGCACCGAGCCTATACTCGCGGCCAGTTCCGGGAACGTGGTCTTGCCCAGACGGACGGCCGTGAACAGGTCATCGCTCACATTGATGGCCTCGGTCCCTTTGAGGCCGTATGCATTCAGCGCGGTAGTTATCACGTCCACGGAAGTCGTCGTGTCCGTGATCCCCGCGGTCGCCGCCTTGGCGGAGACTTCGAGCACATCGAACTTGTCCGCAGTGTCGCCGATAGCCGAGATGACCTGGTAGAGCCCGCGCGCCATATCGGCCGACCGCTTGCCCGTGTCCCTGGATATCTGAATTACATCACGGCCCCACCTGGTGAGGTCCTGGCCCGAACGGTCCACGAGGGTGGAGACGTTGTTCATCTCGACCTGGAACTTTTCCGCAACGCTCACGAATTCCTTTAGGCCGTAAGCCGCGATCATAGGGGCGGCGAATCGTTGGATCATGGGGATGGCCGCGCCCATTTCAGCACGAATGCCTGAGGTTACGGAGATGCTCTTCCGTCCCACCGCGTTAAACGCGCGCATGCCCTGATGGGCCTTGCCCGTAGCGCCTGTGAACCCTCTCGTGTCGCCGGTGAGGGAACGGATGGCCGCGCGGGCCCTGCCGTTGTTGACGATTATGTCGATTCTAACTTCGGCCATGCTCCCTTATCTCTCTCTCCACAGCAGCCATAAGCTCCAGGTCCTCCAATGTCGCTCCGTGCAGCCTGAGCGCAGTGTCCGCGTCAACGAGTCCCTTAAGGTCCCTGACCAGGCTTATCATGCGCAGGACCTTACGGCACTGCGAGTTGACCGGCGGGATCAGGCACTCCTTGCCCGTCTCGCAATCCGGTTCGATGCCGTCCTTTTCACGTATGGACTCGCATTGCTCACACGCCACGCCCGGATAATCTAGTCTTGCTCGGACGTGGCTGATGAGTTTTTTTCGTTCTCCGCCCTTGCGGCCTCGGCCAGGACAATAAGGTCCACTGCGGTGTTGCTCACGAACTTCGAAAACTCGCTCCAGTTCACCATAAGGAAGTCGCAGTTCTCGGTGGTGTAGGGGAAGTCTTTACCGTCTTTGGTAAACCCCTCCCAACCGAGGACCGCCTGCCTGCCCAAAAGGCGCGCGGCCTCGATCGGGTCATACTCCTCAACCTCTTTGCCGCCCACCAGCGTGCCGCAAGTGGCCACACGACCGATCTCCCGAAGCTTTGGCCTGGGCACGTAGGCCAGCAGCACCTCTGCGTCAAGGAATTTGACCCGCACCTTGTGTTCATTGTTAAGTAACGTGATATCCACAATGCCTCCTTACGCCAGAACGTCAGTTGTTTTCTGGTTTATCACGTCCACCTGGAAGGGCAGCGTGATCCCGGTCATTCCGGCCGGGGCCGCGGCCGCCTCCCTGCAAATAAACTCCGCGTCCCAGGGGATTATCCCCTCCTCATAGGGCTTGGCCACGTCCACATACTGGAGCGCAGGGAAGTTGATGGTGAACTTACGGTAGTACGCACCCTCGATGAGCCCGCCGGTGCAGATGAGGTCCATCTTCTTTAGCGTGCCCGCGTCCCAGTCCAGGAACCCCTGCTCGTCCTCGTAGCGTGGGAACTTGAGCTTGAGCGTTACCTCAGGCTGCCCCGTGGTCGAGGGCTCGTCTATCTTGTCCGTGCCGTCCGCGGTGTTCACGCCCGCGAGGCTGCGCTTGTAGGTCAGCTCAAACTCGGAAGGGAGTATCTTGTCCCCGACAGCAAGCGCGATATCGGACTGGTCGTTCATACGGAACACGCTCTGGTTAAAGAGCGCCCGATTGCGGGTCTCGGGTATGGTCACGTTACCGAACGTCGCGGACGTGTTCACCGCCGAGTCCACCACCTTGTCATCCGCCAGGCAGTGGAGGGTAATGGTTAGCGGCTCGCCCACCTTGCCCTTGAGAGTGAAGCCCAGCAGCTTCACGGACGGGTACTCGTCTACATTCACGTTGTTCTCACCCACCAGGGTTGCGAAGAGCCCGTCCAGGTTAGCAGCGAGCGTGAACGTCTGGGCGTATGCGGCCGTAGCCTCCTGCTGCGTGGGAGCCCCGCCGGTGGCACCCATGGCCAGGGCCATCAGGAGGTCGAGGCCGTCGTAGCGGAGAAACGCCTCTATGTCACCTTCGGCCTTGATGAGCCCAAGGTCCACGTCGTGCGTGAACGCCCTGCCCAGTGAATTGTCCTTAAGCGGGGGGCGGGTCTTCTTGAGCCCCATCCCCGTCAGGAGTACTCCGTCGCCTGCGCCACACGCCACCGCCGTGAGCCACGCGACCGCTATCTTTATCGCAAACCCTATCTCTGCTCCGACTGCCTTAGCCATAGTCCTTTACCTCCTTCTTATCTGTGCCGGGGCCCGCCGCTGCCTTCACGGCTTCGCCCTTCTTTGGCGCGTCGCAAGGTTTGAAGTATTCCTTGGACGCCTTGACCTTCTCAATGAACATGACCTGGCCTTTCGCCACCGGACCTCCCAGGGCGGCCAGCTCACCCTCAGGGGCCTTGATGCATTTGTACCAGCCCTTTTCAGGGGTGGCCTTCTTTTTAGTCTTCTTCATACTCACTCTCCCTGGTCATATGTTCTGTCGAATGACGTTGTATATTCAGTGGCGTATGCCACGGTGCTCGCGTCGGAATAGAGCAGCTGGCGGCGGCCGCGCCGGAGCCTTATAATGTCCAGGCCGAACTTCTGATTAACAAGCGCGGTCTGCTCGGCCTCGAGGGCGTCATACGCTCCAGGCTCATTGGTCCCCGCCCCCTTGCGCGCCGCCTCCTTGCCCCGGAAGCTGCGCGCGAGCGTGATAATGGTAAACTTGACGGGCTCATGTATGTTGTGCCCGTCCACAAGCCCATGCTCCGGGCCGCCGTCGTACATCACGAACGCGGCCGGGCTCTTGTATGCCTTCTTTTTTATGTCGTCCGCCAGGTTGCCGCTGTACGTGGCCACGGTCTTATAAACACCGGTGGCCTCGAGCGCCGCAATGACCTTGTCCTCTATGAGTTCAAAGTTCAGATCATTCATCTATAATGTCCTCGACCAGCCTGAACTCAAGCCCGCCCACCGGGGTGATAGTGGTCCTATCCCCGCTGCCGTCGTACATGGCCATCTCCATCAAGCCCCTGAAGGGGGCCTGGTCCGTCTCCGTGGACGTGAGCACGAAGCTGAAATTACCAGCGGCCGCGTCGTCGATCGTACCGTCAACAGGCGATATCTTGTGCCCGCTGTCCGAGAGCTTCCCCTTTACCGCGAGCTTGAAGCTCATGCCCGTTATGTCCTTGGCCGCCCCGTCCTCCCTGAGCTGGTACCGGAGCGTGACCTTGTCTCCTTTTGTTACTTTCACCGGGTTCATAGTTCCACTACCTCCAGTTCTGCCAGCTCCACGGCCTCCAGCGGAAGCTGGTACGTGACACCCGCTACCTCAGAAGAAGTGACCCCGTCGATCCATGGCAGGGAAAGCTCTATCTGCGTACTGCCCGACGGAGAATTGATCTCAATTTTCAATATCACATTGGCGGTGGGGGCAAAGGCCGTTCCGGCGGTAAACTGGTACACGCCCGTGAGCCCGGCCACTGGCACAGTGTTCACGTTTATTGGGGCACCGAAGCCCGCGCCGTCCACGTTCACTGTCAGCCTGACCTCCGCACCTGCCACGATCTCCCTGCCCGTCATGAACATGACGTCGCCTGAGTCGAAAGCCTCGGTGGTCTGTATGGCCTCGGTGGGACAGGACTGCGCGGATGTGAGGTACGTTGTGGCCTCTTCCGTGGGCCATATCTCAACAGATGAGAGTTTAAAGGTGAAGGCAGGGGTGCTTATCCTGTTGTCATGTGTGACGAGATAGGCGCTTTCGCTACCGCCCAAGGGCCGTGTGTTGGCCCATGTTATCGAGGTAGTCTCAGTGACCAGTGAACCGTCTGCGGCCTCAAAGCGTATCTTCCAGGAGGTGCCGTCACTTATCAGGTACGCAAATCTCCATGCTCTTTCCGCAAGGGCAAACGCAGTCTGTCCACTTTGCCAGGAAGACCCGTTCCAATATTGTGCGGCATCGCCGGAGTCCTTATAGGTAATATCAACAAGGCTGGCGCTTCTGCGAAGCATGAATATCTGATTGGTGCCGATGTCATTTGAAGTCGGGGCCGCAGCGTAGCCGGAAAGCATCCAGATAAAACCCACAGAGCTATAGTTAGAGACGCTAAAAGCCAACCTCAACCTGAATGGGTTGCTCTCGTCTATGGTGTCCTTCAAGTACAATGTTGCAAGGGAGGCTCCGGTGGGCTTCTTTTGCTCGATGTAAGGGGCTGCAGGGCCATTCGGCACTATGCTTCCAGACCCCGCAATAATAGAGCCCCATTTTTCAGGGTCCAAAGTGTCTTCGCTAAAGTCCTCGTCCAGAGTGAGCTGCTTAATTAGCGCGAGATTGCCGCGTGCGTTTATCTCGACACCAGCGGTCAGCCCCGCCGGGTCCCAGTACTCTGCTACATTTACAGCTGTCAGGGTCATGCCGTTATGTGCCCCCCACTTACCTGTGCTGCCAGTTCCTTAGTGAAGCCTTCCACAGCGGCCGCGTGGGCCGCTAGCATGGCCGGGTCTATGAACACGGCCAGCTTGGCGCGTATGGCCTTGAAGGCGCCCAGGTTGCTTGCCACGTCCGTGCCTACGTCGCCCATATTCGCAATAGCCCACGCCTTCACAGCGTCAAGGTTGCCTAACGGTCCGGTGCCCGGGTCGATGGCTACGAGCAGATCGTGAACGTCCTCCATTGCCACGGCCCGCATCTCGAACACGCGCTCGGCCTTTCGATAGGCTATGCGATCCCGCAAGCCCATGGCGGTGAACTCAGCCTGTGTGGGCGGGTTGCTCAGCCCGTACTGCGTATAAAGCTCTCCGAGGTCGTTGCCGTTGTCTGGGCCGATCTCGTTATTGAAAGCCGTGAGCATGGCCACGAGCGTGTTAACTGCACGGTCTATTGCTTCTGATGTTGTGCTCATCTAAAAGCCCTCCAGCTTCTCGCGCGTAAAGGTCTGCGTGTCGGAGCCAACGTTCGTCTCCGCCCCGGAGTCCGGAGTCGCGGGCGAGGGCTCCTCGGCCGCGCCCAGGGATACGGTGCCCTTGGCCACACCCTCCAGCCACTTCACCGCGGCCTTGTAGCGGTCACGCCTGACCTCGGGCATCTCCTGCAATGTGCGCGAGTAGAGGTTATAAAGTGCGATGTCAGCGACCTTGGCCTTGACCGCCTCGGACGGCGAGGCAAGAGGGACGGTGTACCTGATGCCCAGGTACCCGTCCGCCTCCGCCTGCGCGCTCTCTATAGCCTCGTCCACCCGCGCCTCGTCCACCGTGCCCAGGCTCTCGTCGTC
Source organism: Nitrospirota bacterium (assembly GCA_030638335.1). Lineage (GTDB taxonomy): Bacteria > Nitrospirota > Thermodesulfovibrionia > Thermodesulfovibrionales > JdFR-86 > DAOWET01. Next base: position 10,462 of record DAOWET010000269.1, read on the forward strand.
CGTGAACTGGACGAGCGCGTCCTCGGGCACCAGCTTCCTGAGATCGTCAAGCGCGATGTAGGACATTGTTTACCCCTTACCCTTGAGCTTCTTGTTCGCCGCGGCGTAGGCGTCTTTTACAGTGACCTTGTCGTCGCCCTTGATGGAGATCGCCTTGAGTTCCTCCAGGGTCTTGGCCTCGTTGATCTTTGCGATCGCAACAGCCGCGGTCATCTGCTTTGTGAATACCTTATCGACCGGCGGTTTCTTCTTATGCTCCTCGGTCTTTGCCGCAGGGCCGCTAACAGTCCCTTCACCCTGAGGCTCAAAGCCGGGAGGGCAGATCGTGTGAAGGATCAGCTTCGGCTCGGCCTCCACGGCCTTGAGCTGCTTATCCGTAAGTTCCACTTCCTGGAACTCCGGGCCGAAACGGAAGCCCGCGCGGCAGAAGCGGCCGCCCGGCCCATGGGGGTTGTTCGCCTTGACCCATACTGTCGTTGATTCGGACATCCTATTCCCTCCTTAATAAAAGGGCCGGGTCCTGTCATGCAGGAGCCCGGCCCCTGCTATTGATTTACGCGTCTAATCTACAGCCAGGGCACCACGAGCAACTCGGCCGTGTCCTTGTACACGTTGGTTGCGCCACTTGCCAGGCGCTCGGCCAGCAGTATCTCTCGCGCCTCCTTCTCCAGCGAGGGCGGCACCACGAGCAGGTTGGGGGTGATCCCCAAGGGCTTGGTCTCGTCGTCCTTGAAAGCCAGCATTGCCTCGCGGGCCGCGGCATAGTTCGCAGTGTTCAGGGTGTCCTTTGAGCCGAAGGCAAGCTGCCAGAGCCCAAAGCCCGCGTTGTCCCTGCGGTCAATGCCGTAGATGTACTTCTTCTTCATGAACACCTGCTCGTCGGTCGGGTTGTCCTTGGCCACGAACTCGATCTCCTTACGGTTCTGGAAGACGAGCGGCTTTATGGCCTTGGTGGTGTCCAGGAGGAACCAGGCAGTGCCCCCACCCCCGCCAGTGTTACTCACAGTGCCGTCTCCCACGGGATGGTCCGTGTCAAAGAAGTACTGGCCGTCGTAGCACGTGGCGGCGAAGCCGGAGGCCAGGAGAGAGAAGACCAGCTCATCGGGGTGTATCGCCGCGGTGCGGCCCAGTTCAGCGAAGATGGGGTTATAGACCCCCACCGCATCGTCCATTATGTCGTTGCGGTCCACCTCTACGGTGCTCTCCCAGTCCTTGTTCGTGATAGTGTATTCGTGGGCCGAGAGGTTCTTGATCTGCCGCTCGCCCACCCACTCACGCATCTTGGGGAAGGCCCCGAGCCAGGCATAGGTGGTCGCGCGCACCGTGGAGGGCACGACTATGGCCACCCTTTCATACATGGGCTTGACGCCATCGAATGCTCCCTGGAATATGGTGCTGAACGCTTTGTAGATCGCGGAGAGTGAGGCCTGGTTAATAATCAGGCCAAAGCCGACCACTCCGAGCCCTGCCAGGCTCCCTATCTCGGGCCAGCAGTCGCCCGGTATACCAGCGACCACCGAAGCGGCGAAGGCGGGCGCGGCGAACAGGAGCGCCCCTGCCATTACGAACAGCGTTGATACTAACCTTTTCATCTTAATGTCCTCCTTAATGGCCTTGCCATTGTTAGCAAAAGTTATTAGCTGAAGTCGTGGACGCGGTAAGCGACCTTGACAGTCATGGTCGAGTCGGCCGATGCGTTGCCCGTGAACTCGCCGTCGCCGGTGTTATGGAGCACCAGGGCCTTGTTCTGCCCGCTTGCACTGGCCACTATAGCGTCGATCTTCGGCAGGGCGTTGCTCATGGTGTCCGCTGCCTGGTCAATGAACCCCGTGGACTCGATTGACTGGCTGACGATAGCGCCCGAGCCGTCCGTGTACCTCACGGCCATATTGTCCGCAGTCTCCGCGAGCACCTCGGAACCGTATACGAGCTCCATCTCGGCGGAGATGAACTCCAGGGCCTTGTTCGCACCGGGTGCGGCCACCAGTGTCTTGGGTGTGGCCCGCAAGGCCATGATGTCCGCATTGCTCAGCGCGACGGTTATGTACTTGATGAGCGTGTCGTCCATGTCCGAGCTGCCGACCGTGGACGCGCGGGGAACTATTGCGGTCTCCACCCATACACCCGTGGAATCCAGGGTGTGAATCCGGCCTGCCACACTCCTCGTGCCGCCGCCGTCGGTCTTTGCAACGGTCTGGTCGTCCACGATGTAGCAGTCCTGGCCAATATCCGCGATCGTGATCTCGTCGCCTCCGGCCGAGTTGCCTAACCTGAAAGTGCCCTTACGGACATCAATAGTCAAGTCGCCGTCCGAGCCGGACGAGTTGTCCTCCTGGCTCTCGGCGCGGCCGATACCTACGCACCCCGTTGCTGTTGCGCCCGGGGTGGCGTACCCAGTGGGCGACCGCATTACGAACGCGCCAGCATATATCTTCTTGGCCGCGGCCACGCCCATATTGACCAGCTCACCTTCACGCCTGGGCGTGTTCCTGTCAGCGGTAAGCGCCGTTCCGAGCCCTACCACGCCCATACTGCCCAGGGCGGCAAGCGCCGTAAAGTCGCCTGTCACCATGCCGTATCCGGCGGTGAGTACCAAAGCCACCGCAATGGTGACTATCAGAAGTCCTATCCTTTTCATCCTTAAAACCTCCTCGGTTATTTCGGTCCGCTTATACCGCGGTCTTGTTCGCCTGTATCTCCGTGTGCTTCTTGTCCACGTCCTCGGGGTTGAGCCCCATCTGGGAGCAGACCACACGGTCCATCTCCGTCACGCCGCCTCCGCCTGCGGCAGCGGCAGCGCTGACCTCGATCTCGCCGGGCGGGACCACCACGGCCGCGCTGGCCACGAATGTCTCAAAGGTCTTGGGGTTCTCTTTTGCCAGGCCCAGGGCCCAGTCCTTCTGTGCGGGAGTTATCTTCCCGGCTTTCATGGCCTCGGCCACCAGGCCTTCCGCGCCCTGGGTGGCGTTCTGGTCCTCAAGCACCTTCAACCTGGCCACCATATCCGCAGCGCCGTCCGAGCCCTGCTTCATGGCCAGGATCACGCCCACGGCCTCGCTCACTCCCTGGCCGTCAGCCAGGCCCAGGGCCTCGTGTATCTCGCTGGCCACCACCGGAGCCTTCATTGCCACAATGGCAGTCGATACGTCCTCGGCACCGAAGCCTTCCGTGAGGGCCAGCACCTCTACTGCCGGGGCCAGCGCGACCTCGCGCGCCTTCATGGCCACTATGTACTCGGCCACCTTTTCTTTGCTCGTGCCCTCGTCCAGGCCGAGCGCCGTGCAGATCATCTTTAACAGCTCGTCCATCCTGTCCTCCTTGTTAAGTGGGACAAAGTCCCGTTTATTTACCACCGGCACCATGCCGTCTATTGCCGGATTGTTCGTAAGCCCGGCGCCAAGAAGGCGCACCACCCGGCCCGTTGCCACTACTTTCAGGAAGACCGGGCTCAGGTACCTGTACTCACGGTCCTTCAGGTAACGTGTCGCGCGCTCTGTCCAGGAGACCTTTGCCCATACGCCTTCCTTGCCTTTATTTATGAGCCCGGTTATCCAGCCCGCCGCAGGGGCCTCCGCACCGGCCAGGCTCTGGTGCTCGTAGTCGATCGCCATCTGGCTCATCTTCTGCGAGAAGGCTTCTATCACCGCGCTCGCCCCTTCCCCATCCAGAACAAATGGGCCCTTGTCAGTCTCGTGCGCGCCAAAGGGTATAACCTGTATCTCCGAGGGCGCGGCGCTCACGTCCTGGGCCTTTGCGGCCACGTATTCCATCTTGACCTTGCGGGACTCGCCCAGGGATATCTCGCCCTCTGCGGATACCGTGTACTGGACCTCGTAGAAGTAGTTCTCTTTCTCCACAGTGACAATGGCGCGGAACTCAAAAAGGTCGTTCAGCCAGTGCCCCTCGCCGAAGTGATCTTTTACGGCCTGAAAAACCTTGCGCCTTAACATATCCAGTGACATTCCATGCAGCATTACCAGCCCCTCCTGTCTAAAAAGTTCTGCAAGCCCTCCTCGAATGAGGCGGGCATATCGACCTTGTCCATTGCTCTTATAAAGAACGGGTTAGCCTTTGTCCCCGGATGGTTCACCTTCTTCACCGGGTGCGCCCCCCCTGGCCAGGCCAGGGCCTTCTTGTCCTTCGGCAATATGACGTGCGGGGCTGTCCCCTCGTGGACAAATAGCGCGTATGGAGCCGTAGCCTTCAGGACGCCGGTGCGGCCGCCGTCAGTTACATAGCTCGTGATGGAGTTCACCAGGTTACTGGTATCCTCCGGGGCCTCTTGAACGGCCTCGGCCTCCAGGTCCGCAAGCAGGCTCGTCATGCCCGCAGGTATCCCTTCGTCAATGTCCTTGCCCAGGCGTCCGATGAGTGCCCCGAGCTCCGGCGTGATGGTTAAGGCCTGCTTCACTAGCTCCTCCTCTTTATCCACCGGCCGCGGCAGAACGGATGGTAAGGGTCGGACACCGCGTTGCTTATAAATGCTTCCTCATTGCCCAGCACTGGCTGGAGGTCCTTGCGCTTGAACTCGGCCTCGTGCTGACTGTCGCTCATATGAGTGAGCGTCTGTATGCGCTCGGCCGCTGCCGGAACGCTGACCACCCGGCCGTGCATGGATATGCAGAACTCACAGGCATCGCGGGGCTCATGCCTTTGCATCTCGGTAATACGCGCACCATTGAGCTGGTTCACGTGCGCCCAGTTGCGCGTGCGCTGCACTGAGGTCTCGACTATGCGGTCCACCTGCGAGGTGGTGAGTCCCCGGACCTTCTGGGACAGTAGGCTTTTAAGTTCACGCACGGCCTGCATGTCGCCGCGGCCGAACATGGCCTCGCCGCCTTCGTGGTACCGCTCGAGTAGGAAGTCCGAGACCTGGCGTTTGACGCCCGGTGTGCGAATGTACTTGGAGATGTACTGCTGGTCACGTGCGGCGAGCCAGTCCACTGCGCGCACATCCGCGCCGCCAAAGGCCACCTCTATCTCAGGGGCCAGCGAGCCCGTGGAGTGGAACCATTTGTACTGGTTCTCCACCACCTGGGCGATAGCCGCCTTGTCCACCTTTGAGTAAGCATTGCCGAGGATGTCCTGGATGGAATTGTCGAATTCGTCAAATGACGGAGGAGTGGTCTGACCGGCCAGGTACTGCTCCACCTGATTAAGTGCGTCCTCATGTGCGGCATTTAATGACGGGGCGAGGGAGGCAATATAACGCTCCACCCACTCGGCCTCCGGGTCAGTGGCGCTCATGGCCATAAGACTGTGGTCGCCGTCGCACCCGCAAGGGCAGGCACGATTAGCCTGGGTTTCGACAGGCTGCTGTTCTCCCTGGGCGCGCACAAGGACCTCGTCCGCGTCCGTGGGCTCAGGTATCCCGAATTTCGCATGCACATATGAGGAGGGTATCTTGACGCCGATACCCTGGAGCTTGTCCAGGGACTCCGCAAGCGCTACAAGGTCCTCGGCGTCCTCCATAAGGAGGCGGAACACGGGCACGGCCGTGTCCGGGCCGAAGTTAAAGGCCACGAGCGGCCGAACGATGTCGCGCGTTACGGTACCCGAGAGAGCGCCCGCGTCAGCTTCAAGCACGTCGCGCCGGATGTCCCCGGCCATATCCTCGGAGCCCAGCTTTCCGGGAGTACTGTCCGAGCTGCCCGTATGCCCGAGTACGGCCTTGCTCATTGATTTGTCGCAGTATGAAAGCAGCGCCTCGTATATCTCCGCGCTCGAGCCGCGCGCCTTAGACTCAATAAACTCTATCATCGTGCCTTCGGAGATAATGGCGGCAGCATCGGAGCCCAGGTGTATGACCGCGTCCCTGAGTACTTCCCTTTCCTTCTCACTCGCCCCGGTGCCGTACTTGCCCACGCGCATGGGCTGTGCGAACCTCTCATTAAATATCACCCAGTCCTTGAGCGTGTAATTCTTGAACAGGTAGACCCACGAGCACGGCCTGAGCACGCCCGCCCTGTGGGGCGCGCGGCCGCGCGGAGCGTGGACAATGAACTTGTTAGGTATCAGCTCCTCGCCGTACACCATCTCCGCGTCCGTGATGAGACGCGGCCGCTGGGAGACCAGGCCGCCCTGCAGCATAAAGGTGAAGGCCTTGGGGTGCCAGCTCTTGATGCGCTCGACACCCACGCTCTTGCCGGTAATACTCCAGATTATCTCAGCCACCGAGTAGCCGCCCGTGACTCCGTCGAGTATGGCCATAATGGAATCCGTGAAGCTGGGGATCCCTTTCAATGCCTCGCGCACGAACTCGGCCACCTTTATATCCTGCGAGTCGTCGGACGCGGCCGCGACCTCCCACTCCAACCCGGCCACCGCGAGCGCGCGGGTCTGGACCACGGCTGCCAGGTGCGCGTCCTTTTCAAGCATCTCCTCGTATACTTCCTGGAGCCTGCGCACGTTCCCCTGGTCCGCCTCGGTGAAGATAGAGGAGAGCCCTCCGGGCGTGAGCCCGCGAGTGGGGTAAGATGAGAATGTATTGCGCACGGCAGTGGCCCCGCCCGCGTTGATCTCGTCCGTTATCGGGCGGTCGGTGCGGATTTCCCTGCCATATGCGTCGACAAGGCCTTTCATGTTCGCCTCCAGAGGTGTTTATAACGGTTTATAAACGGGGTATTCCCTGTTTTCTGGTGTGGTAGCCCGGAAAAGGAGGCACAAGGCCTTAGAATCGCCGCCATTACCAGCACCCCCTGCCGCTGCCCACGCCTTCGGGACGCACTCCGCGCCTGCGGTCGTAGTCCCTGTCGTCAGCCGAGCGGCCGTCATCGAAATTGCGGCCAGTGGCAAGGCCCTGATAATGGATAGGAGCACTGCCTCCTGAGTTGACGGCATAGACGGCGAGCGCCCCGGCGATAGCCGAGTCACCGTGCCGCTGCCCTCCATCGCGGCCCTTGCCCTTGTGTGTCTCTGGAACTTTGGCAATGCCCTTGTCCATCTTCACGGCCCGGTGGTCGTCCAGGATATCGTCATCCTTCGGAAGGAGCATCGTCCTGTCCTCGAGCGCAGCTTTGTAACGCGGCATATTCTCCCGGTACCACTCCACCGAAAGCATGACCTGCATTATCCGGCCCTTTCCGTATCGCTGCATGGCCACCTCGGCCAGGTACTGCCCATTGCCACGTGCGTCGAGCGCGCCGCAGCGGAAGTTCGGGAGCCTGTCTACAATGTAAAAAAGAATTCTCTCCTGCTCTTTGAAGGGGACGTTTCGAAGTTCCACCGTAAAGGGCGGCACACACGTCAGGTCCTGCTTTCGTTCTACGGGCCAGAACACTGTGAGGTCTCCGGTCCGGCCAAAGTCCTCGCCGAAGAAATACGCGGACCCCTGGTCCAGCCTGGAAAGCAGAGGTAGGAGGTTCTCATCGCACCAGTCCGTGGCCTCCGCCTGGCGCACACGGTCCGGCAGTTCTGCAAACGCATCATTACAGCGCCACCTGAGCACCGGAATATCCGGCGTCATACAGGATTCCACAACGGCCCGCGATAAGTACACGCCGCCGCCCTGGCTTGGAATGCAGAACAACTCCTCCTGAGCGTCTGCCCCATAGTCCTTAATGAGAGCTTCGCGCCACTCGGTCTCGACCTCGACCGTCCAGGTCCTGCCCAGGACCTCGCAAATTCTCTTATACAGGCCCTCTCCCAGCGCGTCGTCCAGGTCATTGCGGTGCAGGGAGTAGGTCTTCTTCCCCTCGCGGATATCCTTTATGATGTCGTTGAACGGGTTGTCCTCACCGTTGTGCGTCGATATAATGCGGACCTTGCCTCCCCATATAAGGAGAGCTATAGCCGCCTTTATGAGTCCGGGCAGGTCGTCGTGGAAAGCAGCCTCATCTATGACCACGATACCCTGCTTGCCGCGCAGGTTGGCCGGACGGCTGGAGAGGGCAGTTACCCTGTGACCGGAGGCAAAGGTGATCCTGTATGCGGCAATGTCCCTCTTCTCGTCCTCCAGCACGATCTCCTCGGCCGGGGAGGCGGCAAGTTTATAGTGTCTGGCCCAGTCAGCGCAGTCGCGTATAAACTCCTGGGCCATGTCCCTGTTGTA
>DAOWET010000048.1 GCA_030638335.1 Nitrospirota bacterium
TCAAAGGGGTCTTCAACATCTTTCATGTCCTTTACAAGATAGCCGTCTATGACGCTTGAGGCTATGGAGGGATAGAGATACGCCTCGCCACGGGCCACGGCCCGTATGGCCGTGATGAGCTCCTCGCCCACGGCCTTCTTTAAAATGTAACCCGCAACGCCTGCCTTAAGGAACCGGCTCACGTATTCCTTGTCATCGTACTGGCTGAGCACGAGAATCTTTATATCGGGGTTGGTCTTTCTTATCTCAACAGTGGCCTCCAGGCCCCCAAGCCCCGGCATGGATATGTCCATGAGTACGACGTCGGGCTTGAGCTTGTCGCACATGGTGATGGCCTCCTTGCCGTCCGAGGCCTCTCCAATGACCTCAACGTCTTCGTGGAGGCCAAGGAGCGCGCGAATTCCCTCGCGCACGAGCACGTGGTCGTCAGCTATCAGTATCCTTGTCTTAGGCATCAGAGTCCTCCGCTCCTTCAACCACGAGGATGGTTATCTTGGTGCCTTCGCCCTCACGCGAATGTATCATCACCTCTCCTCCGAGGTTCGTTATCCTCTCGTTCATGCCCATGAGCCCGAAGCCGTGCTCAGAGCCAAGCTCGTGAGCCTTCATGACCTCCTCGAGGTCAAAGCCCACACCGTCGTCAGTGATCTCGAACCCAAGGTGGCCATCAATATATGAGAAACTTATTTCAACGCTCCGAGCCTTTGAATGCTTGACGATGTTTATCACGGACTCCTGCACGATGCGGAAGAAGCCCAACTCCGTCCTGGTGTCCAGATCCATATCCTCAAGGCCCGACGTCTCCATATTATACGCTATGGAGTTCTCGCCGAGATGCCGCTGCAGGAGCCACCGTATGGCTGACTCCAGCCCCAGGTCGTCAAGTACGGGCGGCCTCAGGTCGTGTATGAGGCGGTTGATGCCGTCCATGAGGGAGGAGACCTTGCCCTTGAGCTCAAATACCATATCCGGGGTGAGCTTATTCTGCCTGAGGGCCTCGGAGTATATCTCAAGCGACATGCCAAGGGCCGCAAGGGTCTGGCTGGTCTCGTCGTGCAGCTCGCGGGCGATGCGCTTGCGCTCGGCCTCCTGTGCGCGGATGCCCTCGTCCAGAAGCAGGGAGAGCCGCTTCTTCTGCTCTATGAGCTCCGCGGTGCGCTCCCTGACCGTGTCCTCCAGTTCCACCGTGTGGAGCCTGATGTACTCAAGGGAGTCCTCGAGCCTGACGCGCATGGCCTCGAAGCTCTCGGCAAGCTCTTCCACCTCGTCGCCTCCGTAGACAGGCACGGGGGCTGAAAGATCGCCTGAGGCTATGCGCTCAGACGCCCTGCCCAGAGCCCTCAGCGGGCTTATGATGCTTCGGCTGAGTCCGATGGAAAGGATGACCGCGACCGCTATCACTATGAGGCTCACTCTGGCGAATGCCTTCTGTAGCTCGGTGCTGGGGCCGAACACCACGCTTTCGGGCTGCCTGACCGTCACGCCCCAGGGCGCAAAGGACAGGGGAGCAAAGGCCATCATGTCGGCCTCCCTTCCCTCAACTCCCCCGGCATGGCAACGGTGGCACTTGCTCACCCGGGCGCGTTTCTCCTTTATCAGGTTGCCAAGGAACCTGTCATGGTCCGCGTATGTAAACGTGCGATGGGGGTCGTTGCTGGCTATGATTATGCCGTGGCTGTCGATGAGTTCCACCTTCATGTCCTTGCCCGTGGGGAAGGCCTTTATCGCCCATGTGAAAAAGTAGTTCGCAGGGTCGATCTCCCCACCCACGAGCCCCACCACATAGCCCGCCGGGTCCTTCAGCGGAGCCAGAACGAATATCACCTGCCTGCGGGTGTGGCTCAAGGTATACACGTCCGAGACCACCGTCTTCTGCTCCATCAGGGCCTCCTGTACATACGTGATGCCCAGGAGGTTTATGGCGCCGTCGTCCTTGTGGGGGTAGCTCAGAAGGATGTTTCCGTCCAGGTCCATGAGGAAAAGGCCGTCGGAGAACATGGAGTATTCATAGGCAGTGCGAAGCGCGCGCCTCTCCGGGGCCCAGTCACCGTCACTGAGGTCCACGTTGCCTGAGAAGGATATGTCATGGAGACGGATTATGTTCCTCTCAAGGGTGTAGTCCAGGCTCCTGCCCAGAAGCTTTGCAAGCGTCAGGCGGTCTTCAAGGGAATGGTCGATGCTGGCGTGGACGGTCAAATAGCTCACCAGGCCAATGCTGACAAGCATGACTAGGATAGAGACTATGACAAGCAGCAATATTTTGCGTTGCATTCAGACAGTCGGGGCGGAGACGACAGGTTCCGTGCGCTTATGAGCCTGGCGGCGCATCGTCCTGTGTCTCGGCAGGGGGCTCATCACCCCAGCCGCCGGTGATCTCTTCGCTGGACACGCCCTCCAACTCAGCAAGTTCAAGCGGGTGTTCTCGCACCATCCTTTCCCTTGATATATAACCTGAAAACATACTCGTGTCAAGGGGAAATACGTCGGGGCTGAATATGGAATCGTATATATGCCAGACAGCAAGCAGCAGGAAGATGAGCATGCCCTCGTTGGAATGCATTACCTTGGCCGCGGGTATGAACTGGCCCGGCAGAAAGCGCACTGCCTGGGCTGGAAACCACAGGGCGAACCCTGTCATCACCATTATTATCCCTCCTGTGGCCACAAGCCAGTAGACGAACTTCTCCTTGTAGTCATACCTGCTGCAGGCGGAGGGCCGGCTCTCAAGCCCTATGTAGTAGCGTATGTTGTGCCTCACGTCAAGAAAGTCCTTCTTGGTGATGACCATGGATGGCTGTGTGCGGAGAAACATCACGCCAAAGGCCACACCCACCAGGTGTTCAAGCACCAGAAGGGAGAAGAGCACACCGGCAAACCGGTGCACCAGCCGCGTGGCGTCAATGCCTCCAATCAGCAGTATGGTCCACTGCGAGACCTCCAGATAGTAGAACCTCTGCGACAGCCCCGTCACCACAAGGACAAGGAACAGCCCCACCACGCACCAGTGCTCGGTTATGCGGTATGCGCTGAAGCGCCTGATGCGGCTGGGGCGCCCGATACGATTAGTGCGCGCTGAACTTTTCGTGTTATCGGCCGTGTCATAGATCATCTAAATCACCCTCTTACCTGTTTACCAGGAACCTCCATACATGGAGAAAAACCTGTAACAGCAGGCCCGCAAGCATCAGCGGCATGAGTATCCTGTAGGCCCAGGTTATGATGAATACAAGCGGCGCGTTCTTAAGCGTCGGCCCGTAGTGCGAGAGCCACGTGTCGGGGAAGTCCGCGGTAGCGTCCTTGTGGCACATCCGGCAGCGCTGCAGGAGGTTGCTCCTGAGCACTGTGGAGGCCGGCCCCGAGGTGTCCGTTATATTGTGCGTGCCGTGGCAGTCAGTGCATACGGCTATGGGCCTTGCCGGCTTGTATGGGGCGTCACTTTTCTGTTTCTTGTAAAGCCCGAGAGTCACGCCGTGGAAGTCTGAAAGGTAGGTCCTGACCACGTCCGTGGACAGGCCGTACTTGGCCATTATCTCCTCGTCGGCGTGGCAGTTGCTGCACATCTCCGGGATGAGATCGTGGTATCCGGAAACCATGGGGTCTTTAATATTGTGCGGCGAGTGACAGTCCACGCATGTGGGAACGTCGTGGTTGGCCTCGTTGAACAGGGCGTTTCCATGGACGCTGTTTGCATACGTGACGAATACCTTCTTGTGGCAACTGCTGCACTTGCGCGCGATGGAGACCCTGTCCTTGCCAACGTATGCCGTGTAATGCGCACCGTGGCAGTCCGTGCACGACGGGGCGTCAAGGCGGCCCTGGCTCAGAAGTTTGTAGTGTATGCTGCCCATGCGTTTCTGGTATTTGTCAAAATGACAGCGCTTGCAGAGTTCGGCCGAGGCCAGTACGAACTCGCGCTCGCTGCGGAACCTGCGCTTCAGGTGCCTCTCGCTGGAAAAGCCGAAGTGGCAGTCCGAACAGCTCAGGTTGCTGTGTACGGATGCGGCTATCATGACAGGGTCCACCACTGCAGAGCGCACCGCGCCGTCGGCAAATGTCATGGGCATGCCGTATGCGTGGCAGTTCAGGCAGTATTTTTCCTCGGATGCGTAGACCTTCCCGCCAGAGACGGGCATGACCTCGTGTGCGCCATGGCAGTCGGCGCACACAAAGGCCTTGCCCTCTTGCTCCCTGTCCAGGAGCGAGGCATGAACGGTTCTTGTGCGTAGTTCTTCGTTACGGTGGCATTTCCGGCAGATCCAGGAGGCCCTTGCCCTGTACTGTTGCAGGCCCCTGAAGGTCCTCTCCGGGTGCATGTCAGGGGAGAACTCCTCGTGGCAGCCCGTGCAGGAGAGTATCCTGTGGACAGAGGCCTTGAACTTGGCCGGGTCCACATGCACTGAGACGCTCTCTCCGTTGCTGAACCGCTTTACAGCGCCAAGCCTGCCGTGGCAACCGAGACAGTATTTCGTCTCCTCCGAGACCTGCCTGTCCAGGGCAGCTGCATGGGCCGGGGGTGTGGCCAGGGCCGTAATGATGGCCCCGGCCACCGCCGCCATGATCAACATCCTTATCAACGCTGTCAACCTAATCAACCTGTCAACCTAGCCATTGAGGTTTCTCCCAATCACGGCCTAATGCATATCCTTGTACTCCGGCATCTCGTAAAGAACTGGCATCCTGTTGAATATCCACCGGAAAAGCATTATGTGTAATGTTACCATGGTCACCACGATGTAGACTTCCTGCCAGGGCGGGATTATGTGGTGCATGTGTCCCGGCATCTCCCAGTTGAATGCGACCACTGCAATATTGATTCTGTTGAGCAGTATGCCCGCTATGGCAAAGACGGCCCCTACCCTTATCACAAAGGGGCTGCTCTTTTTGATCCCGTAGGTGAAGATCAGCGCCGGGAACATCACGAAACCGAACAGTTCCACCAGGAACCACTGTCCATAAGGCGTACCCAGCAGGTCCCAGTGGTTGTCATGCGCCACCCCCACCACCTTCAGGAAGAAGTAGACGTACATGGCCACTGCACAGCCCTTGCCAAGGGCCAGTGTGACGTAGTCCAGGCTGCCCAGGAAGTTCTTGTCGCAGCGGTTCGTCATGTAGCGGGCCGCCATCGTGCTGACGAAGATGGTCATGGCCATGGCAGCATAGATGCTGGAGGCCAGGAAGAAGACCGGGATGTAGGAGGAGTACCACAGTGGATGGAGCCTTCCCGGGGCCAGCAGGAACATGCCGCCAAGGGAGGACTGGTGCAGTGTGGACAATATGATGCCCGCAATTGTCATGGCCACGGTTATCAGCATTGCCCACCTGTGGACCCGCCTGGACTTGAGCCATTCAAGTATGGTCGAACTGAACTCGATCAGCTGCACCGTCAGATAGACGGTGACATGCCATGCCACCAGGAACAGCAGGGAGGTTGTCCCAAAACCCATTATCATCGGGTAATATATCCGCCATGGCCGGCCTAGGTCTATCATCAGGTATGAGGCAGCAAAAAAATAGCCCAGCAGGCCGCTGAGCACTGCCAGCCTGACAATGGGCTTGAGCCCCTTGAAACCGAAGACATAGTAGCCGGTGGCCACGACAAAACCCGCGCCCGAAAGCGGCACGCCCCCGAAGAGCCCCCAACCAAGCAGGATGCCCCACGGATAGTCGTGTGAGGCGTGGGTGACCGCAGCCAGGCCGTATAAGTACCTTGAACCGAACACGGGCACTGCAAAGCACAGTATCACAGCGACAAGGAAGTTAAAGGGAGTGATCAGCGACTTTGCATACTCAGGCCAGGTCATGCCGATGAGCAGCCTGTCCATGAACCAGCTGCGGAAATCGCTCCCACCGGATCCATTAATGGTGTTGTTGTCGGATGCATTCATTTCTCCACCCCCTTGCCGGCCTTTGCGCCTTCGTCTCTTTCGTAGTATTTGTCACGGTGGCTCACGGCCGCATACACCATCCCGAACAGAGCGGGCCAGACCGTAAAGACCACGGAGACAGATGACAGGAAGCCCTTGGTGAGTTCGATCAGTGGCTTCTCGGGCAGGTTTATGGGGAACCCCAACTGTTCAAATGGCACGCCTGATATGTACAGCCAGTTCGTGCCGCCAACCTCGCGCTCTCCGTAGATGTGGTCGATGTACTTGTCCGGGTGCGCGGCGATCCTCTTGCGCGCAAGCCTCAGAAGCTCACGCCTCCGGCCAAAGGTAACCGCCCCTGTGGGGCATGCCTCTGCGCAGGCCGGGAGTTTGCCCTCTTTGATCCTCGGGTAGCACAGTATGCACTTGACTATCTTGGGCTCAAGTGGGCTGTCATAGTCGTATGCCGGCACCATGAAGGGACATGCGATCATACAATACCTGCACCCAAAACACAGGTCCTCGTCATAGAGCACGGCCCCCTCCGGAGTCTTTTCATACGCGTGTATCGGACAGGCCGTGGCGCACGAGGGCTCCTTGCAATGGTTGCACTGTATCTTCCGGAATACGGGTTTGTCAGGGTCTTCCGGGTTGTCGTAACGGTTGACCACGGTGTAGGTCTTCGCGGTGGGCCTCCGAACGGCGTCAAAGACACTGCTGTCTTCATAGGAGGAGCCGTCACCGGGCATCTCGTTGTACTCGTTGCACGCCTTCTCGCAGCTCCTGCACCCAACGCACTTCGTAAAGTCCGTTAACATTCCATAGCTCTTGGGCCACCCCTTGAAACCCGTGCCCGCAAAAGCCTCCCGGGGGTTATTTAGCAGGGCGCATCCGCCCAGGGCACTGAGGGCAAGGAACTTCCGGCGCTCCATGCAGAGAGGGCTCCCGACCGCTCCCTTCTTCCCGCCATTTATATTTGGCCTGTTACCAGCATCATCATCCATTTGTCCACTCCTTTGTTTTCCGCCTTCCCCGGTTATCACTGCGATGCCTTCGCATGGCACTGTTGCGTGCATCCCTCCGGCCCCTTGCCCACTTTGCCCATGCCCCTGTGGCACTGGAAGCACTGAGCGTGGTAAGCCACCTTGAGGCCCGGCATGCCCGGGGATTCAAGGTCGAAGTTGCCGTGGCAACTCTTGCAGGCCATGAAGCCGTGGACCGCCGAGTCTTTATAATCCCCGCTCTCGATAGAATGACATGAACTGCACCTTGAGTTGTCAGAGCCGTGCTCATGGTGGCACTGACCGCAACCCTCGGCTATAAACGTATGCATGCTGTGGTCAAAAACAACCGCCTCGTACTTGTCCTGCAGGCTGTCAAGGGTAATGACGTCCGGCACACCTTCGATGCCGAACGCCATTGCCGTCATGATCAGCAGGCAGAGGCAGGCGCTTAAAGCAATAAGCAGACGTTTCATCTTCAAAGCCCTCCTCCTCCTTCTTGTTCGCAAAGGGGTTCATATTGCTTTAATCCTTGTCCTGCGCTGGATTCTTCTTCCTGTTCTTCCTGCCTGCCAGATAGGCCTCCACAGGCCTCCACCCGAAGCTTGCGTGTTCGCCAAAGACCCTGACGCTTGCCGCGTAGGCAAAAACTATCGGGACCATGGCAAGGTAGAAGGCGCCCACGAAGGGGGCTGATATAAGGTTCTTTATCGTCCTCTTGTTCCCCTCTCGACCTGCCTTCCTGATGCCGTCCATGTCGTCCCTGCCGGTGTCAAGCAGAGTCTTGAAAGGCCTGGGTTTGAGTATCTCCCAGAAGATTATGTAGCCTGCAATGGAGCCCAGGGCAATCACATACTCGATCCCCTTGACATAGGTCACAAAATCAAATAGCGTGTGCATACTCTCCTCCTTTCATCGTTTAAGGCGCTTTAAGTGCGCCATGTCTAATAGTGATGCTCTCATCGTAAAGAACCGTATCCCAGTGCCTGCGGCAGGGCGCTGTGCCCCGCCGGCCCGGCGGGATAAGTCCCGCGTTATTTCTTCTCCTCTTTATCTTCCGGCTCTTCCTTCTTTTTGGCA
>DAOWET010000044.1 GCA_030638335.1 Nitrospirota bacterium
GCATCTGTTTGCCCTCGGGCCGTACGAATGTGTATCCGGAAATTATGAGCCCAACGCCTCCGCTGGCCAGTGTGCTGTAGAAATCCAGAAGCCTCTGGGTGGGCCTGCCATCCTTATCGCACATGCCCTCCCAGGTGGCTGAGCGCACCAGGCGGTTTGCAAGCTTCATGCCGTTGATCTCCGAACTCTCGAATACCTCTCTCATATCGCATGCTCCTTCTCGGGTGTTTTACTTGAAGTGCTCTGTCTAAGATAATACCATGCTACAACACTTGGCCCAAAGTACAATTATTGTTCAGGGCATCTTCACGATATGGGGGTTATAATCAATCAGCGGCAAATTGACAAAGGAGCGTGGCCCAAATGGGATTCAGGCTTGACCTCCACATACACACCTATGAAAGCGGCGATAACGACTCGGACCCTGAAGAGGTGGTGGCACACGCCATAGACCAGGGTCTGCATGGCATAGTTTTTACGGAGCATTCCTCTTTTGAGGCGTCGGATTATGCCGGGGTGCTTAGGGAAAAGTACTCCAGCAGTCTTTTGATCCTTCGAGGGGTTGAGTTCTCCGCGGCCGAGGGGCATGTCCTCGTCTACGGTGTGGACACTGACAGGCTTTCCCTCTGGGGCGCGCCAGCGCAGGAACTTATAAGCGCGGTTACAAAAGAGGGCGGTGTTGCGATCCCTGCCCATCCCTACAGGGGCGGAAGCGGCATGGGCGCGGTGCTCCACAAGCTCAGTGGCATAACAGCGGTTGAAGGCTATAACGGATGCAACCTCCACGCCATGAACGTTAAGGCCCTTGAGGCAGCTCATGAACTCGGCCTTCCTTTTATCGGTGGCTCGGACGCGCACAGGCCAGAGGAAGTGGGAAACTGCTACACTGAGTTCACCGACGCGGTAACCGGGGAGAACTTTCTTGACTTGCTCAGAGAGGGCCGCTTTCATGGAGTTGACCAGCGAAAGATAAGCACACGCATCTGGATGCCAGGTGACCATGCCAGTGAGGTTAAATAGCGAGGTGGATGGATGAAGCGATGCGGATGGATCCCTGACGAGCCCGGAAACAGGCAATACATGGAGTACCACGACTCAGAGTGGGGCGTGCCCTCCTATGACGACAGGCACCTTTATGAGATGCTCACGCTTGAGGGCGCGCAGGCGGGCTTGAGCTGGTCCACCATACTTAGTAAGCGCGAGGGCTACCGCAGGCTGTTCATGGATTTCGACCCCGCAAAGGTGGCCAGGTTCAGCAGTGCAAAGGTTGAGCGATTGATGAAAGACCCCTCCATAGTCAGAAACCGTCTGAAGGTCGAAAGCACGGTAAATAACGCAAGGGCCGTGTTAAGGGTGCAGAAGGAGTTCGGCAGTCTCTCAAAGTTTCTCTGGGGTCTTGTGGGGGACAAGCCCAGGATGAACAGGTTTAAGGACCACACGGACATCCCTGCCGAGACCCCTGAGTCAAGCCACATGAGCCGCGAACTTAAGCGGCAGGGGTTTCGGTTCGTGGGGCCCACTGTCTGCTATGCCTTCATGCAGGCCGTGGGCATGGTAAACGACCACGAGACCGGCTGCTTCAGATACAAAGCGGTCAAGGCCCTTAAATAACCCCCTCCGGGAGGGGCTGTTCTATACAAGAAACGCCGCGTGGTTTGATGTAAATATGGGCGGTGTCCTCTTTATTATCTCTGATATGGCCCTGTTCTTTTTAAACTCTCCCTCAAGGAACCTTCTCACGCTGAGCCTGTCCCATCCGCGCGGGTGCGTGAAGTCGCAGTAGAGTGAGAGGTCCCCCTCTGTAAAACCGCCTGCCCTGAATTCTTTTGCCTCCGGCGCAGTGGTGGGCATATTGAATATGGCCAGGTTCAAAAACCCTATTGCATCCGCATGCGCTGCCGTAAACTCAAGCGTGCTTCTGGCCTCTTCTTCTGATTCAGGCGGCGTGCCAAACAAGAGATACACATAGGTCCGGATGCCAGCACTATGGAGCGCACGAAGGGCCCTTGAGGCCGTGGTGAGGTCTATTCCTTTTTGCAGGGAATCAAGCACGCCCTGACTCCCTGACTCAAGGCCGAGCTTGAGCATAACGCACCCGGAGCGTTTGAGCATGGCGCAGTAGTCATCGTCCGCCAGTTCCTCCGAGACCCTGGCAAACCCGTACCATGGCACCCCAAGTGGTCTTTCCTCAAGCCCACTCATGAGTGCCGGGCTTACGGAGTTGTCAAGGAGGTGGACAAGCGAGGGTTTCATACTATTGCACAGCCCGTGAAGGTCATCAAGAGCGTTTTCGGTCTCCACTTTCCTGTAGGCGTTCCCCTCAGCGCTCTCAGGGCAGAAGGAGCACTTAGCCCACCAGCACCCGCTTGAGCCGCTGTACGGGAGCACCATGCCAGGCGACAGATAGCCCTCTAAAGGAAAGCCCGAGTAGTCCGGCCTTGCATGCTCTTTTTGAGTTGCGTCAATGCCTATAATGGAGAGCAGTCTCTCCTCCCCCGGGCCGGATACAAGGTGGTCCACGAGCCCGCCAAACAGGCCAACCGGAAATTCCTTTCGCATCAGCCACGAGGTCACAAGCCCCCCGCCCATTATTATCCTTATATCAGGGAAGCGGTCTTTGATAAACCCCGCGATGGCAAATGCGCTCAGGGCCTGCGAGAGATAATTGACGGATATGCCAATGTGTCTGGGCGAATTTCTTTCAACAGCCTCTGAGATGCGCCCGCTGAAAAACTGATAAAAGGGATTCTTATCCGGGCCCTCAGCCGCTTTTAGAAGGTCATGGCTTGAAAGGGGGGAAAGCCCCTTAAGGCCGTAGTCTGCGATTCCGACTGAGAGGGATCCATCAAATGCTCTGCCCGCACTCTGAAGCGCCCTGTTCAGTTCACGCACCACCTGGCCATAGCGGTCAATGTTGCCGTATGTGCTGCGGGCTCTGATCGCATTTAGATTCTCGTCAATATTCTTCACAGCCCTGCGGGTCCAGGTATCGGTGTCTCTTGTGCCTTCGAAGCTCCGGTTCTTAAGTAAAAAGAGCTGGCCCTCAAGGTTCAGGTCCATGACGCTGTGCGGGACATTATGGAGGGCAAGGGCTCCTGAGAGTTTTGCCAGCCCTGCCGGTGGCTCTGAGGGTTTTGCTACGGGCGGGTATATGAGCAGCATTGTCCAGTGGTCCCCTTAATGAGGCTGTTTCTTTAGAAGTTCATGCGCAGATGGATTATACATCAAAGCTCCCGGCCAGCATAATGTCCGTTGCGGCCCTGTTCCCACATATGCAGATTTCCGGGGGAGCCCGCACCCCTGTTTTTATAAGGCCTATCTGCTTACATCAGAGCAAGAAAATGTTACAAAAAAAGTCTCTGGACATAAATAAAGAACGGGACTGACGCAAGGTCCCGTTCTTTGGCACATATAAATATGCTGATCCAGGTTCTGAGCAATAGTTAGGAAAAATAAAAGCCACAAAAAAGGGGACCCTTAAAAGGATCCCCTTTGATTTACGTTACTTATTAATTTAAACCTTCGAAGCTGTAAGCTCCAGTTAAAGTGAGCCCGTGGCTCGCTCCAGTCTAAAAGAGCCCGTGGCTCTTAGCAGGAGCCGCCGCAGGAGCTTCCGCAGCCGCCGTTGCCGTTGTCCGGGGCCTCTCCCGTGCCCTTGATGACAAAGCCCTGGTTCTGGCCGTCGTCAACATAGTCCACCTGCATGTCCTTGAGCTTCTCTGTGCTCTCGGCGTCGGTGAAGACCTTGAGGCCGTCCTTTTCGATGATGTTGTCGCCGTCCTTGGGATTTTCGTCAAGGTCCATGCCGTAGGCAGGGCCGCAACAGCTTGCGCCAGATATGAAGATCCTTAGGCCCCAGCCTGCCTTGCCCTCGGCCTCGAGCACTTCCTTGGCCTTCTCGGCCGCTATATCGGTTATTGTCAGCATATGTTGTACCTCCGGTTGAATGGTTATTTTGCGATTTGTTTTTCATATCTATAATAATGCATACATCCCCGTGAAAACAACCCCCCCGGTATCCATCAAATATCCATCCAGATATCCATCACAAAGATTGAAAAAAATCACAGGTTTATATACAATCCGGTCATGAGCATAATCATGGAGATAGTGGAGAAGAAGAAGGCGCGCCTTGCCGAGGCCCGGGAGCACACTCCTTTGAATGAGCTTAGAAGGCGTGCGGAGCAGGCCGACAGGCCCAGGGATTTCAGGGCCTCCATAACACGGGAGGATGGCCAGCCGCTCAGGCTTATCGCGGAGCTAAAGAAGGCCTCCCCCTCACGGGGCCTGATCAGGGCTAATTTCGTCCCGGAGTCAATAGCGGAAGTTTACGCTGCACACGCCGACGCCATGAGCGTGCTCACGGAGGAGGATTATTTCCAGGGCAGCCTGGATTTCATAGGCCGCGCAAAGTCGGTCTCGCCGCTTCCGGCACTGAGGAAGGATTTCATATTTGACGAGTACCAGGTCTATGAGGCCAGGGCGGCAGGTGCCGATGCCATACTGCTTATTGACATGGTCTTGAGCGGCTCGCAGGCCGCGGACCTTATGGAGCTTGCCGGGGAGCTTGAGATGGACGTGCTCTATGAGGTGCACGAGTACGAAGAGCTTGAGCGCGCACTTGAGATAGAGGCCCCGATAGTGGGCATCAACAACCGCGATCTCAGGAGCATGGAGACGGACCTTGAGAACACTCTCCATATGATGCGGGAGATCCCCTCTGGGGTTACTGTGGTGAGCGAATCCGGCATATCCACGCACGACCACGTGAAGATGCTGGAGGATGCCGGCGTGGACGCCATGCTTGTGGGCACCGCCCTCATGCGCGAGGAGGACATAGCCTCGGCCATTGGCCGGCTTCGCGGGAAGGGGGGCGCACCGATGGGGGGTAAAAATGAATAACACGGTCAGGGTAAAGGTATGCGGCATCACCCGCCTGGAGGACGCAGTGGCTGCGGTGGATGCAGGCGCCGACGCTGTAGGTTTTGTTTTTCACCGGGAGAGCCTCCGCTACATCAGGCCCGAGGACGCGGGCGCGATAGCCTCAGCTCTTCCCCCCTTTGTGAGCACCGTGGGTGTCTTTGTGGATGTTGAGCACTCGGAAGTATCCGCGACACTGCGCGCGGCCAGGCTCGATGTGGCCCAGTTCCACGGGGACGAGGACCCCTCGTATTGCTCCATGTTTCCGCGCGTGATCAAAGCCCTTCGGGTGAGTGGGCCGGAGGTGATCGAGAGGATGTCAGAATATTCCTGCGTAAGCGCGTTCCTGCTTGACGCGTACAGCCCTGATGCCCACGGCGGCACGGGCGAGGTATTTGACTGGGACATTGCTGCTCATGCCGTGGCCACCCACCGCATCATACTTGCCGGAGGGCTGACGCCGGACAACATTGCCGAGGCCGTGCAGAGGGTCCGCCCATATGCAGTGGACGTTTCAAGCGGGGTTGAGACCGCCCCCGGAATCAAGGACCACGCAAAGATGCGCGAGTTCATTAGCCGCGCCAAGCGAGCCACGGGGCCATAGGCCCCCTTCAACTGGTGGCTTTCGCCTCGATCGTTTTCAGCAGATGTAACGTAGCATCTCTCCCCTGAAACATTCCTATTGCCCACCGGAATAAATAGAAGTCTCCGTGAGACCGGGTCGACTCGACCTATTAAGAGGTCTCCA
>DAOWET010000232.1 GCA_030638335.1 Nitrospirota bacterium
TAAAATCCTGATGGTAGAGGTTTGATTCCTTGCCCGTGTTGTGCGATGACGCGCGCAGGGACTCTCCAACGAAAATAAGCGCTGTCTTCTTTATGCCCTCCTCCGCCACGTTTGCGGCAATGGCACTTACCCTTCCGCGCACTATGCGTTGCTCTGGCCAGCTTGCGCGCTCAACGACCACCACCGGAGTGTCTTTGGCATAGCCTCCAGCCAGAAGCTCTGCCGTAAGCTTGTCCATCATCGAGACACTCAGGAATATGGCCATGGTGGCGCGATGTGCGGCAAGGCTTCTGATGCTCTCGGCCTCTGGCACGGGTGTGCGTCCTGCCATGCGGGTGTGAATAACGCTCTGGCTCACCTCGGGTATGGTAAGTTCCTGACCAAGGGCCGCGGCCGCCGCGCCCACGGAGGAAACCCCCGGGATCACTTCAAAAGGCAGATCAAGCTCCCTGAGCCTCTCTATCTGCTCGCTTATGGCGCTGTAGAAGGCGATGTCGCCCGTGTGCAGCCTGACCACCGGCTTACCCTCTCTTACCGCACGAACCATGACCTCCGTTGTCTGATCAAGGTCCATGCCGGCCGAGTCATGAAGCTCGGCCCCCACCCCGTCCATGAGCGCCGGGTTCACGAGGCTTCCGGCATATACGATAACGCCCGCGCCGTCAAGCAGCCTGCGCCCTTTAAGCGTAATGAGTTCCGGGTCTCCGGGGCCTGCGCCGACAAAATATATTTTGGGTTCCAGGGGTTCAAGGGGTTCCATATGGCCTCACTATCAGATACATGTCATGTCCTTACTATTATGTCCTTACTATTACAATGGAGAAATAATCCAGCTCGTCTTCCCTTAACTCGGAAAGCGGCTTCACCACCTCTTCGGGCAGGCCAGCGCGCGCCACATACCACGCACGCTCCATGAGGCCCATCTCACGAAGCAGCCCCTTTACCTCGTCCATCACGCGGTGGGTCTTCATGAGCACCACTGTATCGAATTCCTTTAAAGCACGCTCAAGCCCTTGCCCGTATGTAGCCGGAAGTATGGCCACCCGGTCGCTTGCAAGGGCAAGGGCCTGACCCGCAGCTGCCCCAGCGGCCATCACGGAGCTCACACCAGGCACGATCTCAACGCTCACACCCTCATCCAGAGAAGAAACAGCGTCCATCAGATGAAAGAACGTGCTGTATAGCACAGGGTCCCCAAGCGTGATGAACACCGCGTCCCGGCCCGCATCCATGTCCGAGAGAAGCTTCCGGGCTTCAGGCAATAAAATGTCCCTTTGGGACCCCTTCTTCATGGGAAAATGTATCTCGCGCACCTCCTTGCCGCCAAGGTCCACTGCCTGCCGGACGATGGAGAGCGCAAGGCTCTCCCCGTCCTCTTTTCCTTTTGGCACGAGTATGAGGTCGTTGTCCCTTATGAGCCTTACTGCTTTAAGTGTTAGAAGCTCCGGGTCCCCGGGGCCTATGCCCACAGCATATAATGTGCCCTTATTTATTTTTTTATCCATTAACGGGCTTCTCCACCTTTATTAAAAATATCTGGTTTTCAGCCTTAAGGTATTCCCTGCCGCCCACGTCCTTGGAGCGCGAGACCGAAAGCGAGGTCACCTCCGGGGTCAGGCCCAGAGATTTCAACTCTGCCACTGCCTCCGTAAGGCTCTCGATCGTTATGGTTGAGACAACCACAATACCTGCCTCCATAGCAGAGACTGAAGCGTTTACTATCTCTTTGAGCGATGCCCCGCCTCCGCCTATAAAGACCCTGTCAGGGGCGGCCAGGTCAGCAAGTTCATCAAACGCTTCGGGTGCCTCGCCCTCCACAATGTTTATCTCGCCCGCCGCAAGCACTCTTGCGTTATGTCTTATGTCTTCTGCGCGCGCAGAGTCGCGCTCTATCGCATAGACACGAAGCCCCGGACTCAAGCGCCTGGCCTCTATGCCCACGGAACCCGAGCCCGAGCCCACGTCCCATAGCACACCACTTAAAGGCAGCCTGAGCTTATGAATCGCCACCGCGCGCACCTCGTCCTTTGTTATAAGCGAGCGCTCATGCCTGAACTCGTCCTCCCTGAGCCCGAAGACCGGTGCGTCCGTTTCCGGTGTGAGCACTATCATCAGGTTGGGATTTTCAAACTCACCACGAGAGATATCTTCTGGCGTGCCACTTGTCACGCGCTCATCAGGGTAGCCAAGCCTCTCAAGCACATGCACCGCGCTTTTAGCCGAGAGCATCCGGGCAAGCTTTGATGGCGTATTCTCTCCTCCGGTAAGAACCACGAGTTTCTTATACCTCTCGCACAGAAGCGGCAGGTCGTCCACGACCCACTCGCGCCTCACACTTCCGTGCAGGCTTACGAACTCCGCGTCCTGCCACGAAAGCCCAACGCGCGCAAAGGCCACCTGAACGCTTGAGAGCGCGGGCAGGATTTCAACTTCGGCCTCAGGAAGTGCGTCCATTATCTTTGAGCCAATACCGAAAAACAGTGGGTCGCCCGAGGCTATGACCGCGCAGGGGCCCATGGCCCCCTTAAGAAATTCTATGGTTTCGCCAATAACAGTTATGACTTTTAACTTTTCCTTTATCGATGGATATATCGCATACTGCCGGAGCAGCTCCTCAAGCCTTCTGGAGGCAAGGACGGTATCCGCCTCATTAAGAAGCTCCTCCGCCCTTTCACCGAGAGTTAAAAGTCCGTCAATGCCTATGACGGATATCTTCTTGTTGTTATTATCAGGCATTACGCTTTAATGACCTCGCCCTCATACCCCACAAGGGTCACTATGACCTTATGCCCGGACACGCCTTCTGCATACTTACGGGCGCTTTCTATAACCTTGAGAGCGTCTTTCCTTGACGGCAGAGAGTTAAAAATATCTCTGGCTGTATTATAGTCCTTCGGGGGGAGCTTCGCTCCAAGCTCCTTTAGAAACGGGACCGCCTTCCTGACATTGAACGCACCTGCGCGCACGTGGGTGTCAGGCGTGCCCATGGCGATCTTCAGCATCTTGGCCCACTGGGCCGCAAGGTGTATCTTCTTTAATGGACGCTTCCGTGTCTCCTTGAGGCTCCACTCCACGTGGTCGCCCATCATCACATAGGCTATCTTGTCAAATTTATAGTGCTCCATATGCACGCGCTCGCTTGTCCTGCCGGATGACATGACCACAGTATCAATACCCGAGGCCTCGGCAACATCTAAGGACGCCTTTATGGTGGCGGTCCAGGCATCCCTGGATAAAGGCTTTACTATCCCCGTGGTGCCGAGTATGGAGATGCCGCCTATGATGCCAAGCCTCGCGTTCAATGTCTTCTTTGCCAGGCGCTCGCCATCAGGCACCGTAATTACCACATCCAGGGCCCCGAACTTACTCCTTCCGCCAGCCTTGCTCATGGCCTTCTGCACCTCGGCCAGTATCATCTTCATGGGCACGGGGTTGATGGCAGCCTCTCCGGGCTTTACAGCCAGGCCGGGGCGCGTGACCCTGCCCACGCCCCTGCCGCCTGAGACGTTCAGGGCGCTTTTACGGGTCTTCACCTGCCGCACCCTTGCAGCGATCTCCGCCCCGTTTGTCACGTCAGGGTCGTCGCCCGCGTCCTTGATCACCGAGGCTTGGGCCCATTGGCCCTCAAGTTTTTTGGACTTCACTTTGAATCTCACCCTGTCTCCTGAAGGTAGCGAGATCAAGACGCTGCGCCTTCTGTCCCCGCTTAAAAGCAGCTCAGTTGCCGCCTTTGCCGCTGCGGCCGCACAGGCCCCGGTGGTGTAGCCACTTCTCAAAGGACGCTTAGCCTTTGCCATGTTCAAGCCTCTCTATCAACATTCTCCGCGCCTCCCCAACAGTAAGGGGTATGCGCTCAAAGGGGACCCGGTCCCTGTTTTTCAGCTCCCAGATCAACTCCGCAATATGAGGCAGCCTCAGCTTCACCTCGGCCATCTCCTCAGGCGCGGTAAAGACCTCCTCGGGCGTTCCGCCTCTTTTTAGCTTACCCTTGCTCAGTATGAAAAGCCTGCTTAAGAAAAGCGGAACCAAGTCCACACTGTGGCTTGCCATCACGATGGTCACTCCCTTGTCGCGGTTAAGCCCTGTAAGCAGGTCCATCATCTTGTACTCGCCCATGGGGTCGAGGCCCGCTGTGGGCTCGTCCATGAGGAGCACCTCGTGGCCCATGGACAGCAGCCCCGCAATGCAGATGCGCTTTTTCTGGCCATAGCTTAAGTGGTTGATATGGGCGTCCGCAAACTCTCCCATCTCCACGGCCTCAAGCGCATAGTCCACGCGCTCCTTTATCTCCGCGTGCGTAAACCCCATGTTCTGGGGCCCGAAGGCCACGTCCTCCCGGACAGTGCTTGCAAAGAGCTGGGCATCGGGGTTCTGGAACACGAGGCCCACGGTGCCGTATATCTCTCTGGCCGTGAGCTTCCCGACCTCCCTGCCATCAAGCTGGACGCTTCCCTGGTAATCCCTCAAAAGCCCGTCCATCACGTTCAGTAAAGTGGTTTTGCCTGATCCGTTTGCACCTAGCACACCCACGAACTCCCCGCTTGCTATCTCAAGCGATATGTCCTGGAGCGCCATATACCCTGTGGGGTAACGAA
>DAOWET010000287.1 GCA_030638335.1 Nitrospirota bacterium
TCCATGCTTTTTCAGCCACAATTCCCTGCTTGCGGGCAAAATCAAGCCTCAGCCTCCCGAGCACGTCAAAAACAACCGATTCCCTGTCAGCCACGAAGAACATCATGTCCCCGGGAACTGCCCCAAGGCGCGCGGCCATCTCCTCCAAGACCTCCTCGGGGAAGAATTTTGCTATGGGGGAGTCGAATTTATCCTCACGTACCTTTATCCAGGCAAGCCCCTTGGCCCCGTAGCCCTGGGCCATGGCCGTGAGGTCGTCGATGTCCTTCCTTGAGATGTCCGCCATGCCTGTGCCCAGAAGCCCCTTCACCCTTCCCCCGCCCTTTAGAGCGCCGAGGAAGACCTTGAACTCGCCCTTTTGTGCAAGGTCCGCCATCTCCTGGAGTTCAAGGGCGAAGCGCGTGTCCGGCTTGTCAGAGCCATAGCGCTCCATGGCCTCGCCGTAGGTCAGCCGGGGAAACGGCACAGGCACGTCAATACCCTTTGCCTCCTTGAACACACGCGCAAGCAGTCCTTCTATCACGCCTATAACGTCGTCCTCGTCCACGAATGACATCTCCAGGTCCACCTGCGTGAACTCCGGCTGGCGGTCTGCGCGCAGGTCCTCGTCGCGGAAGCACCTGACTATCTGGAAATAACGCTCCATCCCCGCCACCATAAGGATCTGCTTGAATATCTGCGGAGACTGCGGAAGCGCAAAGAACCTGCCCGGGTTCGTGCGGCTTGGCACTATATAGTCCCGTGCGCCCTCCGGGGTGCTCTTGTTGAGCATGGGGGTCTCTATCTCCAGAAAATCCTGCCCGTCCAGATAATCGCGCATGATCTTTGAGACCTTGTGGCGGAGGATCATGTTACCTCGCATCTCGGGCCTTCTCAGGTCAAGATAGCGGTGCCTGAGCCTCAGGGCCTCAGAGGCGTCCGTGCCGTCTTCTATTAAAAACGGCAGCACGTCGCATTCGTTTAATATCTCAAGGTGCTCGGCGTAAAGCTCAACAGTGCCTGTGGGCAGGTCCTGGTTGTCCGTGCCCTCGGGCCGCAGGCTGATCTTGCCCTTCACCCGCAGGACGTACTCGCTCCTGATGGAATGGGCAAGCTCATGGAACTTGCCCGCAACGTCAGGGCTGAAGACCACCTGCAATATGCCGCTTCTGTCCCTGAGGTCGATAAATATCAGCCCGCCATGGTCGCGCCTCTTGGCCACCCATCCGGCAAGCGTGAATTCCGTGCCTACATCACCCTCTGTTATCGCGCTACATGCCTTGTCCCGTAACATTGGTCCTCCTGTATTATCGCAACTCTATATAACTCTCTAAACCCCGGTCTGTTCCTTCAGGGCCTGAAGCTCATCAGGCGTAAGCGCCCGCATCTGGCCCGGAGCCAGCGCGCCCAGGCTTAGTTTGCCCACGCGGGTCCTTATAAGCCGCACCACAGAGTGCCCCACGTGGTCGAACATGCGCCTGACCTGCCGCTTTCGGCCCTCGGTAATGGTGAGTTCCACCCATGAGTTCTCCTTGAGCCTCTGGAGCCTTCTCACCTTGGCCGGCGCGGTCTTGCCGTCCTTGAGGTACATGCCCTGCCTGAGCCTCAGCATCTCTTTTTCCCCAAGCAAGCCCTTTATCTTGACCTTGTAGGTCTTTGGTATCTTCTTGGACGGGTGTAATACGCTGTGAGCGAGTTCCCCGTCGTTCGTGAATAGTAAAAGTCCCTCGGAGTCGAAATCCAGCCTGCCCACGGGGAATATCTTGCTGCGGATCCGCCCGAAGTAGTCGCTTACGGTTGGCCTGCCCTGGGGGTCCTCAAGCGTTGTCATCACGTTCACCGGCTTGTTCATCACGTAGTAGACCTTGTTCTGCCTCTTGCCCGTGAGGAGCTTGCCGTCGAGCTTGATATGGTCGCGGGCCGGGTCGGCCTTTGTGCCGGGCACGGCCATCTTGCCGTTCACGCTCACGCGGCCCTCGCTTATCATCTCGTCAGCCCTGCGTCTGGAGGCTATCCCCATCTCGGCAAGTATCTTTTGCAGTCGTTTTTCCATAGCCAAATATTGTAACAAAGTACCAGTACAAATAGCATTCCCAAGGCATGTGGCCACATGATGCACGATTTATACCTTATGACTTACCTTGTGGTCGCAGGTGGTCGCAGGAAATCACTGAAATACAGGCTAAATGGAGCCTTGCCCCGGTCAACAGGCAAAGTGTCCCTGAACAACTTGAAATTGAACAAATAGAACAAGTTGGGACACACCCCGTATTATTCACCCCGTTTTATTATAAATATGACTTTACATGTCAGAAATACGGTATAATATCTTGTTACGCAGATTCTCTACACAGGGATTGATCCCTCTTCCTACAAGAACCTGTATTGTTTAACCGCTAAGCGTCTTAACAAAGTGGAGAATAAAATGAACAAGTGTATTCCTATCAGTCCTGGGTGCGAACGGATAAGTACTGCCTTATTGTTGGCGGCAGGCACGGGCAGTCGTCTTTCTCCTTTAACCGACAGGATCCCTAAGTGTCTTGTTCCGGTCAATGGGATGTCCATTCTTGAAAGGCTGATAAACTCCCTTCGTCCACATGGATTCAAGCGCCTTGTTATAGTCGTGGGGTACCAGGAGGAATGCATTCGCGACTTCCTCGGCACCTATGCCGGAGGAATGGAGATCACCTATATCACCAACCCGGTATACAAAACGACCAACAACATCTATTCCCTGTGGCTTGCCAGAAATGCAATTAAAGAACCATTCCTTCTGCTTGAGAGCGATGTCGTTTACAACAGGCCACTGAAACACATGCTCTGGCCTGACCGTATCGCCATTGCCCATCTGAGGCCATGGATGAATGGCACCACGGTTACGATCGATAGCCACCAGAAGATCAATGCCTTTTGGGCATCCGGCAGTGATCGTAATTCCCGGAGCGCCAGGCAATACAAGACCGTCAATATGTACAGTCTTTCAACACGATCATGGGGTTTGGTCAAGGAGCGTTTGGAGCAACATATCTTAAACAATAAAGTGAATGGCTATTATGAGACTGTTTTCTCAGAACTGGTCACAGAGGGCAGCCTGCACTTTGCTCCTGTACTGTTTGGCCACAAGCGATGGTATGAGATTGATACGCTTGACGATCTGCATGAGGCTGAGCAAATATTCCCTCAACATGCTCTTGTCCCCATTTCTACCGGGATTGATCTGCCCTTCCCCCAGGCTGTCCGGCCAGCGCCAGTTCCTATGATACCGGTGATACCTATGACCCCGGCCAGGGCAAGTACACATTAATTCATTATCCAAAGTAAAGGTTATCCCGCATTGTATAATGTCGTAACGGTGAATAATGACAAATAAGGACTATGCCGCCCAAGAGCGGAAATACGAATTCATCTCAAGCCAGCACGGCGGTTACTGGCGTCATGACTTCGTAGACCACGCCTATCTCTACAATCTCTATTTTCCGCCGGAGTCTTTTTTCGAGAGACTTAAAGACCAGATTCATGAGTTAGTGCTGAATTATCCTATGGCCCAGGATGCGCTTGCCTCTTTGGTGGGAGAGCTGATCGGCCAGCCTTCGGAGAGAATTGTAGTAGGCAATGGAGCGGCGGAGCTGATCAAGATCGTCTCAGGACATATTGCCCGAAAATTGATCATTCCTGTTCCATCCTTTAATGAATACGCCAATGCGGCACCTGCTGGCAACGTAATTGAATTCCCTCTTGAGCCTCCATATTTTCAGCTGGATGTGGACAAATTCGCGGCTGAGATTATCCGCTCAAAAGCAGATATTGCGGTGGTGGTTACCCCGAACAATCCAACCTCGCTTCTGGTTCCAAAATCCGATCTTACCCGCCTGCTGGATAAACTATCAGGTCACGACTGCATGCTCATCGTTGATGAATCTTTCATGGATTTTGCCAGGGACCGCGACCAGGAAACCCTTGAGGGTGAGATCGCCCAGATGCCGAACCTGACGATATTCAAGAGCATGAGCAAGGCATATGGTATCTGCGGCCTGCGCATCGGTTATATGCTCACGCTAAACTCCGAATTTGCCGACAAGGTCCGAGAGGGAATCCATATATGGAATATTAATGGCTTTGCCGAAACATTTCTGGAGCTTGCCCCTCAGTTTCGTAAGGATTTCTCAGATAGCTGCGAACAGGTCAAGGCCGATCGGGACAAGTTTTATGAGGAACTCCAATCGATTCAGGGTTTGACTGCTTTCCAACCAGATGCCAATTTTATTTTCTGTCGTCTTCCAGACCACTGCCCCTCTGGCCCTGAAGTTACCAAAAGGCTTTTTGTCGAGCATAACATTTACATCAAACACTGTCAGGGCAAAACACTTCCGGCTTCTGACCGTTACCTCCGTATCGCAAGCCGCACACAGGCTGAGAACCATAAACTGATCGAAGCATTGCGTGATATTATTGGAGGCGCTGGAAGCTAATGAACATGTCATCTCCTGAGTCACCTAAAAATCCAAGTATACTTTCATTTACAAAAGACCTTCCTAATATCTGTTCGCTTGTCGGACTTTTCTGTGCATTGCTTGGCATATATTATGCATTTCTGGGTATGTTCTCAGCTGCGATGATAGGCTTTATATGGGCGGTATTTTTTGACTGGAGCGATGGCATAATTGCACGTCGCATGAAGGACCGAAATGAAGATCAAAAAGCATTTGGAGGCCAACTGGATTCACTGATAGACCTTGTAAGCTTTGGTGTTGGCCCTGCTGTTGTCCTGTTAAGCTACGGAAAATTCAGTCCATGGTTTCTGCCAGGAGCTTTTATCATAGTTGCAGCAATTGCTATCCGCCTGAGTTATTTCAACGTATTCGGTTTAGTGGATAAGTCCACCTACATGGGATTAGCTGCCGACAATAATATGATCATTCTGGCCTTTGCCTTTCTTTTTAACGGATTGATCAGCCAAACGGCTTTCACCATCGTTCTCTATGTCCTGATTCTGGCTCTGGCCTTCTTTAATGTTGCCCCAGTTCGTACCCCAAAGTTTGACGGTCGGTGGTATTACGCTCTCATTGTATATACCCTGGTGCTGACCGTCTTATATATGCGTCAACTGCTGTAATTGCCGCATAAGGAGGGGTCCGTGACCCCTACCAGTACACTCCTTTTAGATCCTGCTGGTCCGTATCAGACAGGCTGCCAAACAGGTCAGAACCAATAATCTCCTGCATTTCCTCCTGTTCCATGTTAATGAGCACAGGATCGAAACTGTTTGGGCGAACAAAACTTGGCACCAGATATACTCCCCTTTGTTGGGTTTGGGTATAAAGCAGGCCCATGCCTTTGAGTTCCATGAGCTTGGCCTTCAGGTCCGGATAGACAAAACGGCCGCGGTAACCGATGTTCAGCAATGTTTCCGCCCGCAGTCCGGCCCGCCTTAAAGCATGCATGACAATGAGCCCTGGAAAAGAGCCGCCGAGACGGGGATTACAGTCATAAATAAAGATATACTGGCCCTGGCTGTTCTTCACCGCATCGAGATTGATCGGGCCGCGATAGCCCTGCCCGGCAAAGAGCCGCAAAAGGGCGATCATCTTTTCCTCGCTGACTTGATCTAATACATTGCGAGTCAGCTCATCCGAGAGATAACTGCCGATGAAGGTCTTGTGCTCCGCATCATCGTAAACATGTCCGGCAACAACTATCAGCTCAATGTTATCAGCATCATATATTTGATAGGTCAGGCCCACGCTGGCGGGGAGCATGTCCTTATTGTTACTGCGCTCAATACGGGGCTGTACCAGCAGCGTGACTTCATCCTGAGCTCTGCCCATCTCGTTAACTTTGATCGCAAGCTCATTGGTCAGCTCATCGATCTTCCCGGCAAAGTTATCCTTGTTCACAATCGTATTGACCTCGCCAGCCGCATCCATTGCCGACTTGACGAAAAACTCCGTAGCATCTTCAAGCCCGGTTTGCTGCTGCACGATCTCCAACAACCGTGCCCATGACATGCCTTGCAGGTCTCTGGAAGATAATAATGCAGTAGGAACATGTAATGGCAGCTGATCACCGGCAGTTGAATTTTGCATCAGGGTTACATAGCTGGCCTTGTCATGCCATTTAAGGGCACTCCGTGCATGTTTCTCGTAATCCAGTAATCTTGCAGTATTACTAATATCGCATGCGCTCAACAAATCGTAGAACTGCCCGACGAGTTTTGCGATCATCGGCGATAGCTGATTCAGATAAATGCCGCCCAAAACATGGTCATTGATAACCAGCGGGTCGCTGATTTGCTGTTGGAATGCAGTAATCTCTGTCTTTGAGAGAGCCTGCGCCCTGAGTGCCGGGGTGAGATCACAGGGCATGTACAAAGGCTCAGGCAGTTCAATATCAAGCAAAGGGCCGGTGACGCTCTGAATTTGCTTTAAATGCTCCCGAAGCTTGAAAAGCCTTTCATGATATAGCTGTCTATGCGCCTCGTTGCGGACAAAGAGCAGGCAGCGCATGCCTCCAAATGCCGCATAAGGGGGGTAGCGATCCTGGCAGGTGAAGATATAATCAGGGGCTTCGCTGCCAGTATCAGCCATGATGCCGCCGTTAAGGCAGACAAGGGGCGCTCCTTCCTCACTGGGGCCTGCGAAGACACCAAAATGGAAAAAAAGGTGTTGATATTTAAAGGAACTTTTCACAGTCAAACTTGCTCACCTGTCTTTGAAGGATAAGATACATTTAAATTAAGTGTATTTTAACACACTCTTTAGATACCAGCCTATAACTCCGCCCTCTCCTCACGCAATTTGAAGGATAATTAGGTAGGGATATTCAGGGACAACAGACACCATTTAATCCATTATCCTGCATGGCATATCTCCTTCTGAAAATCCCTTAACCACAGCCAACAACTGATTCCAGTAGTCATGCTCCTTTAAGTCAATACCTTTCCATCTTTACGAACAACAAGGCCGCCCGATGCCGTGGTGGCCTTGTTTAATTAAGGCTTAATTACTTTTACGTATTGCTTTTTGGAGTATAGATTCTATCATTTTGTGTTTGAGGTCGTGTTTCAATCCCCGATGCATCCGAACCAGATCCTTCAGGTGAGTAAACGACCCATCAAGTGTATTTGTAGTGTTTGGAATGCATAGTTCAGGGTATTTCCTGTAAGTAAAAAGATAAGGCAGATTAGTCTTCAAGCTTCGATGCGCAGAGCGCAAACGCTTGTGTGTATAATGCCACTTTCCTGTCTCTGGGTTTGTTGTTCGCTCTTTAAGAAACTCATGCCACTTCGTATACCACCCCGCCA
>DAOWET010000256.1 GCA_030638335.1 Nitrospirota bacterium
GATATACCTGTCCTCAAGATACTACCAGGACCTGATGGAGGGCATGGAACAGGAGGAAGTGCTCCAGCGCGCCGGAGAGGCGGGATTTTCAATTGCCCCCTTTGGCCCGGGCTCGCTGGATTTCTTTGGCCGCGTGCGCGCAGTGCAGTTCGAGCGCGAGGAAGGGGACGAGGGCAGGCGCGCCGACCTTGAGGGGGGAGCGTCCCTGACCCTGGGCTCAGCCGTTATCCTCAGGCAGGAGGCGGGCATCGTAAGGCATACATATGAGGTGCTGCAAGAGGGACAACCCACCCAATACCCTGGCATGACAGTGCACAGTTACAGGGCTGACCTTGGCTTGACCGTCTCACGCGCTTACGACTCGATACTGCACGAGATAGAGCCCTCGCTGATCTATGAAAACTCATCGCTCACAGAGGAAAGCCCAGTATTCTTCGACCGCGACGACCTGGCAAAGGAAGAATCCGTCGCCACCTTCCAGTTTATAAGCAGGTTCCTTAAGGAAGACACCAGGATCGTTTCCATCAAGCTCACACAGCCCTACGATTTCCTGAATGACGAAGAACCATACAGGCCCTTGGGGGCAAACCTCTCTGCCAGGCAGCCCAAGGGCCCCCTGTCCATCTCCACGTCGATCAAGTACGACCACTATGAGAAGTTCGCCAGAAGCATGAACACCCGCCTGAAGTTCGACAACAAAAGGTTCGCCCTTGAGATAGGCCAGGAGTATAACAGGCGCAAGGAGATAGAGACCTACTCCGTGGACTCGGAGCTTCAGGTCACAGACAGGCTGGGGCTGCTTGCGGGCCTGAAGTATGACGAGAAAGAGGAGAACGACATAGAGGAGACAAGCGCGGGCGTGCTGTACCAGAGCCAGTGCTGGGGGTTCAAGCTCACCTACGTCAGAAAACCCGACGACTACTCGATCTACCTGGAGGCCAACCTGCTTGGGATAGGGGAAGCCGGCATAAACTAGGTCATTTAAAAAAAAACACTATAAATTATTAACAGGAATCACTATAATATATATTAATATACTCTCTCTAAGGTAAAGCTATCATGATCACACGAAACAAAGACAACATAAGACTGTGGTCAGCCGCTGGCATCTCGCTTGCTCTGGCGCTTTGTGCCTTCAGCGTGGCCTGGGCCGCCCCCGCGGCACTGATCAACACCGTGGCCGGGACCGAGTCCACGGACCCGCTTCTGGCGACACTGGAAGAGCCCGGTGGCATTGCGCTTGACGCCTCGGGCAACCTCTACATCGCGGATACGATGAACAGTGTCGTACGCATGATAAACATATCGGGAGTTATTAATACCGTGGCTGGAAACGGGGTGGCTGACTATACAGGCGACGGTGGCCCCGCAACAGACGCGTCCCTCTACAGACCGGAGGACGTGGCGGTGGACGCCTTGGGCAACATCTATATCGCGGACACGATAAACAATGTTATCAGGATCGTGAACACCTCCGGCATCATCAATACTGTTGCAGGAGATGGGAATCCAACGCCCTTTATGGGCGACGGAGGCCAGGCCACTTCAGCCAGGCTTAACAGCCCCGAGGGTGTCATGGTGGACGGCTCCGGCAATATCTACATAGCTGACACATGGAACGCTGTTGTAAGAATTGTAAATTCCACAGGGGAAATAAACACTATTGCCGGACAAGGTGGTATAGAGGGCTACTCAGGCGATGGTGGCCCTGCCACGAGCGCGCTTCTTAACTCCCCCCGGGGGCTTGCCATAAACTCATCGGGCGACCTCTACATATCCGACGATTTGAATGAATCCGTTAGAGTCGTGAACTCCTCAGGGATTATAAACACTATCGCTGGCACAGGCGACTTCGGCTACTCAGGCGACACGGGCCCTGCAACAAGCGCGCTTCTGAACTCGCCCATGGGCATAGCCATAGACGCCCTGGACAACTTCTACATAGCGGATTCATATAACAGCGCGATCAGGAACGTTATATCTTCCTCCGGGATAATCAACACAACAGCAGGCACCGGGGCCTTCGGCTGGTCAGGAGACGGCGGACCAGCTGCCATCGCCGTACTGAACGTGCCTGAGGGCGTGGCATACGATGACGCAAACAATAAACTCTATATCTCGGATACGGAAAACCACCTCATAAGGATAGTGAACTCTGCGGGAGATATTTTTCATTTTGCCGGAAACGGTTTCGAGGGCTCCCTTGGAGACGGGGGCCAGGCAACGGCTACTATACTGTACGAACCTAACGCCTCGGTTTATGCCTCTGATGGAACCCTTTACATCGCTGACCTTGGAGGGCACCAGGTGCGTATGGTTGATACCTCCACAGGCATTATCACAACAGTGGCCGGGACTGGTGTAAAGGGATATTCTGGCGACTTTGGACCAGCATCCTCCGCCATGCTCAACGTACCATCATCACTGGCTCTGGATGAGGCCAGGGACACGCTCTATATCGCTGACAGCAATAATAACGTTGTCAGGGAAGTTTATCTTCCTACAGGAATTATCAGCACATACGCAGGCACCGGCACTGCAGGCTTTTGGGCTGATGACACCCTTGCAGTGAATGCAAACCTAGACAGACCATGGGGATTGGCTGTCGACGATTCCGGCAACCTCTATATATCGGAAGTATTTGCTTATGGGATTGGAAAGGTTGACTTTAACACCAAGAGGATAAGCACCTTTGCCGGACAATGGATACACGAGTACGACGGTGATGGAGGCCAGGCTACTTTAGCGAATATATCGTCGGCTTACGGACTCTGGTTCGACCAGGCGAATAACAAACTCTATATCGCAGACACCTGGAATAACGTAATCAGAGTAGTCGATGCCTCAACAGGGATCATCAATACCGTGGCAGGAGACAAGGGTACGGGTGGAGCTGGTTACTCCGGCGACGGGGGCTCTCCAACATCGGCCTTCCTTAACGCTCCCGAAGCGGTAGCTGTCACATCTGGCGGAGAGATAGTTATCGCTGACACCGACAACCATGCCATAAGGTACATAGGCCCATATACAGGCCTCATAAACACCATAGCCGGAAACGGCTCGCCCGGTTTTTCGAACTCGCAGTTCTCAAGCCCCGCAGGCATAACCGTGGGCATATCAAACACCCTTTACGTCTCCGACTCCGGCAACCAGCGCGTAAGGAGCATAGTGCTCTCGAGCAGAGCGCCATCGGCCCCTGAACTTGTCTCACCGGCTGACAATTCCACGGACCTCTCAAACACGGTGACCTTCACATGGGAGCAGTCCACTGACCTGGACGGGGACACGCTCACATATAATCTGCACGTATGCAACGACGTCGCCTTTGGCGGCGGATGCACCCCGGTCGTCGTAAGCTCTGCAGTAATCAAGGGCATCATGTACGCAGGAAGCATCCCTGTCATATTCTTCGTGGGCATAGCCCTTGCCGCGGGCCCTGGCGGGCTCACCCGCCGCAGGTTTATCATGCTGCTTGTCTTTACCGCTGCCCTTGCCCTCATCCTCTCCTGTGGAGGAGGCGGTGACAGTGGCGGCGACGACGATGATGACAGTGGCGGTGGCGGCGGAGGTGGTGGTGGCGGTGGCGGTGACGGTGACACTACCATGAGCGAGACCTTGGACCTCGACACATCCGAGACCTATTACTGGAAGGTCGAGGCGGACGACGGCACAGGCAATCTGACACCCAGCGAGGTCTGGAGCTTCACGACCAAGTGATATTGCAGCAGTACAGTGCTGTTCAGGCTGGTCCGGCTGGCAATAGACTCAGTGGTTCATATATAATAAATATGTTATGTGACTTCTGAGAAATATCACTGACTGGTTCATGGGCGCAGAGCCTATCCCCGTGCCTGTGGGCATCGGGCGCAACGAGCCCTGCCATTGCGGAAGCGGACTCAAGTACAAGCGCTGCTGCCTCGGGGCTGATCAAGAGAAACTGAACAAACAGGCAGCCTGTGCATGTAGCACCTCCTCCTGACGCACCTGAGCCCGGGCTGAGTTCAGCCTTCTGTAAGTAGTTGACGATCTTTGGGGCTGAAGCAAGGCATCTACTGCGTTGTGAAAAACTCGACGTATAGGGATACGCCTACACCTTCATAGGGTCACGCCTTGTGTCTACCTCACCTCAACCCCAAATCTCTACGTCAGACAAGCAAACGTTCGCTGTAAAAACAAAAAAATGAAAAGGCAAATCTTTTGCTACCGCGAACAGGCCGTAACACCCCAGTCGGTACGACTCGCTCACGAAATGCGGTAAATCAGGAAGCATAAGATAGGCCAATCTGGCCTATGGGCCATACTTGCCCCCATCTCCACAAAGCGACCGTGGTCCTGCAAATAGCTGATAATCAAGGGCTTTTTATGCGGCCATTATGACCTATCAAGACCTGTTCCAAACAACCTCCATTCATGCCAACCGGTTGATTTTGTGTGATATTTGTAGTTGGCATGCATCTTGATATAAGGAACCCGGCAAACGAAGCACAAAACCAATATCAAGGAGGGATCATCATGTACAGAACGAGATATAAGAGGGCATTTGACCCATGGACCGACTTCTGGGGGATGGACGACCTGTTCAGGACATTGCCCAGAGTGCATAACGGATACCCGGTCACAAGTGCCTGGAAGGACGATGACAAGGCAACGGTGGAGCTTGAACTGCCCGGCATCGACCCCAAGGACGTGGACATCTCCATAGAGGGCCACAGGCTCTCCATCTCGGGTGAGCGAAAGGTGGCAGAGACAGAAGACAAGGATCACTACCAGCACCGCGAGCGCTGGCACGGGAAGTTCACAAAGACCTTTGACCTGCCCTATGACGTTGATTCGGCCAAGGTTGAGGCTCATTACAAGAACGGCATACTCACGGTGACGCTGCCGAGGGCCGAGGCTGACAAACCGCGCAGGATCGAAGTAACGCTTAACTGATGAAAGAGAAAGAGGAGGTGAGTGCAATGACCGAAGCGGTCAAGGACATAGAGAAGAAGGAAGAGGCAGTCGTGGACAGGAACAGGTCATATGTATGGGCCAGGAGCGACGTCATCATCAAGGACAGGCACGTTGAGGTGCACGCGGACATGCCGGGCGTTGAGAACGACAGCGTGGACATAACACTGCACAAGAACATCCTTGAGATCAAGGGCAGGCGCCCGGACTACGACGGCCTTGGCAGGAAGGACTACAGGAGCTCCTTCACCCTGGGCGAAGAGGTAAAACGCGACGGCATCAAGGCCACCGTAAACAACGGCGTGCTCAAGGTCGTCATACCCAAGGCCAAGGACAAGGGGCTGGTGCGCATCCCGGTCAAGAGCTGACTCCCCCGCTTATTTCACAGGGTTCAGCCAGGGCAGTAAAAGGCGCGTCGCATTTGACTCCTCCTTTGTGCTGATCGCGCCCTGCCTGGAGACCCTGTTTAGCCCGCTTATTTCACGAAGAGCGGGGACATACACATACTCTCCCTTACTGACAGGAAGCCCTCCCCTCTCTTCAAAAAAAGGGGGGAGGGCTTTCTGCCCCTTATTCCTTGCGAGTCCAAAAGTTACTGTAAATACAAGACGGTAACATTGTGTCCACAAATAACAGAAGTCCATCAACCGCGACCACTATGACATTGGACACGCAACATTTCTTTATGAGGCTTGCGGCGAATGCCACAAGTTAAAATGGGGCCCGTGGCCCCAAGCCGCTGTGATATTAGACGCAAAACGTATGCCAGTAGCAAAGGGGCCCGTGGCCCCTACGTTTTGGGGTCGAGCCCGGCATCAGCCATGCCCTGTTGCCTGATGCGGCATGAGTCGCAGAGGCCGCAGGGCCTTCCATCGGGCTGCGGGTCATAGCAGCTCCATGTCAGAGAGTAGTCCACGCCCAGCTCAAGGCCCTTTCTGATGATATCGGCCTTGGTGAGCTTTAAAAGCGGCGCACGTATACTGAACCTGTGAGCGCTGTCCACCGAGATTTTGGTGGCGAGGTTGGCCATGCGCTCAAATGCCTCGAGGAACTCCGGCCTGCAGTCAGGATAGCCGCTGTAGTCAACTACGTTGACACCGATGAAGATCTGCCCGGCCTTTATGGATTCCGCCAGGCCCAGGGCAAATGAGAGGAAGATGGTGTTTCTGGCCGGCACGTATGTCACGGCAATGCCCTTGGAAAGGCCGTCCTTTGGAACGTCTATGGGGGAGCCCTCCAGAAGCGCTGAACCTGTGATGCCCTCCATGCCGATGCTCACCACATGGTGCTCATGCACGCCAAAGGCAAGGGCCACGGCACGGGCGGCATCGAGCTCCCTCCTGTGGCGCTGGCCGTAGTCAAAGCTCAGCGCGTGGCACTCAAGGCCCTCGGCCCGCGCAACCGCAAGCACGGTGGTGGAGTCCACCCCTCCGCTTAAAAGTACTACGGCACGATCGATCGAATCGCTCAATTGCTCACCTTTGCCAGCATATTACATGGGGGAAGGATCAGTAGACGTCGTCGGAGGTGCCGGGGGTGGAGTCAGGGCCGGAGCTGAAGAGCACGAAGCCCTCATCCGTGACCTTGTATACCACGGGGTTGCCCCAGGGGTCCACGGCACTCATGGAGCGCGGGTACTTGCCTGTCTGTGAATAGGACGCCTGCACCTCAAGCCTCAGGCCGTAGAGCTGCTCTGAGGCGTCAAAGCCGTGCATCTGACGGGGAGACGTCACATAGAGGGATAAGGATACGCCAAAGAAGGCGATGGCTATGACCGCGAGTATGGGCTGAAGGAAGGGTATGGTCCTGGCCTGGGGCTTTGGCTCCGGAGCATCGGTATACTCCTCCTCCATGCTCATCCTGTACACGGCGCCC
Source organism: Nitrospirota bacterium (assembly GCA_030638335.1). Taxonomy (GTDB): domain Bacteria; phylum Nitrospirota; class Thermodesulfovibrionia; order Thermodesulfovibrionales; family JdFR-86; genus DAOWET01. The sequence goes on from DAOWET010000256.1 coordinate 6,826, forward strand.
TTTTCCTCGAGCGTAAGCATGCGGCTTGCCACCGTAAAGCTGTCCTTGCCCACGAGGTCCGCAATGTCGGCCACGTCAAAGACCCCGTCCACGTAGTCCGCTATCTCCTGCTCGTCCTCGTCAAGCCTTACCTGTGCTTCCTCGTCAATGACATAGACGTCCTCCAGCATGATCCTGTCCTGTATCTCGCTCCACTCGTCCACCATACGCACGCCCTCCATGAGGTAGTGCTCGGTGTTAAGGACTATACCCAGTTCCTTGTCAAGGGGTATCCCCTGCGGCTTGAACTCGTAGAGGCCCTCCTTCATGGTAAAGACACGCGACATTATCTCGTTTACGAGGTAGGTGTATATCCCCTGGATGTCCTCCTTTGAGACGACCTCGTCCTTGACCAGATGGTGAGTGAACTTGCCGCCCTCGGTCTTTGCCTTCAAGATGGCATCGTCCAGCTGCTCCTGCGAGAGATAGCCCCTCTTTGCAAGTATCCACACAAGGCGCTTGTCAAAACCCCTTTTGCGCGAGTCCGCGCTTACGATATTGCCCTCTGAGAACAGCATCCGTATCTTGTCGTAACGGCCCTGCAGTATGAGCGCGCCGGTCTTCTTCTGGAAGAAGAGCAGCTGCAGGATGTCAGCCACATTGAATTCTTTTAGAGAACCCTCTAGAGCCATCCCCTGTCGAGCCTCCTGTTAACCGTCAAGATGGATACGTAGTAGATAAGCAGCAGCATCGGCGCCGTGGCCAGCCAGAGCCATCCGTGGGAGTTGCCCGCAAGCCCGGTGGACACGTAGGGGTTCAGTACGAGCAGAACCACCCCGAAACCGAAGAGCCACATGTATACAAACCCCGAGAACAGCCGCCCGGAATAGACCTGCGCTATCCCCGGAGGCAGGAACGCGAGCACCCTGATTACGGTCATCTGCCTTTCCTTCTGCTGATTGGCCTGCAGCATGCGCTTCACCCTTGACTGAGGGCTTGCGTCGTCGTCCTGTGACAGTTTCGCCTGGCAGTCCATGCACATCTTCTCGCTCTCGGCACAGGCCAGACATGCAACCTTGCCGCAGTTCTTGCATCTGAAGGAACTGCTTGGCACCATCTTGCCCAGTATCATGAAAAGGACCAGGAGCCCGCCTGCCACGCCTGCGGGGACAACCGTCCCCCTGGGGAACCCGCGCACCGAATCCCGCACCTCAGAGCCCCAGGCAACACTCTTTATCTCGGCAAAGGTCAGGGTCTCGTCAAATACCATCCTGTTATAGTGCTTGGCGGTGCGGGCAGTGTAATCCGAGACCTCGGCCTTGCTCATCTGCTGGGCCTGGTTGAAGTACTTCTCACCGTTCTCGTAATCAAGCTCGTCACGGTATATCTGCGCCAGGTTGTAAAGCGTGGTTACGCTCTTGCCCTGCTGGATCGCATTAAGGTAGGCGGCCTTGGCAAGGTCGCGCCGCTCAATGGCCACGTAAGCGTTTCCAAGATTATTGTAAAGCCTGTGGTCAGTGCGGGTTTCAATGAGCCCCTGCAACAGCTCCACGGCCTCCTCAGCCCGGCCTTCTCTCTTTAGGGCAATGGCGTAGGAGAACCTGGAGGGGAAATCCTCGCGCCCTGCAAGTGTTGAAAGGGCAAGGGTGTTGTCCCTGCCCTCGTTCACGTCCACGGTCGCCCGTACCACCGGATTGGTCAGCGAGGCGGTCTTGCCCACAAAGCCCGTCCAGAGCGGTGACAGGGCTATGAACAGAAGCGCTATGTAGGCCACCAGCTTGTTCGAGCGCTTCATGTACATGCCTCCGAGAAACAGCACGCCCCCCACAAAGGACAGCGGGCCCAGAAAGGCCAGGGGCATGATGAGCAGGGGCATGATAAGCAGTGCCTTGTGCTCGTTTATGTCATGGGCCATTAGCGGGAGATCCCTGGGGAACCTGAGCAAAGCCGCCACTGTCAGGGCAATGGCCGTTGAAAGCAGCGCTGCCTCAATCAGGAGGGCTATAAGGCTCAGGCGCCACCAGAAGCTCCTGTTGTATGCCTTCACTCCCTCGACGAACAGGTCAAAGCTCCTCACCACTGAGGGCAGCTTTGCCACTGACAGCGTGAAATAGAACCCGGGAGAATCCGGGGCGTTTTCCAGCGCCTCCTCAAGCATGCTCACGGCCTCGTCAGGGTCCGCTGTCTTGGACTTCACCTGAAGGGCATGGGCGTAGGCGTCGTCGTTTGAGAGCCCCCTGTCCAGGGCCGCGTCCCTTGGCAGGGCAAAGGCCTCCGAGCCCATCAGCCCAAGAAGCAGAAGAATTGCCAAAGCGGCCAGACTAACCCGTCTCACCAGAGTTCTACCTCGATCTCTCCAACATCTGTTTTATGTTTGTAATATGCCTAATAAACAACAGTATAGAGATTATAACAGATAAGAGTAGTTTCTCCCACTCGTATGCAAAGCCCCATACCGCCAACGGCAGGGCGGCAAATCCCACAAGAGCGCCCAGGGCGGAGACCCGCGTAATAAAGACCGTCGCAAGCCAGACAGCCATGGTCACAAGGCCGGCCGCGGGGGTGTAGAGCAGCATGACACCGATGCTCGTGGCAACACCCTTGCCTCCCCTGAACCCGCGGAAAACAGAGAAGTCATGTCCCAGGATGGCGGCAAGGCCCATGCCTCCCACCATCTGATAGCCCACATCCAGCCATAGGCCCACCGCCACCGCGGTCGTGCCCTTAAGGAGGTCGCATATCAATGTGAGGGCGGCCTGTTTCTTGCCCACCGTGCGCATGACGTTGGTGGCCCCGATATTGCCGCTTCCGTGTTTGGTGATGTCCACCCCGCTTGCGCGTGTGAATATCAGGCCAAATGGAACGGAACCCAGCAGGAACGAGCCGAGAAGAAGCAGTATGTCCTGTAGCGTCACTGCCTATTCACCGCCTTCCCCGCCTTCCCCATCCGTGGGAATATCGGTTCCAACGGTCCTGTTCCAGAAGTTGACTAAGTACTGGACCCCGCTGACCACGGCAAGCACTATGGACAGCCAGAGAGTTATCGTGCCCACATCGTACACGTCCAGCCAGATGCTCCTGAGGAACTCCACAAGGAGCTCCATGGGATAAAAACCTATATCAGGCCCTGCCAGA
>DAOWET010000007.1 GCA_030638335.1 Nitrospirota bacterium
ATATGACCCTCATCATATGGCTGAAATAAACAAACCCATGACAAGCAGGGTCGGTTTGCATTAAAATGTCTTACAGAAGGGAGACGAGCCAATGAGCGACGACATCAGGATAGACAAAGACAGCATGGGCGAGGTGGAGGTCCCAAGGCACGCGCTCTATGCGGCACAGACCCAGCGCGCCCTTGATAACTTCACCATAGACGGACCGTCATTCCCAAGGGCATTCATACGCGCCCTTGGATACATCAAGGCCGCGGCAGCCGGGGCCAACTCCGAGCTTGGAAAGCTCGACCCCAAGGCCGCTGCCGCGATAAAGATTGCCGCCCTTGAGGTGGCAGAAGGAAAGCACGACGACCACTTCCCGCTCGTGGTCTTCCAGACCGGAAGCGGCACTTCCACTAACATGAACGCCAACGAGGTCATCGCCACCCTGGCCTCGAGGATGAATGACGAGCCCTTGCACCCAAACGACCACGTGAACATGTCACAGAGCTCAAACGACGTCATCCCCACGGCCATCCACGTAAGCGCCATGATCGAGTGCACCGAGATGCTCTTGCCGGCCCTTGCCCACCTGGAGGAAAAACTCAGGCTCAGGGCCGGGGAGTACGTGGAGGTGGTGAAGACCGGACGCACCCACCTGATGGACGCCATGCCCCTTACCGTGGCACAGGAGATAGGCGGGTGGGCAGAGCAGATAAAGCTGAGTTCCGAGCGCGTGGAGGCCGTGTTCCCGAGGCTTTCAAAGCTCGCAATAGGAGGCACCGCGGTTGGCACAGGCATAAACTCACACCCTGACTTTGCGCATAACGTATGCCAGTGGCTCAGGGACTTTACCGATATCGAGTTCCAGGAGGCTGACGACCATTTCGCGGCCCAGGCCACGATGGACACGGCAGTGGAGCTAAGCGGTGCATTGAAGGCCACGGCCACGGCCCTGATGAAGATAGCAAACGACCTGAGGCTCATGAACTCAGGGCCCATAGCGGGACTGGGAGAGATAAGCCTGCCCTCCTTGCAGCCGGGCTCATCCATCATGCCGGGCAAGGTCAACCCCGTGATATGCGAGGCCATGATGATGGTGGCGGCCCAGGTCATGGGCAACGACGTGACCATAGGCGTGGCGAACTCGCACGGGAACTTTGAACTCAACGTGATGCTGCCCGTGATCGCCCATAACCTGCTTGAGTCCATAACCTTGCTTGCCACGGGCTCCATGACCCTTGCTGACAAGGCGGTGGCCGGGTTCAGCGTGAACCGCGAGCGCATAGCAGGGCTTGTGGGCAAAAACCCCATACTCGTGACCGCGCTTAACCAGCGCATAGGATATGACAAGGCCGCGGAGATCGCGAAAAAGGCCTATGCCGAGGACCGTCCGGTCAAAGACGTGGCAAAGGAGCTTACGGACCTCACGGACGAGGAGCTTGACGAGCTGCTGGACCCCAAGAGGATGATCTGATCATAAACGAAAAAAGGGGCTGGCACCTTCAACAGTGCCAGCCCCTTTTTTGTTGAAACGATTACTAACCCCTTCTTCTTCTCCATATGGGCCTGATCGCTATAAGCCCCACAAAAGTGAACACTCCTGCAAGCATTAAAGCGGGATTCCTCACAGTTGCGACAACTGGTGCAAAAGCTATTCTTGTCGCCACCTTAAGCGATGGATGAGCTGCTATGTAATCCGCAACAGGCGGGGAGTATGAGTAGTAGACGTCCACAAGAGCCCGCCCCCGGGTATTTGTCAACAGGTAGTTGTCCCTGAACTCACGAAGCACCTTGACGTTTGAGTCCATGTAGCTGCCGTAGGCCGCAGTGGCTATGAAGCAACCGCCATCACCACCGCCATCGTCGTCGCCCCCTCCACCGCCGCCTCCACCGCCGCCTCCGGATGGCTCGTCATTATCTATATTTGTTACGCTAACGTCCGCAGGGTCAATGCCATCGTAATTAAGGTCCAGGGATGAGACGCTTGATAGAATGATCGTATATGTCTGATCACCGTCGTTAACCTGATCGTCAACACCCGTGACCGTAACGGTCTGCGGATCAGCCCAGTCCGCACTCGTAAACACAAGGCTTGCGGGGCCCACCGTGCCCTCGGTTTCGTCAGAACTTGATACCGGTATGGTAACGTCCTCCAAAGGCTCGCTGCTGAGCCTGACCGTGAAGGTTGCAGTACTGCCAGCCTCTGTCGTGTTGCCGGAGATGGCACTGACCAATACCCTCGGGCCAGACACGAGCATAATGAACAACGAACCATAAGAACCGTCCTTAGGATAACCCTCCGGACCGGTATTCGTATCAAATGTGCGGGCATAATCCCGTTTTATCCCATGAGTGGTGGATGTCCAGTAATCATCATCAGGCAGGTTGACAAAGGGGTGGCCTGGCGTGAGGGGGAAATTGTTCGAGTTTATGGCATCCCCGGTGTTCTTGAATGCCGAGAAGTCCACAAAGCTTCTAATCTCAAGCAGGTTCGGCATCCGCCAGTTCGTATACGACGCGGTGTATGACGCGCAGGTGGATATGTCGTGCGTGCCATCGTTTACCCCGTTTACAAAGTCCAGGCCCTGCTGCCAGGTCATGGTACCGTCTCCCGTTATCTCGGGGTCCCAGCTTATGGTATTGGCGCAGTTTGCGTCCTTGAGCCAGAGCAGGTCGGTAAGGTTATCCCTGATCGTGCCGTCGCCGTTGTCCGTAAACCTTGGAGAGGGAAGGCTGACCCCCACCTGCGTCTCCACGTCCATGCATGTCCTTGCCAGACCGGACTCGTCATAGCAGGTGGTCTGGCCTGTGGCCCATACGTTTGCGGGATAGGAACTGTCCGGCTGCCCGTCCACCTGGCCCGCACGCACCGGCCAGTTAAAGTAGTCTTGAGTAGACTTCTCATCGCTCCAATAGCCACCGGAATTAAAATTTAACCGGTAAGCATAGTCCTGATATCCCTCATCAACTTCAGTGGTGGACGACCAGTACTGATAACCAGAACTCCATTGGACATTTGAAAAAGGATGTCCGCTGGTTAAGGCTGGCTGGGCCTCGGAGACGTTGGTCTGGCTGAGCAGCTCCAGTATGCTCGGCGTCCTCCAGTCAGTGTAAGACCCTGAATAAGACTCGCAGGTGGATATGTCGTGCGTGCCGGCGTTTATCCCGTTTACAAAGTCCAGGCCCTGCTGCCAGGTCGTGCTGCCGTCTCCCGTTGAATCGGGGTCCCAGCCTATGGTATCGGCGCAGTTTGCGTCCTTGAGCCACATGAGGCCGGTGTAATTGTCCGTAACCGTGCCGTCACTGTTGTCCGTGTATCGAGGGGACGGCATGGCCGCGCCCTTCGTGAACTCAGCGTCCTCACCAGTTCCGGCGCATGCCCTTGAAATTCCGAGTTCGTCCCAGCAGGTGGTCTGTCCGGTCTGAGGCATGACGACACTTGCGGCAAACCCCGATGCTGGAACCAGAACAAGCGCTACAGCAAAAATGCAAAATCCTATAAACAGTTTAGTCTTTCTACCCATATCCCCTCCTTCATGCGTTGGTTTTGATACCTGTTGGCCGAAACCAATTCCATGGCTCTCAGTATAGCAATTACTGCTCAAAATAGTAGTAGGGATTACATGACTTGTCAAGGATTTGGGTGAAAACGGAAAAAGTTTCCGGTGAAGCGCTATTTTTATCTTATATTTTATGAAGTTAAAAGACTTCTGGACCCTAAGCGGATGATCTAGTTGTTATTGATACTGCAAAAAAGGGGCTGACACTGTTAAATGTGCCAGCCCCTTTTATTGTTTGTTTAAACGTTTCTTATTTTCTTCTTCTCCATATGGGCCTTATGGCTATAAGCCCTGCGAAGGCCAACACTCCTGCCAGCATAAATGCCGGGCTCTTGACCGTGGCTACCACCGGGACAAGGGCAAGCCTCACGGAGGCCCTTAATGCCGGATGCTCTGCTATGAAATCCGCAACAGGCGGGGAGTATGAGTAGTAGACATCCACAAACGCCCGGCCTGCTGAGTTTGTAAGAAGGTACTCGTCCCTGAACTCCCTGAGTAACATGACATGCTCATCAGCATAGCTTCCATAAGCCGCAGTGGCTATGAAGCATCCACCTCCGCCGCCACCGTCGTCGTCACCATCATCACCGCCACCGCCGCCACCGCCACCGCCACCGCTAGCAACATACACATGCTCGTCAGCTCCGATATCAACGGTTGCGGTGCCGTCATTGTCCCCGTCAAGGAACCTGTAGTCCCCGTCAATGTCGTTAGTCATGCCTGCGTCCACGAGGCTGTCATCCCCCGCATCTATCATTGGAGAGCTGGCCTTAAGGTGCAGGTCCCAGTTTGCGGAGTCAGCATCTGAAGTGTCCACGAACCTGGGGTTAAGATCCACGGAGTTCAGTATGTTCACCGTGCCGCTTCCCAGGGCGTTCATGACCGCGTAATTGTTGTAGTCCAGGTAGGCTGTCGAGCCTGCTAGATCGTTCAGGTATATGTCCGAGCCGTTTGAGACCGCGGCCGAGGCAGTGTTCCCGTTTACGATGTTGTTGTAGAGATAGGCATTGGCCGCGATCGAGAAAGAAAGAAATGCCCCGCCGCCGCGATCGGATGCGGTGTTGCCGCTTAAGGTGTTGTTTGCGAGGTACATGTCTCCCCCGCTTAAAGAGGCATAAACCCCGCCGCCGTATATGGATGCTGCTGTGTTGCCGTGCAGGAAATTATTCAATATCTTGACCGTCCCGGATACGGATGCGACATAAGCCCCGCCGCCGTTGGAAGTGGCGTTGTTGATGCTGAACGTGCTGTTCGTTATCGCGGCCGTTCCGGAGGAATCGGCATAAGCCCCGCCGCCGTAGTCTCCGGTATTTGTGCTGAAGGTGCTGTTAGATATCGCGATAGTCCCGGTGCCGGACTCGGCATAGGCCCCGCCGCCGTCATTTGTGGCGGCATTCCCGGTGAAGGTGCTATCCGTTATCGCGACCAAAACGCTGGAAAAGACCCAGGCCCCGCCGCCGTAGCTGTCCGCGGTATTCCCGCTGAAGGTGCTGTTGGTGATCGCGACCGAGACGTTGGCGGATTGGGCAAAAGCCCCGCCGCCGTCGCTACTGGAGGTATTGTTAGTGAAGGCGCTGTCCGTTATCGTGACCGAACCGTCTGGTACAGATGCATAAGCCCCGCCGCCGTAGGAAGTGGCATTATTAATGCTGAAGGTGCTGTTTGATATCGCGACCGTCCCGGTGTTGGATTCGGCATAAGCCCCGCCTCCGTAGCCTGTGGCGGTATTGATGCTGAAGGTGCTGTTAGTTATCGCAGTCGTCCCGGTGTTGGAATATGCATATGCACCGCCGCCGTTATTAGTGGCGCTATTTCCGCTGAAGGTGCTGTTTAGTATCGCGGCAAAGACGTTGGAATAGGCATTAGCCCCGCCGCCGTTGCTTCCGGTATTCCCGCTGAACGCGCTGTTCGTGATAGCGGCCATCCCGCTTGATGACTGGACATAAGCCCCGCCTCCTCCGCCGCTTCCGGTATTCCCGCTGAAGGTGCTGTTTGTTATCGCGGCCGTCCCGGAGTTGGACCCGGCATACGCACCGCCGCCGGAGGAAGTGGAATTATTGATGCTGAAGGTGCTGTTCGTTATCGCGGCCGTCCCGGATGCGGAATATGCATACGCACCGCCGCCGGAGGAAGTGGAATTATTGATGCTGAACGTGCTGTTTGTTATCGCGATCGATCCGGTTGATGCGACTGCCCTGAGTCCGCCGCCTTCGTTGCCGGAAGTGTTGTTGCTGAAGGAACTGTTTAATAATACTGTCGTTCCGGCTCCAGAGGAGGTCCAGGCACCTCCAGCGTCAACTACAGCGGTATTGCCGGATAACGTGCTGTTTGTTATCGCGACCGATCCGCTGCTTGACTGGGCATAAGCCCCGCCGCCGGAGCCGCTTGTAGTGTTGTCGGTAAAGGTGCTGTCTGATATCGCGACCGTCCCGCCGGCATATGCATAAGACCCGCCGGCGTTGGAACCAGTATTCCCGGTGAATGTGCTGTTTGTTATCGCGACCGATCCGCTGCCTGACTCGGCATAAGCCCCGCCGCCCCAGTTTCCGGTATTCCCGGTGAATGTGCTGTTTATTATAGCGACCGTTCCGGAGTTGGAAGAAGCAAAAGCCCCGCCGCCGCTGGCAGTAGACGCGTTCTCAAGGAACTCCGCGCCTTCTATGGTGATGTTTGCATCAGTGGTTTCTATATAAAGGCCGCTACCGGTTGAGGCTGACGAGCCGTTCCTGAAGGCGATGCCTTTTACCGTGAGATGGCTGTTCGTGTCGCTTGAGAGATTAGCCGTATAAATTTCCAGTATCTGCCTGATGTCAAGGCCGTTGAGGATGGACAAGCCCGCGCCCGCGCCGTTTATCACAAGCGCAAAGTCTTCGGCTGAAGCGAGGGTGGGCGCGTAAGTAAGGGTTGATGCAGGCTCATAATCTCCCGCCGCCACGTTTATCGTGTCGTCCTGTCCATTACTGGCAGCGGTATTCAGTGCAGTCTGAAAATCCGCCGGTGTTGTTACGTTGAACGTTGCTCCCCAGACGAGATTTGCTGATAATAAAATGGATAATACACTTAGGATTAAAACCTTCCTGACCATGGCTACCCCCACCGGATATGGTTGAAGTGATACATGCCCGTTCAAGCACCAGGCTTTTGCTTAACCTCCCCTTAAAACTTGCTTGATGGCCGACAAATACCCCGGCCAAATCTCCCCTGAAACAAGTGTTGCCTACATGGTAGTAGTGTTTAAGTGCATTGTCAAGATATTTGAATACAGGCGGATGGCAAAGCGGATGTATGCGCCAGATAACTCCTGTGGGGACAGGCGTAGTAAGAGGGTTTCTATTATTAATACATCCTGACCGCTTATTTGACGAGGTGTCACGGACACATTAACTGATTTGCCCCTATAGATCAATCACAAGTCAGAAGTCGCGAAGGCGTACTCGTCGTATGTCGAGTGGCTTATTCTGCCGTAGATGAGGTGAATCAGGCTCGTCTAGAAGAAATAGTCAGTGTCATAGCCCTTGAACTTGCAGTACTCGATAAGGTCGACCTTTATAAGCCGCATGGCCGCGTACAGGAGCGCGGCGTCGTCCAGGAGGCCGAAGAAGAAAATGAAGTCGGGGATTATGTCTATGGGGGTAAGCAGGTACATGACCGTTGCGGTAAGCGTGGCCACCGTGCGCCAGGGCAGGTCGGTGTAGGCGCCTGAGGCATAGTCCAGGAGCATCTCGAAAAAGAGCCGGGCGCGGGCGGCAAAATCCACGAGCAGGGCCGGGGCGCGGTCAATGAAGGTATCGAAGTCACCTGCCCTCCCGACCGTTTGGCGCACGTCCTCTTCGGTAACGCTGGAGGTGCGCCGGTTGAGTTCGCTTTCCACCTTTTTCCTGATCATGACCATCTTCCCCCAGGGGTCTCCTGAATAAAAGTACCCTAGACGAAGGTCTTGGGCTCCGCCGCAGTGCGTATGGAACCAAAGGCGTCCTCGTACTTCTTGATGTTCTCCGAAAGGGCCTCGTGCACGCGCTTCATGTGCCCGGGGCTCACTATCACGCGCGAGTTCACAGTGCCCTCGGGCGGGGCCACCATGAGGAAGTCCAGAATGAACTCCTCTTTTGTATGCTGCACCACCATGTTGTTGGCGTAGACGCCGCCCTTTACCTCGTTTGGGATATGTACCTTTATCTCCTGGCGCTTCCCAGCCATTACCACCTCCGCCTGATCATCCCTGATCATAATTGATGCCTTTATTATATAGTATCGGGCGCGGCTTTCAAGGCAAGGGCCGTGTTTACCCCGCCAAAGCCGAAGGAGTTTGAAAGGGAACTGAAAGTTCCACCTCCATCTGGCTCTGTGGCGATTTCATTGCCATCATAGATAAAGCGGGCCGCCACAGCCGCCTCAAAGGCCCCGCTTGCGGCCAGCATGTGTCCAGTAAATTCCTTTAGCGCCCTGCGCGGGGGCGAGGTTTTGCCGAAAACTTCCTCTATGGCCTCTGCCTCTGCCTGGTCTCCAAGAGGAGTGCCCGTTGCGTGGGCCATTACAAGACCGACCTCGTCAGGAGTGATACCCGCATCTTCAAGCGCTTCTCTCATGGCGCGGGCCTCGCCGTCTTTGTCCGGTTGTGTGGGGTGCCCTGTATCAGATGTGTTTCCGTAGCCCGCGAGTTCCGCGTATATCCTTGCACCTCTCTTTTTGGCGTGGGCCATTTCCTCAAGCACGATCAAAGCCGCGCCCTCTCCAAGCACAAAACCGTCACGGTCAGTAGCAAAGGGTTTTACTTTGCCACTCTTTGAGAGTGCGCCCGCTCTGCCGTAACCTTTTATACATAGCGGACAGATCGGGGCCTCGGCCCCGCCGGTGAAGGCAATACCCACCCGGCCCGAACGAACCATCTCAAAGGCCGTGCCAATAGCAGCGGTGCCTGAGGCACACGCGCATGAGAGGCCAGCAACCGGGCCTTTAAGCCCAAGGCGCGCGCCTGCCAGAGAGGCTGCCATGCTTACGGTCGTGCCTGCCATGGTGAATGCCGTTGGATTACCGATAGCTGCCTGTTCAAGTGTTGATATTCCGCCGCGGCCCGAGCCAAGCACCATTGCGGCAGTTTCCAACTTTTGCTTATCAAGATTTGAATCCAGGCCAGAGTCCTTAAGCGATTCTTGTGCAGCCGCCAGGGCGTAAAGGGCGAAGGGGTCATAGCGGAGTACGTCCTTTTTCGAGGCATGGTCTTCCGGTTTAAAACCTTTAAGCTGGCCCGCGTGCTGCCACTTGAGCCCTGAGGCGTCAAAGCGGGTTATGGGGGCTATGCCGGAGCGGCCCTCAAGGAGGGCGTTCCATGACTCTGGAAAGGTTAACCCAATGGGAGTCACCGCCCCCATGCCAGTTATTGCCACGCGTTTCATATGGCGTATTGTATCAGTGGGGGGCGGGGCTCTGCCAGTGAGGAATCAAGCATTCCTACCATGACACTTCTTGTACTTCTTGCCGCTGCCGCAGGGGCAAGGGTCATTCCTGCCTACTTTTTTGTCTGATTTAACGGGGGGGTTTTTTTTTGAATTGAAGTCTATCTCTTCAATTGAAGGCATCCTGAATGTGAAGGTTGTGTTACCACCATGATTAGATACAGCAAAATCCCCTTTGCTCATTATGTCCATCCCAATAAGGATATCACCCCCCATATCCCCCTTAGTTACACGAACAGAGGGCATTATTACCTTACTAGGAAGAAAAACGCTGACGATAAATACTTCACATGTACACACAGAATTGGCTGTTTGAACCTTTGCCATACCAATAGGCTTTAAATTTAAATCATCTACCACCTTTTGAGAAATTACTGTATTTGTGGCACCGGTGTCCCAAACAGCGTTATATGGTTTTGATATTTTTACTTCAGCATCAATTTCTTGCTGAGTCGCCTGCGGTTTAAGAGGTCCTGATATTCTCGCTTCATTTTGTAATACATTTAAAATCCCTTTATATCGCGAAGTAAAGCTAATTGTTTGTTGTTGTTTCTTTTTAGGTTTGGCCTTATGAGGTTTATGCATATTTGCTATACAAATGTAACCCTAGAGTGGTAAGTCTGGGTGTAGCTATTCTCACCAGGTTCACATTTTTGCACGAGGAAAGTCCCGAGCTTGTGAGCCTTGGCGGTCTCTTCCACAGCCTCTATCTCAGAGTCGTAGGCGCCGATCACCTTGCCACCCTTGATTACAATGTGCTTGCCCTCGTACTCCTTAACAAGGTCATCTTGGTGTTCAATGTAATAATTGAACTCTTTTTCAAGCTTCGAACTCATGCGTACCTCCGCTGCTGATTGCAGTTATCCCTACTTAAATAGTACCAGAAATAATGCTATTTTATAACAATTACGGGGCAACTATGTCAATACCTAGCCTCTCAGCGGGCCGTTTTCGGCCCCTTCGGAACCCTGTAGTTAGTTATCACCAGATCGCCCCCGTATTTACCTTTACAGAATTATTCTCCTGTAATATATAACATCATCCCCACCACTGGCGCGCGGTTATCCGGGCGCGGAAGCGGTCAAGACGCTCGATGGATTCGATGAAGAAAAGACTTCCGTCATAGAGGTCGTTTTCTATCTCTATGGTATCGCCTACCTCCAGGTCAAAATGTTCCCAGAATACAGGGAACCTGACCAAAAGCAGGGAATCCCTGCGCCCAAGCAGCATGTGCGCAAGCACGTCTTCTGCCGTGGCCTTGTCGCGTATGGCATGAAACTCTATTGACTCGGAGTAAACGCCGCGCGCGGCCTGCGAGGCCGCGTCCTCAACCGTGGCCAGCGCGCCCCACTTGCTTTGGCCCCTGTCGGCAGAGTAGTTCTTTTTGTATCTTGCGGTTATCCTGTTTGCGAGTTCCCCTGGCGGGGTCTTGGAAAAAACGAACATCGAGCCTTCACCCGCAAGCTCTCCACGTGCGATGGCCTTAACCGCGGCGGGCGCAGAATCCGGAATGAACGCAAGCTGCCATTCCCCACTGGTGTATCTGATGGTTGAGCGGCACTCAAAGGCCAGCCTCCTTATAAACTCCGAGGGTGTTATGGCGCTGTCTATCGCAAAGGCGAACCTGTATCCATCCGTGACAGCAGCCGCAAAGGAATCGCCTGCTGCTGAAAAGGATGCGGTATCTATATCACTTGAGTTGAAACCCATGCGCTCGATGAGGAAGTGCTTTATCACGTGGTCTGGCCGCTCGATGAGCGTGCCCGTGCCTGCATAGCTATCATCAGTGTCAACCACGCCTTCGAGGTCCACTGTCACGCTGTCTCCGATAACCGCGCGAACTGAGCATGAATGCGCAAGGGAGCGTGAGCTTAGCGTCTCCTCGGTTGCGTACTCCACGCCCTTTGCCAGAGAGCGCACCTCCACCTCACCTGTCTCTACGACCACCGTAGTCATGGTGTCCCACGCTCCGCCGGAATGCGTGTGCGCAAGGGTCTCCACCTGGCTAGTCCCGATCGTGTGTTTGGAAACCGCGTGGCACGCGCCCCCGGGCTCTGCCGAGACAAGACGCACCACAGCGTCCGCTCCCCCTGTGTTCTTCACCTCCGCGCTGTGGGTCTGGCCGAAGGCCTCGCCCGGGCCTGTGGAGCTGTAGGCTGCCCAGGCCGATAGCCTGCCCACTGAAGATAGTGCCGCGCCGGAATCAAGGTCATCGTCCACGCGGGAATCAGAGACACCTGCGGGCGCAGGGCCTATGCTCACAAGTGCGTCGTCCTCCTGGGGAAGCTTCAGGCGCGTGACCTTTCTGCTTATGGCAAAGACCCTCACGTCCTCGTCTATCGGGGTGAGCGTGAGCACCCGCTGCCAGGCACCCGCAGGCTCCGAGACCTTGAAGGAGAGCTTTGTGGAGGCAGGCAGATGCACCATGCGGTCGGTCATGACCGAGTTGTCTTGAGGGTCGGATACAGCGACCTTAAGCAATGCCTCCGAAGCGGCCATGTTCTCGACCGTTACCGAGTACTCCTGTTTCCTTATGACCCCGTCCCCGTCAGAGAAGGCCACCTGTGCCATGGGCGTGCCAGTCATAGAGAGCAGGACAAAGCTTGAGCCTGAGCCGTCCACAAGCTCCGGGTGCGAGGCCCATTCCATGGCGCTCTCAAGACTCTGGCCCTTTTCGCGCGTGGTAGCGGGTTCGGTCTCAAGCCCTCGCTGCGGGCCTATCCAGCCCCCGGCACTGAAGGCCACCACGGCCTTGCCCGGCCAGTCCGCGTGCTCGTCTCCGCTTTTGCCGGTGTATGCGGTATAGCCCTTGCTCTGCCTCCTGCCGTCAACGAAAATACGGGATATGCCCTTTACCGGCTCGGGGGATACCAGGCAGACGTACTCCGCGCACACCTCGTAGATTGTCTTGTTCCTCAGATGCGCTCGCGCGGTGGTATTGTCATGGCCCCGGGTCACGGTGAGCGTGTCTCCTGTGATGTCCGTCACCAGCATGCGCTCATAGCCCACCTGCGCTGTAAATGGTGTGGGAGGGAAACGTGAGGCGTCCTCCACCTGCACGGTGGTCTGTTCCGCGCTGATGTCAGCCGACAAAAGCGCGGTTGCGCCGCTATCAATAAACTGCGCGCGCACCCCTTCCACTTCACCGTAGCAGAGGATGGGGTGCCTGCCTGCCTCAAGCGGGTCAAGGCCGGGGTAGTCGGCTGGGTCGAGCCTTGGGGGCATCACAGCGACTCACCAACAACGCGCACCGAGATGTCGGTGTTGTCCACGATCACATGCACAGTGTCAGAAGCGGAGGTGGTTATCAGAAGCCTCAGTTCAAAGGGCACGTCGTCCTCTGTGTCTCCCGAGGGCTCGAAGACCACGTTTGCCTTGCGCTCAATGTTGGTGGGCCAGGTGGCCCCTGTGGAGGTAAAGAGCGTGACCCACGAGCTCTGCCCATGGGGCTTTATCTCCCACTTGTAGGTGACAGTGGAGGAGCCGTCAGTGTAGCCGTTAAAGGCAAGCTCGGCCTCAAGGTAGCTCATCACGCCCACCATGCCGGGGTTAACGTAAGACCGCCAGAACTCCTCGAGCGTGAACGTGCCCGTCCTGTCCACCTGGGTCTGTGCGGCCCCCATTATCATGTTCGAGTCCAGCGCGTACTGCGTATGGTCAAAGGGTATTGCCATGATTGATCCTCCTATCTGTTGTCCGCCGCGAACTCCATGCTCATGGCGCGGCACTGAAATCCCATCAGGTCTATCTCCCTTGGTTCCTCAAGCACTCCCTTAAAGAGCACTGCGGTTCCCGAGGGAAGGCCGTCCGTATCCAGAAGCACCTCACTCACCGTAACCTCAGCGCCGTCAATGGGATAGTCATCAAGGGCATTTACAAGGTATGAGTATGCCCTCCACGGGTCGTTCCTGAAGCTAAGCTCAAGCGAGGTGTTAAGCCCCTGCGCGTGGGTTCGCCTGAGCTCTGCCCCAAGGCCCGAGAGGCCGTGAAGGTAGTCCTCGTAGAGCTGGCCAGCGACCGTGACCTGCCTGTCCGAGAGATACAGCACAGGGCCTGAGTTCAGAAGCTCCACCTCAATAAGATATACGGGCTCTGCGCGATCCATGGCTCGTGCTTCATCTATGCTTGTCATCAGCCGATAACCTCCACGAACTCAAACCTGGCCGAAAAGCGCTGGTGGGCCTCTTCCATGACCTCCAGCGGGGAGTCGAGCCTCCCGAATATCCAGGCGCCCTCGTGGTCTGAGAGCCAGAAGGGTTTTACCCCTGCCCAGGTCTCGTTAAGCTCAAGCAGGGCTTCCTTCTGTGTCTCGTCTATCGCGGGCAGGCTATATGAACGTCTCCTGCGTGGCAGCCCGTGCACCAGGAAGCGGTCAGCACCCGAGGCCGTGCTCGTGTGGGCCACGTTGAATACTCGCTCAAGCCTCCCGGCCGGGCGCGACGGGTTTTTTAACCATTCAATAGTAGCGGTCAGAAATAACTCGGAAAGTTCCGGCGCAGCGGACGGCGATGTCACGATGAACTTCCAGTACCTCGCTGCCACGGGCGTCCACGACTTTGTAATAAGCCCGCCCCCACTCTGGACCCACTGTGATACAGCGGGTGTATAAGAAATATCGTCGCCTGAGTGCTTGATGTCCAGCGTCATGCCATCGAGGTTGTGCCCGGATGGAATCATGAGGGTATCAGCGGATAAATAAGGGGGCGTGCCCCCCTGGTCCACTTTTATCTCAAGCGTTGCGGCAGAGTCAGCCCTGAAGAGCCGGGCCGGGTTGCGGTCCCAGAGCCGGGCAAGCGGGTAGTCCGGGTCTGCCGAGCCTGCAGTGAGTGTGACCGTGGATGCCTCAAGTATGTTTGCGTGTGCCGTCTTTACAGTGCTCATAGCGACTGTGCCCTCCTGAGTTCAGAACGGTTGGTGCGCCAGAGGTCCGCAAGCGCGCTGTCAAGCTCTTTGGCAACCTCCCTGGCAAGCGTTGCGCCCCCGGACATGCCGCCCCCGCTGTTTACCGTAAGGTTCACCACAGGCGCAAAGGGGGTGGCAGGGGGGACAAGTCCCCCTCCATTCTGCCTGGGAGGGTTCTGGCCGCCTTGAGCGCCTTGAGCCCCAAATCTCATGGTGTAGTCGCCTCCGGTTGGCAGGCTCTCCATCTTCTTCTTTATCAGCTCAATGCCCTCGCTGAAGGGCCTTATGGGCGAGGCCTGTGTCTGGTACCTGAGCACTATGGTCTTTATACTCATATCAGGTATCGCATCAATGGCCTGCTCAACAGCGCGCGCGGCCTCCAGGGCCCCGCTCACATCAAGGGCAACGCGCTTGTCCAGCGAGACGGCATCCAGAGCGCTGAGCGTCTCAAGCAAACCCGAAGCGCTTTGCTCCGCAGCCCTGAAGGCGGGTGTCGCGTTGTCCTGGGCCTTTATGTCTATCTTCACTTCAGCCATGGTCTTCTCCTCATTTAGTAAACCTCCCTGCTGATGAGACCGCAGGGTATCCTTAAAACATGGTGATTACCACACCGCGAAGGGGTCATGGACCCCAAGGGGTCACGGACCCCAATATCACGGAGAATGCACTGGTGCATTAAAGGCTTCGTCAAAGGCACGGGCCAGACCGGCCTCCCTGATCGCCCTCTGCACAAAACCCTGCGGCCTGATGCCCTTTTGCCTGACCAGCTTTACAGGATGCGAGGCCCCTGGCCAGAAGAGGGCCTTTTTCTTCTTAGGGCGAATCACAATGATCTTTCCGCGCGGGCCGTATAAGCCAGTGCCCTCGTGTAGAAATGACGCGTAGGGCGCGCTGTAGAGAATGCTCCCGCTAAA
>DAOWET010000233.1 GCA_030638335.1 Nitrospirota bacterium
AGGTGAGGGCCAGCGCCTGAGCCAACGCGTAGTTGAGCAGGCAAAGGCTGGCATCGATTTCGAGCTCAAGCAGGCATCCGAGGGGCTGAAGGCAGAGGCTGCCGAGTACGCGCTGAAGCTTGCCGAGGAGAAGATCGGCCGGAGGCTTGATGACGCAGAGCAGATTAAACTCCTTGAGGACGCCATCAAGAAGCTGGAGGACAGGGCATGAAACACGCGCGCAAGTACGCAAAGATGTTCCTGAACACGGTGGAGGACCCGGAGCGTGCCCTCCAGGAACTGGCGGTTCTCAACGAAATAAAGGTTCAAAGCGCGGAATTCTCCAGCGTTCTGCTAAGCCCGGTGTTCACTCGCCAGGAGAGGGACAAGGCCTTTGGCGCTGTGTGCGGCCAGGCGGGCATCTCGGAGCAGACCCAGAAGTTCGTCCGTTTCCTGGTAGACGAGGGCGCGGTCTCAGGTCTTGCCGAAGTGCTTGAGAAGGCCATGGCCCTGTACCGTGAGCGCAAGAACAAGGTGAAGGCCACGGTGCTGAGCCCGGTGGATATTGACGCCGCCGCCGTGGAGAGGATACGCACAGCGCTTGCCCGCATCACGGGCAAGGAAGTGGAGATAGATACTGAGCAGGACCCGGCGCTCATCGGGGGGCTGCTTGTCAAGGTGGGAAGCAGGATGTTCGACGCCAGCATAAAAGGACAGCTAAGGCTGTTAAAAGAAGAGTTGATAAAGGGGTAAAGCAATGGAAATAAAAGTCGACGAGATCAGCGCACAACTAAAGGCACAGATCAACGACTTCGAAAAGAAGGTTGACGTAAGCGAGGTCGGTTCGGTCATATCCGTGGGTGACGGTATATCCCGTGTCTACGGTCTGGACAATTGCATGTCCATGGAGTTGCTTGAGTTCCAGAGCGGGGTTTTTGGCATGGCCCTGAACTTGGAGGAAGACTCGGTTGGAGTCGTGCTGTTTGGCGATGACTCCAAGGTCAAGGAAGGCGACGTGGTCAAGCGCACCGGACGGATCATGAGCGTGCCGGTGGGTGATGAACTGGTGGGCAGGGTCGTAAACGGCATCGGCCAGCCCATCGATGGCAAGGGCGATCTCAAGACCACAAAGACCGCTGTTGTTGACGTTGTGGCCCCGGGCATCATCGCGAGGAAGTCCGTTGGCGAGCCTCTGCAAACCGGCATCAAGGCCGTGGACTCCATGATCCCCATCGGCCGCGGCCAGCGCGAGCTCATCATCGGCGACCGCCAGACCGGAAAGACGGCCATTGCGCTGGATACCATAATCAACCAGAAGGGCGGCGACGTCATCTGCATCTATGTGGCCATCGGGCAGAAGCGCTCGAGCGTTGTCAACACGCAGAAGATACTCGAGGAAAACGGGGCCATGGAGCACACGATCATCGTCTCGGCCACGGCCAGCGAGCCCGCTCCCATACAGTACATTGCGCCCTACGTGGGTTGCGCCATGGGCGAGTACTTCCGCGACAAGGGCCAGCACGCCCTTATAGTTTATGACGATCTCTCAAAGCAGGCAACAGCGTACAGGCAGCTCTCGCTCCTGCTGAGGCGTCCTCCCGGGCGTGAGGCCTTCCCAGGCGACGTGTTCTATCTCCACAGCCGTCTTCTTGAGAGGTCCGCAAAGCTCTCGGACGCGCTTGGAGGAGGGTCGCTTACCGCGCTTCCGATCATCGAGACCCAGGCCGGCGACGTCTCGGGCTACATCCCAACGAACGTTATCTCCATCACTGATGGACAGATATACCTTGAGCCGGAGCTCTTTTACGCAGGCATAAGGCCCGCGGTCAACGTGGGTATCTCGGTCAGCCGTGTGGGCGGCGCTGCCCAGACCAAGGCCGTAAAGAAGCTGGCCGGCAGTCTCCGCATCGACCTTGCCCAGTACCGCGAACTCGCGGCATTCGCGCAGTTCGGCTCAGATCTTGACAAGGCCACGCTGGCCCAGATCGAGCGTGGAAAACGCATGGTGGAACTCCTGAAGCAGGACCAGTACGTACCGATGCCCGTGGAGGAGCAGATATTCGTCCTGTATATAGGCACCAAGGGCCATCTCGATGACGTGGAAGTCGAGGCCATCGGCAAGTTCGAGGCCGAGTTCCTCCGCTTCATACGCGACCAGGAGGCCGACCTGCTGAAGGAACTGGCTGAGAAGCTGGACATTGACGACGACATGGACGCCCGCATGGCAAAGGTGGTCGAGAAGTTCAAGGAGACCTTTCAGGCTTAGTGGCCAGGCTTAAGGGCTGGACATAAAGACTATTTATAAAGGACACTGATGGCAACTTTAAGAGACATACAGCGCCGCATCAAGGCGGTCAAGAACACGCAGCAGATCACGAAGGCCATGAAGATGGTGGCCGCGGCCAAGCTCAGGAAGGTGCAGAACAGAATGCTTGAGCTGCGCCCCTATGCGAACAAAATGAATTCCGTGATCGCAAGCCTGGCTGCAACAGCAGGTGAGGAGTCCCATCCGCTCCTGGCCCAACGCCCCCGCAAGGTGGCCGAGGTGCTGGTCATCGCCAGCGACAAGGGCCTCTGTGGAGCCTTCAACACCAATATCCTCCGCGCGGCCCACAAGCATATCGGGTGCCTCAGTGGTGAGCAATGCGACGAGGCGGCAGGCTCAGGCAATCTCGACGTGGACGTGAGCATCGTGGGACGCAAGGCACAGGCCTATTTCAAGCGCAAGGGCGTGGAGATGCGCGGCTCCTGGACAGGCATCTCCGGGGCGCTTTCATTCAGCGACGCCAAGACCATATCAGACGACATCATCGGTAAATATATTGAGGGCGGGGCCGACGAGGTCTATCTCGTGTACAACGAGTTCGTGAACATGGGGAAGCAGGAGATGCGCACTGTGAAGCTTCTCCCCACTGTCACCGAGGCGGAGGCTGAAGAAGAATTCACGGGCCTTACCTCGGACTACATCTTCGAGCCTGACAGGGAACAGCTCCTTGAGGCCCTTCTGCCAAAGAACGTGGAGATACAGATATACAGGGCGCTCCTGGAGTCAATGGCCTCTGAGGAGGCAGCACGCATGACCGCCATGGAGAACGCCACAAAGGCCGCCTCGGAGGTGATAGACACCCTCACGCTCCAGTACAACAAGGCGCGCCAGGCAAGCATCACC
>DAOWET010000028.1 GCA_030638335.1 Nitrospirota bacterium
TGAGCGGGGCGGACGGCAAGCTCGTGAACAGTTTTATCATCGTGAGCAATACCAGGGCGGACAACGCAGACACCGTGCGTGTTGGGGCGGAGCGCGTGTGCCGCGCCCGGTTCGAGGATGCGCGGTTCTACTTTACTGAGGACACGCAGAAGCCTCTTGAGGACCGGCTTGACGACCTGAAGGCCGTGACCTTCCAGGAGAAGCTTGGCACAGTGTACGACAAGACCATGCGGATGAAGCTCGTTGCGGGCGCTCTGGCCGAGCGGCTATGTCCGGGCCAGAAGGCTCATGTGGTTCGCGCGGCTGAGCTTGCGAAGACAGACCTTGTGACAGGCGTGGTGTTTGAGTTCCCGGAGCTGCAGGGCATCATGGGCATGTACTACGCGCTGGGCGATGGTGAGGACGCGGCCGTGGCAGAGGCCATACGGGAGCAGTACCTGCCCGGGTTCTCGGGCGACGCGGTGCCGGCAAGCGACGCGGGCGCGGTGCTGAGCCTGGCAGACCGTGCGGATAACATCGCATCCTTCTTCTCCATCGGCTTGAAGCCCACGGGGTCGGAGGACCCCTTTGCCTTGAGGCGGCAGGCCCTTGGGATCGTGGCTATACTGGGCGAGAGGGGATATGACCTCTCGGTTGCGGACGTGATGGCGCCTGCGCTTGAGGGGAAGGAGAGCGTGGAGGCCGATGTGATGGAGTTCTTTGCGCAGAGGCTTGAGAATTTGTTCCTGGGCAGGGGATATGCGCATGACCTTGTGCAGGCGGTGCTGAGTATTGCTGTGAAGGTTCCACTTAAGGACGTTTACGCAAGGCTTGATGATGCCAGATCATTTAAAAAACATGAAAAATATAATGATCTTCTAATGGGCCTGAAAAGAGCCAGCAATATTATTCCTGATGGGTATGACGGGGTGGGTGTGGATGCGGCCCTGTTTAAAGAGGACGATGAGAAAGCATTGTATGACTCCTACTTGAAGGTAAAAGATGGTATAGAAGCTAAAATTAAAACATCTGATTTTTCTGGAGCAATTGCGGATACAACTCTATTGACCGAACCAATTAACAGGTTTTTTGATTCTGTTCTTGTTATGGACAAAGATGAAGACGTTAAGAATAATCGCCTAAGCATGCTAAGTGAGATTTCTGCGACCGCAAACAGCATTGTTGATTTTTCGAAGCTTCTGGAGCAGGACGACTAGGAAGCTTATATAGTTTGACTTCCTTTATGCCCATTTGATAATTTATAGGTTCGTACCGCGCTTGTGTGCGGGACTTGACCACGCAGTAGGCATCCCGGGTAGCTCAGTGGCAGAGCGGGTGGCTGTTAACCACTTTGTCGGGGGTTCGACTCCCTCCCCGGGAGCCATCATTTCAACCAACCTTATCCGAGCGGACGGGGTTTCATTTTGTGAGCCGGTATGCGTTACATTGTATATATACTTCAAAGCCAGGCTAGCGGACGCTTCTACGTTGGGCATACTTCCAACCTGGAGAGGCGCATAGATCAGCACAATGACCTATCATACAAGGAGTCTGTATACACAAAGCGCTTAAAAGGTCCCTGGGTGTGTGTTTATCAGGAGGGGTTTGACACCAGAGGGGAGGCTGTAAGGCGCGAGCGGGAGATAAAGAGCAAGAAGAGCAGGAAGTATATACAGTATCTTATAAGAGGTCGGCAGAGTCCCGGCGTAGGCCGGGATTAACCACTTTGTCGGGGGTTCGACTCCCTCCCCGGGAGCCATTTTTTCCAGTTAAATCAATTTCGACCGCCATCATCTGAAATCCATTTCCAGCATTGTCCAAGGAAGGTTGCATGCTTCGCATATTCCACATAACTCGCTGATTTACTTGGAATAGAGCATGCAGGTTCGATATAATAAACAAGTCCGATATAATAATCATGTCAATATTACATTAAACGCTTGTTGGAGGACTGATGTCCGAGAAGCCTAAGCTGGCAATGTACTGGGCCTCATCGTGCGGTGGATGCGAGATCGCACTTGTGAACATCCACGAGATGATCCTGGATGTTGATGCGGTCTTTGATTTCATGTTCTGTCCATGCCTTCTGGACACCAAGATCAAGGACATCAAGGCCCTGGAGGACAAGGCCATAACGCTTACGCTCTTCAACGGGGCCATCCGCACCACAGAGAACGAGGAGATGGCCCATCTGTTGAGGCGCAAGTCCGAGGTCCTGGTGGCCTTTGGCTCATGCGCCCACGAGGGCTGCATCCCTGGGCTTGCTAACCTCCACAGGTCTGAGGACTTCCTTGAGAGCATCTACGTAGACAACCCCACTATTGACAACCCCGAGAGCACGTATCCCCTGCCTGAGTGTGATATGCCCGAAGGCACGCTAAGCCTGCCGGAGTTCTATGATCGCGTGAGCACTCTTGCGCAGGTAACGGATGTGGACTACTTCATCCCCGGCTGTCCGCCGGAGCCGCACCAGGTGCGCGCGGTCTTGCAGGCTGTTATGAGCGGAGAGGACCTGCCGCCCAGAGGCAGCGTCCTTGGCGCTGGCTCGGCAATAGTCTGTGAGGAATGTGCCCGGGTCAAGGCGGACAAGAAGATAACCAGGCTCTACCGCACATACGAGATCCAGCCGGACACAGAGGCCTGCCTGCTTGAGCAGGGCATACTCTGCATGGGGGTTGCCACAAGAAGCGGTTGCGGCGCGCCGTGCCTGGAAGCCAATATGCCCTGCACTGGCTGCTACGGTACGCCAGAGGGGTCGATGGATCAGGGTGCGAGGATGTCGGCGGCCCTGGGCTCGATCATCGAGGTAGATGGCAAGGGGTTGAGTGAGGATGAGCTTGCTCGAAGGTTCAACAAGATCCTTGACCACATCCCTGATTACGCGGGACTCTTTTACAAATACTCCATGTCCTCAAGCATCATGAAGGCAAGGCGCAAATGAAACGTATCTCAATAGACCCCATCACCAGGCTTGAGGGCCATGGAGAGACAGAGATATTTCTTGATGAGGATGGGCCCTCAAGCATCATGAAGGCAAGGCGCAGATGAAGCGTATCTCAATAGACCCCATCACAAGGCTCGAGGGCCACGGCAAGATAGAGATATTTCTTGATGAGGACGGAAATGTGGCTAACGCCTATTTCCAGGTGCCGGAGCTAAGGGGGTTCGAGCAGTTCTGTGTGGGCAGGATGGCTGAGGAGATGCCGGTCATCACCAACCGCATCTGCGGGGTCTGTCCCGAGGCCCATCACCTTGCTTCTGTCAAGGCGCTGGACGCTCTTTTCGGCGTGGAACCCACACCCGCTGCCGCGAAGATACGCGAGATGTTCTACATGGCCTTTTTTGTCACTGACCACACAACCCACTTCTATGCCCTTGGCGGCCCTGATTTCATAGTTGGCCCGGATGCCCCGGCCTCGGAGCGGAACATCCTGGGAGTTGTCCGCAAGCTGGGCATTGATGCAGGCAAGAAGGTCATAGCGTGCAGGGCCAGAAACCACAATGTTATAAAGATGCTTGGAGGCAGGGAGATCCACCCTGTGGCAGCCGTGCCCGGAGGCTGGAGCAAACCGGTCACTGCTGAGATGCGTGAGAGAATAGTGGAGGTTGCGCATCAGAACATCGAGTTTGCATTGTTCAGCCTGGACGCCTTCGATAAGATAGTGCTTAATAATCCCGACTACATGGAGCTTGTGACCTCAGACCTCTACATGCACCGCACGCACTCCATGGGAACCGTGGATGCCACTGGTCAGGTGAACTTCTATGACGGGGACATACGGGTAGTTGACCCGGACGGTTTGGAGGTGGCCCGCTACCATCCCTCCGCGTACTTTGAGCATATTGCCGAGCGCGTGGAGCCCTGGACGTATCTGAAGTTCCCATATCTCAAGAATATCGGTTGGAAGGGTTTTGTGGATGGCCCGGACAGTGGACTGTACATGAGCACACCGCTTGCGCGCCTGAACGTAGCTGGCGGCATGCCCACCCCCGAGGCCCACGCCCAGTTCGAGAGGATGTACGAGACCTTTGGCTCAAAGAAGATAGAGGGCGACCGCTACCAGCCCATACACCACCGCCTTGCCACGCACTGGGCAAGGCTTATAGAAATGCTCTACGCCTCGGAGCGCATGCTGGAACTCGCCTATGACGACGAGATACTCTCCCCTCATATCCGCAACATACCGGATCTCATAGTAGGCGAGGGCATAGGCTCGGTGGAGGCCCCAAGGGGCACGCTTACGCACCACTACGTGACTGACGACCGGGGAGTGCTTACGAAGGTGAATATGATCGTGGGCACCACGAACAACTACGCCCCGATGTCCATGTCCATAAAACGCGCTGCCGAGGGGCTTATAAACGGTTCTGTTCATACAGGCCATACAGGCCATACAGAAGAGATCAGCGAGGGCCTTTTGAACAAGGTGGAGATGGCCTTCAGGCTCTACGACCCCTGCCTCTCATGCGCCACGCATACCATGCCAGGGCGGATGGACCTTGAGGTCCGCATAAGAAACCATGAGGGCAGGGTACTCAGCAAGGTCCGCAGAAAATGAAGAAGACCATTGTCATAGGCCTTGGCAATCCCATACTCTCGGACGATTCCGTGGGCGTGAAGGCCGCACGTGCTCTCATGTCTTATTTTCAGGGCAGCGAACATGTGCAAGTGATTGAACTCTACGGTGGCGGGCTCAGGCTCATGGAAGCAATGGCTGGCTTTGATAAAGCCATAATAGTGGACTCCATGGTTACCGGAAGGCACGAGCCTGGAACCATCTTGGAAATTAAGCTTGAAGATCTTCCTAAAACCAGGAATCTGGCATCTGGCCATGATACAGGGCTTTATGAGGCAATGGAGACTGGTCGTGCCCTTGGTTTAAACCTTCCTGATAAAGTAAGTATCATAGGCATTGAGGCCGCCGATGTTATCAATTTTGGCGAGAACCTCACCCCTGCGGTTGAGATGGCACTACCAAAGGCTGTTTTCATTGTATTAAGCCGGGTGGGGCAGCCAAGCGGTGTATCAGATGGAAAATAACGCTCAGCACGAAGGCAACCATGGAGGCCAGGGGGAAAAGCTCAAGACCAGCGTATATTTCTGCCGATGCGGCAGCAATATCGCAAGCCGTTTGAACGAGAACGCCGCTCTTTTGAAGATCGAGTGCCAGCGTGATGTGAGCAAGGTCAAGGCCGTGAACCTCCTTTGCTCGGAAGAGGGCAAGGAGTTCCTGAAGAACGACATCATGGAGGACAGGCCCGACAGGGTGGTTATCGCGGCCTGTTCCCCAAGAGAACATGAACTGACCTTCAGGGGCGTGCTGAGGGACGCGGATATGAACCCCTACCTCATGCAGATGGCGAACATCCGCGAGCAGGCCGTCTGGGTCACGGAGGACATTGACGAGGCCACGGAGAAGGCCGTGAGGCTTGTAAGGGCGGCGGTCTCCCGCGTGCAGAAGCATGAGCCCCTTGAGGAGCACGAGATCGAGGTATGTCCGGACGTGCTGATAATAGGCGCGGGCCCGGCGGGCATGAAGGCGGCGCTGAGCATAGCCCAGTCCGGCAGAAAGGCCGTGCTTGTTGAGAAGACCCCGGTGGTGGGTGGCATGCCCGTGCTGTACGAGGAGATATTCCCCAACCTCGAGTGCGGGCCCTGCATGCTCGAGCCCATGATGGACGAGATCCTCCACGGAGAGTATTCGTCAAATATAGAGCTGCTCACTCTCTCAGAGGTGGATGAGCTTCTGGGTTTCTACGGCAACTTCGTGGCCAGGATACGCAAGACACCGCGCTATGTGGACATGGACAAATGCATAGGGTGTGCCGAATGCTTCGAGCCCTGCCCGGTGCAGGTCAGAAACACCTTCAATTTTGGCTTAGATGTCAAGAAAGCCATATCATTTCCGTTCCTGGGCGCACTGCCGAACGCACCTTATATTGATAGCAGGAAGTGCCTCCGTTTTATTGGCGAGGAATGCACCATGTGCCGCGAGTCCTGCCCCATAGAGGGAGCCATTGCCTATGAACAGGAAGAGGAAATGATCGAACGCAAGGTGGGCGCCGTGCTTGTGGCCGTAGGGGCGGACCTCTACGACCCGACGAACATCCCCAACCTTGGGTACGGCAAGGCCCTGGGTGTATACACCAGCATGGAGTTCGAGCGCCTGCTGTCCTCAAACGGTCCCACCGAGGGCAAGATAAAGAACATGGGCGGCTCGCCCCCGTCTTCCGTCTGTATAGTGCATTGCGCTGGCAGCCTTGACGAAAACCACAAGGAATACTGCTCCGGCATATGCTGCCAGACCGCCTTCAAGTTCAACCATATGATAGAGAGTCAGCTCCCGGGCACAAGGATAATACACCTGTACAAGGAACTGGTCATCCCTGGCAAGGACGATTTCTCCCTGCACCACGAGGCCAAGGACAACCCCAACGCGGAGTTCGTAAGGTACGAGGACATCAGGGACATCAATATCTATACCCCTGGTGAGCAGGAGAACGTTCAAGTGGATTACAGGGACGCCTCAGGCCGCGAGGGCTCTTTTATGGCAGACATGGTGGTCCTCTGCATGGCGCTGACACCTCCGGCGGGCTCGGAAGAGCTTGCTCTAAAGCTTGGCATACCGCTTGACTCCTCCGGTTTCTTTGAGGAGCTTCACGGAAGGCTGGATTCAGTGCAGAGCAAGGTCAAGGGGGTCTACCTTGCAGGCACCTGCCGTTCCCCCATGGACATACAGAAGGCCCTGGACCAGTCCATGGCCTCTGCCGGATACATCCTCTCGGGTCTGGTGGTGGGCAGGAAGCTTGAGGTCAAGCCAACCGTGGCCGAGGTGGACGCAGACCGTTGCGGGGGCTGCCGGATCTGTGTCTCGGTCTGCCCCTTCAAGGCAGTGGAGATCGACGGGGAGACCGGAAAGAGCAGTGTCAACGCAGTGCTCTGCCAGGGTTGCGGCACCTGTGTCGCCGCCTGCCCCTCAGGGGCCATTAAGGGCAACCACTTTACCCGCGAGGAAATACTTGCCGAGATCATAGGAGGGCTCAGGTGAGCGAATTTGAGCCGAAGATAGTTGGGTTTCTCTGCAACTGGTGCTCCTATGCGGGCGCTGACAAGGCAGGTAGCGCGCAGAAACCCTATCCGGCAAGCATCTCCCTTGTGAGGGTGATGTGCAGCGGCAGGGTGGAGCCGGAGTTCGTGCTTGAGGCATTCAATAACGGCGCGGACGGCGTTCTTTTGCTTGCCTGCCACCCGGGTGACTGCCACTACAAGGAAGGCAACATAAGGGCCCTTGGAAGGCACGAGGTGGTTGTCCGCATTCTGGAGCAGCTTGGCATTGAGGGTGAACGCTTTGTATTAGAGTATGTTTCAGCAAGCGAGGGGGACCGTTTCGTAAGGCTTGTAGAGGACATGACGGACCAGTTAAGAAAATTAGGCCCATTACAAATTCGGAGATAATGTATAATATTCCAATACTTTGTCTAAGGAGACTACTATGGCTAGCGAAGTCTTGGACCTGAGAGGACTGAAATGCCCTCAACCAACGCTGAAGATGACGCTGAAGGTCATCAAGATGAACAAGGGTGACGTGCTGGAGGTAATGGCTGATTGCGAGACCTTTGAGGAGGACCTGAAGAGCTGGAGCCAGAGGTCCAAGAAGACCGTGCTCTGGGTCAAGGACGAGGGAGACCACAAGCGCTGCCAGATCCAGATCTAGAACCTCTCTAGCCCTGATTCACCGCATCTTCGTTGTTATAAAGCATTCGAAGTACGACATGTACTCCTCGGATCTAGTCTTGCCGACTTCATGCTTTCTTCCTTGTATCTGCGGCAAATCAGAGCCAGAACTACAAGCAGTGCGTTGTAATAAATAATTTAATCTACGACAAGGCAAGGAACTCCAATTAATAAATGATTCAATTCCTTTTCCCATCATTAAGTCTTTGTCTGTTGCCTTGTTTTTCAAAAAGGAAAGTTCGCTTGTCTGACCGAGGAATACGGGTCTGGGGTGTGGTAGATACGAGAAAGGGTTCGCGAAGTCGTACAAATGTACGTCGAGCGGTCCATGACGAAGTAGATGCCGTGCATCCAGCCCCGTAGGCCGTCTGTGACCAACAAGGCCGCCTGATGTAGGTCGTCAGACTCGATCCGAGGGCGGCCTTGTTGGTCTAAACAGTCTTTTATAGCATTGTCATGGTAAAATTGATTCATTATCATTATATGAAAGGCTGTTATGGACTGCGCAATGCTATTGACTGTTGTTATAAAGGGATTCAAGGCGAA
>DAOWET010000235.1 GCA_030638335.1 Nitrospirota bacterium
AAACGCCTGGCAGGCGCGAAAGAGGAACTGGCCGTGGCAGAGGCAAAGAGCCTCAGGTAGCCAGCATCAGTCCTTCCGGGGCTTGTCCTTTTCCGTCCCGGCCTGTCCGCTGCAGCTTGGGGGGTCTTCCAGGCGCGGCGGGATGTGGCATCCCTTTGGCACGAACTCCCCGCACGCGCAGTTCCAGCCGTCCCTGGTCTTCTGTTCCTTGCGGAGTTCCCCGTGGCATATGGGGCACAGGGGCAGGTGGTCCGCTGGCTCTTCGTACTTTTCCCTGTCCATGAACTCATTATATCATCGCCCGGCTCCGTATGGAACTTGCTGCCAGAGCGCCGGGCCCTTTCCAGTCGATTCATAGTGCGATATAATCTAATCAGGGAGGTGGGAGATGAAGTCCGGTGGTGCTGGTATAGCGGCGGTTATCCTGCTTAGCGTGTTCTTTTTTGCGGGGGGGTGCGAGTACGAGCGCCCAAGCATGTGGGAAATGAAGTGTGCCGCATGCCATGACGGCAGGACCGTGCTCAACGGGAAGGTGGTCGTGGGTCAGGAGGAGATGAAGAGCAGGTACGGGGACATGGAGACCTTCGTCAATGTCTGCAAGGACAGCCCCGAGTGCATGAGCATCCTCAAGCACGACAAGGACCTGTTCCGCGAGATTGGACAGGAAATTGGCATTGGGAAACCCGCCGGGTAGGACTTTTCAGCTTTCATGACCTATTTTATGAGATTATCTCTGAAGAGATCGGCGCTGGCTTGCATATTCCTGCTGCTTGCTGTCTCCGCGCACGCGTGTGTGGTTGACGAGGGCCCTGGAGGGGTTGTCTCGCTTGACTGCCAGGGGGATGAGGTCGTGCCGCTTTACAAGCGGCTTGCGGAGGTTGGCGGGGTGAACATTGTAGTACACCCGTCGGTCTCGGGCAGGGTCACGCTTAAGATAGACGCCATCGCGTGGGACCGGGCGCTTGAGTCCATAGTGGAACTCATGGGGCATCACATGCGAGATTATGACAACACGGTCTTTATTACCCTGTGGCCCGATCAATAGATCAATGGACCAATAAACGCATTATGCCCGCCAAAGCTCAGCCCTCGGCTATGCTGTGGTCCTCCCACATGAACCAGTTGCCCGTGTCCGTGAGGAAGGAGTGGGTCTCCACGAGCACCTCGTAGTGTTGTTCCTCCTCCTGGGCAAGTTTCTCAAACAGGGCCTTCTCCTTCTTGTCGAGGGTCATGGCCGCAAGTTCCTTGTAGAACGCGTAGTCGTCCTTTTCCATGTCCATGGCGACCTTGAAAGCATCCATCTCGTCCAGGGAGCAGACGGCCGCGTCAGGGCCTTCGTGTGTGCTCATCCTGTCCATGATGGTGGCCAGGTTCTCAACATCCCCAAGCCTCTTGAGGTCGGCCTCCAGGTCCAGGCCCATCTTCTTCAGAGCGTCGAGGTGACGCTCTTCTTCATCAAGCACCACGCGGAACATCTTTGCGCCGGAGGGGTGTCCGCAGTTTTCCATTGCCTTCTTGTAATGCACGATGGCATTTTCTTTTCTTCTTATGGCGAGTTCAAGCGCGTTCATACCGTCCTCCTTTCCGCCGGGCCCCGGCCCGGCTGCCCCCATACCTAGATTGTCCCTCCAATGTACCGCACTGTCAAGGTTAAAGACAGAGACGTACTTCGGGGCTGGATAGAGCACATCTACTTTGGAATGAACCGCTCAACGTACATTCGTGCGCCATGACCTTCATAAGGCCATTCCTTGTATCTGCACTCTCCCAACCCCGGTCGGATAAAGATTATAAGGTTCGACCGGTCGATCATTAAAGTATTTATTCGACCGAATTCCCCGGTTAGACACGCGGCCAATCCCTTTTGGCAATTCAGAGTTACAGACAACGACTTTATAAGGGGTAAGGCACAATCCCCGTTCCAGTATTCCCCGGTCAGGCAATTTTAATAATCGCAAGTGCATGATCTTATAAAAGTCAAAAAAGAAAAACTGAAATCCGAAAGATTAAAGTTTTATCCACATTTTACTCAGAAATATGTAACATATTAAAAGAGAAGGTGTTTCCTGTATGAACACGTTCGGGGTATTGGCATGAAGAAGAGACTTGGTGATCTGCTGGTTGAGGCGGGGCTCATAAACGAGAACCAGCTCACTGCCGGCCTTGGAGAACAACAGCAGTGGGGCGGCAAGCTCGGTTCCGTGCTGGTTGGCAAGGGCTTCATATCCGAGGCCGACCTCCTGAGGGTGCTTGCCCGGCAGATGGGCGTGAAGTTCGTCTCCATATGGAAAGAAGGCATCAACCCCAAAGCCGTAAAGCTCATGAAGCCCGAGGTGGCAAAGGAGCACAACATCTTCCCCTTCGCTGTCACTGACGACATCGTCACCGTGGCAATGACCGACCCCAGAAACCTCCAGCTCATTGACGCGGTGGAGTTCGCTACGGGACGGAAGCTCAAACCGGTGCTTGCCGAGCTTGAGGAGATAAAGCTCGCCATAAGGAAATACTACGACAAGGAAGTGATCCAGGACTGGGAGTTCGAGAACCTGTTCCAGGAGATTGAGAGGAAAAAGCACGCTGCCATGCCCGACCCGGGGGCCTTCGGGCGGACCGTTGAGATAGGCGAAAACGGAGTTGTGGAGGACAAGGAGGCTGGGGAGGCTGGGGATATACCCTTTGATGAACCCGACCCAGCCCTCGGCGCTGTGGAGGCCAAGGAGATACACCTTGATGCACCCGACCCCTCCGCTTTGCCTGCCGACCATACGGCACTGCTTTCAGAGAATAAGCCGTCCAAGCCAAAGCCAAAGAAACAGCCAAAGGAAAAAGAAAAGACCAAGCGGAGCCCCATAATTATTGAGAAGACACTGGTCTCGCTTATAAACGTGCTTATAAGAAATGGCGTCATCTCCAAGGAAGACCTTGTTGAGGAAATGAACAAGGATAAAAATAATAAATAAGAGACAACCTTCGAAACCGGATACGCCGCATCTGCAGCGTTGAGCGGCACTCGCGGTATAGGGATATGGCTCGGATCGACTCTTCGAGTCGGATCGACTCTTCGACACCCCGCACCCGAATCTCTGCGTCAGACGCGCGAGCTTTCCCTCTCGTAATTGCGGACTACCCGACTGAGTGTAATAAGGAAAATATTGACAATTTCAAGTTGCGGGGGATAGGATAGGGGTGTTGGAGGGGGAGTGGTAGTTGTCTTTTGTTAGGCTTTAAAAGGAGGGTGAAATGGAACAACATAAATATACCGTTTTATTGCTAGTGACATTATTCTTGATGCCTTCGTTTTCTTTTGCAGGAAATTCGATTCTTACATGCAAATTTGAGGACATTTCAACTTTTTATTATGACAACGGAAAGGTCAAAGCTGAGCTTGATAAAGAGAAAAATGCTAACCAGGTCATATTTGCGGGTCTAGACACCGAAACACCTGTTATGAAAGGAAACATGGGAGAAACACCGCTTGGAATATTAAAAAAGGATTCAGATGTAATATGGCTTGCTGAAATGACTGATCTAGGGAGCATAAATGTTTGGACTATATTTAAAAAGCAAAAAATAGTGATACAAGCAAAACAATATTCAATGTTTGGAAAACCATTTGGTCTTATGGCGATGGGCAAGTGCAAATAATAATATAGGATAGGGATGTTGGAGGGTTTGAATATGGGGCGGGTTGTGTTGTATAGAAAAACAGGTATGTCACTATTCTTCCATGGTATTGACCCATGAGCAAAACCCCCGAACTTTCGGGCTCCCCGCCTATTGTTGAGCCCCGCCCGGACTGGTCCTCGCAGGAAAAGTGGGTATGGAGTAAGGTCCGCGATGGCGAGATTGCGGATTTTAACGAGGGAAAAGACTACGGCGGTCATCTCGACCCCAAAGACCTGGACAGATGGCCCGAAAGCCGCGTTCTTACCTCTTCTTTTATCGAGACAATCCTTCTTAGCGAGCCATACAGGGACTCCGTTCCACGCCATGGTGTAAATATTACAGGTGCCTGGTTCAGGGACAATATCGATCTTTTTAACGCAACTATCTCGACCCTGCTTGCCTTGGATGGCTCGAGGTTCGACTCCGAAGTAACACTTCAGATGCTTAAAAGTCCTTATTCTATTTCCATAAATGGCTCTACCTTCGCCGGCATGCTCGATATGGTTAGCCTTCAGCTGGATGGAAATCTCTTTATGAGTAAAGGGGCTAAGTTCAAGGAGGTTGTTATAAGGAACGCGAAGATAGGCGGCCAGTTGACCATGACTGGCTCCACCTTCAGCGGTATGCTCAATATGAACAACCTTCAAGTGAATGAGCATCTCTTTATGAGTGAAGGGGCCAAGTTCGAGGAGGTTAATCTTGGAAGCGCTAAGATGGGCGGCCAGTTGGATATGAATGGCTCCACCTTCAGCGGCATGCTTGACATGGACAAGCTTAAGGTTGCCAGCAGTCTCTTTATGCGTGAAGGGGCGGAGTTCAAGGATGTAAATCTTGGAAGCGCGAAGATAGGCGGTCAGTTAGATATGACTGGTTCCACCTTCAAAGGCAGGCTCAATATGGACAACCTTCAGGTGAACGGACATCTCTTAATGCATGAAGGGGCTGAGTTTAAAGAGGTTGATCTAAGGAACGCAAAGATAGGCGGTCATTTAGATATGACTGGTACCACCTTCAAAGGCAGGCTCAATATGGACAACCTTCAGGTGGATGGACAACTCTTTATGAATGACGGGGCTAAGTTCAAGGAGGTTGTTATAAGGAACGCGAAGATAGGCGGCCAGTTGACCATGACTGGCTCCACCTTAAGCAGCTTGCTCAACATGAGCGGAATGCGTGCGGGGCATCTTTTTATGCATGACGGGGCTAAGTTCGAGGAGGTTAATCTTTTAGGCGCAAAGATCGGCGGCCAGTTGGCCATGGATGACTCCATTTTCAGTGGCAAGCTTACTATGGAGAGTCTTCATGTGGGCGAGCATCTCTATATGCGAGATGTAGAGTTCACCAAACCTGTAAATATGATTTTTGCTAAAGTCTTCAAGGGCTTGGACGTATCCGACAGCACTTTCCCGTCAATGGACCTTACTGGCGCAGAGATAAAAGGGGAGTTGTGTCTTGGCTCAGGAGAGTACCCGCCTGCAAAATGGGCCTCTGGGGCTAAGCTTATCCTCCGTAACACGAAAGCAGGGGCACTCCAGGACCTTGAGGACGCCTGGCCTGATGAACTGGAACTGGATGGTTTCACTTATGCTGCCCTGGGCGGCTATGCTACAGGCGAAAGCGGCTCCATGGCTGAAAGAGATATCAAATGGCTTTTGGTTTGGCTTAAGAAGCAGAAGCGTCACACACCCCAGCCCTATGAGCAGCTTGCGAAAGTGTTAAGGGAATCCGGACATAAGGACAAGTCGCGGGAAATACTTTACGCCTGCAAGGAGGAGGAGCGAAAGAACGCCAAGAAAAATAACAATTGGCTTGAATACTGTAAGCTTTCACTGCTTAGTCTCTTTGTCGGCCACGGCTACCGCTTTAGGCTTACCGCGATATGGGTTGGCATTTTTACCACGGTTGGCGTGCTCGTGCTCCAGTTCGGCGGACAGGGGTCTGTCAACCACATGCCTTACGGTATCTCCTTCAGCCTTGATATGCTCCTGCCCATAATCAAGCTGAACGAGGCCCATTACGAAATAGAGCTTTCTGGTCTTACGAAATATTATTTCTACTTCCAGAAGCTCATGGGATATTTTCTTGCCACAATGCTCGGATTGGGACTAACCAGTATGGCGAAAAAATAAGAGGCGTAGTTGGGAAATTAGGGACACCTCCCAATATTCGGTGTCACATACGCAAAAAATAATTTTTCAATATTTATTAATCAAAGTTCATAAAATCGCGCCCACGGCAAACAGGAAAACCCTGCTTCCGCAAGGTCTTGCGGGCGATTTATTAACTTCAGCTACTGACATATTTTCCCTGACAC
>DAOWET010000272.1 GCA_030638335.1 Nitrospirota bacterium
CGCTCAGGGTCTCTCGCTCCTTTGTCACCCTGTCCGTCTCTATTCTCAGCTGGGCCTGCTTGCGCCCGGCCCGCTCGGTTTCCTCCGCGTTTCGCTCGGCCTTGTGCCTCAACAGCGAGAGTTCCTTTTCCTGCTCAACCACGCGGGCAGCAAGGCGCTCAAGGGAATCTTCCTTTGAAGCAAGCGAGGTCTGGGTCTCTTCTATGGCAGAGCCAAGGCTCTCCACCTTCCGGCGCTTCATCTCAAGGTCGCCATCAAGCTCCCGTATCTGGCGCTTGAGCGCGAGCACACCGCGGCTCTTGCCGGCTATGACCGCCCCATTGGCCTCCACCACCTCACCGTGCGTGGTGACCACGGTGTGTCCCTTGCCGGCAAGGGAGAGCGCTGTGTCGAGGGAGCGCACGACCACTACGTCCTCCAGCATGCGGCGCACTGCCTCGCCGTTTGAGTTGCGCGCCTTTACGAGGTCAGAGGCAAAGGCAACAGCGCCCTCCGGGACCGGGCTGCCGGACTTTCCGTCCGTGCCGTGAGCCGGGATGAATGCCGTGCGTTTAAGCTCACGGGCATCAACTACGGTTATGGCCTTTTTGATCTCCCCGTATCCCTGGAGAACGAAACCCTCCACCACCTCCCTGAGGACGCTTTCTATGGCACGCTCGTATTCCTTTGGCACGTCAATGACCTCTGATACCGGGGCCAGGACCTCAACGCCCTCGCGGAGCACCTCAACGGATGATTCGGTTACGTCCATCTCCTTGAGGGATTCTAGCCTGCTTGTGGCAGAGGCCAGGTCCTCGCGCGCAGTGGTTATGGAGGCGCGGAGCTCTTCGAGGCGCTCTTTAAGCGCGGTGGTCTCCTTGTCAAGGCCCGAGCGCTCTTCTCTTAGATGCAGGAGTTCGTTGTTGCGGGCGAGCATCGCGTTTTGAAGCTCAGTGCGGGCGGCCTCGTACAGGGAGAGGTTCTCGGCAAGCTCCCTGATCTCCTGAGACAGCTCTTCGTGCTTGTGCCCGAGGTTCTCATGACTTGCAGCGAACTTGTGCAGGTCGCTGCGGAGCGTGCCTGTCTCGTCAGAGACACGGAAGCTCTCGCGCCTTCTGGCGTCGAGGTTGCGCTCGTGCTCGCGGATGTTCTCGTCCTGTCCCTTGAGCCCTTCGTCCTGCGCTTCCTTGCGCACGGACAGCGCTGTGGTCTCCTCCTCAAGGGTGGTCACCAGTACGGCAAGCTCCTGCCTGCGCGCCTCGGCGTCAGTGCGCTTTTTCCCGTTCTCCTCCGACTGCGCGTTCAGGCGGACAATGTTCTCCCTCTGGTGCTCAAACTCCGAGCGGGAGACCGCTATTGCCTGTTCCTGTGCGGCAACGGCACTCTGGCGCTCCTGGAGTTCTCCCTGCAGCGAGTCAAGCTGTTTTTCGTCTTCGGTGAGGGAGATGCGGCGGCTTTCGATCTTGGTCTCAACCTGCGAGAGTTCCGCGCGAACAGCCGCGTCTTCCTGTTTGGCCATGGAGTGCTGCTGCTCAAGCCCTGAGAGGGCCGCGCTGAGCTCTTCGTATTTTCTCCTGGCTATCCTGATCTCTATGTCCTTGAGCTCTTCCATGAACTTTTTGTAGCGCTCGGCCTTGCGGGCCTGGCGGTCGAGGCCTCTGAGCTGGCGCGTGACCTCGCTGACGATGTCGCTGATGCGGGCAAGGTTGTTTCGGGAGGACTCGAGCTTGTTCTTCGCCTCGTGCCGGCGGACCTTGTACTTTACGACTCCAGCCACTTCCTCGATTATGAACCTGCGTTCCTCTGGCTTGGCCGCGAGTATTGAGGAGACCTTGTCCTGTTCGAGCATGGAGTAGCTCTTCATCTCAAGGCCCGTGTCCAGGAAGATGTCCCTGATGTCCCTGAGGCGGCAGCTCTGGCGGTTAAGCAGGTACTCCGAGTCTCCGGAGCGGTAGAGCCTGCGGCTTACGGTGGTGCTTGATTCCTTGCGGTTCTCGCTTTTGCCAAGGCCGGAGACATGCAGAATGACCTCGCTCATGCCGCGGGGCTTCTTGCTGGTGGAGCCGGCGAATATGACCTCCTCCATCTTGCCGCCGCGGAGGCTCTTTACGCTCTGCTCGCCAAGCACCCACTTGAAGGCGTCCACCACGTTTGACTTGCCGCAGCCGTTTGGCCCGACGATGCAGGTTATGCCCGGGTGGAGGTTGAATACGGTCCTGTCCCCGAATGATTTGAAACCTGCCAGTTCAATTTTATCTACGCGCATTTACCCTTCCTGATCACGTGGGTTTGCCTGCTGCATTTCACTATCTCTTGCCAGCGGCCCACGGGAAATCCCCCATCCCCGCTGTAGCCGGGGCACCGTCCGGTCATCCCCCAGAGGCCGGGCAACGGGCCCGGTTGGACAACGGCCCCCCTCGGTCCGGGCCTGATGGATATGTAGTATACCTTGCGGGCACTGCCTCTGGCAAGGGAATATCCGGTTTTTGAAATTTACTCGCTGGATGAGGTAATTATACATTAAAATCAATGGGATAAGCCCGCAGGAGCATGCTGTTTTTCATGAAAAATATGATGTCCGGGAAGCGTTCTGAAATGCTACGGTTATATTATCGCGAAACAAAGGGGCTTGCTTTTTTAATTGAAAAGATGTTTAATAATTAAGATTATTAAAACACCGTATCGGAGATTTCATGGCAAAGATAAAACAGGAACCAAGCGACGAAGAAAAGAAAGACATTCCCCTTTATCCCATCGGTATAGTGGCCGAGCTGGTGGGCACCACCGATCAAACCCTGCGTCTTTATGAGAAGCACGGGCTCATTACTCCTGCCAGAAGGAACAAGAACAGGTACTACTCTGAGAACGATATAAAGTGGATTCGATGCATCCGCGAGTTGATACATACAAAGAAGATCAGCATCCAGGGCATAAAGAAGCTCCTTGAGTACGCACCCTGCTGGGAGCTCACCGGGTGCACTGAGGAGAGGAAGAAGAGCTGCTCCTCCTACATAGACAAGACCAGGCCCTGCTGGGAGCTCAACCGCCGCATCTGCGCCCGCGATTCCGGCAAGATCTGTGAAGACTGCGTAGTTTACATCTCAAAGCACCAGGGGGCCAAGGCCAAGGAAAAAGAAAAGGAAGAGGCCCTGAAGAAACAGGCCTGAGATATCCTTAATAGCAACTTAAGGGCGACCCTTTTTGGGGCCGCCCTTTTTTAATGGGGTCACGGACTCTTTAATGGTGCCACGGGCACCTTTTACCTTGGTATATTGGCGCTATGGGCTCTGAAGTACTCGATCTAGCTCGGCCTCAACCATGCTTTTTATCTTTGCAAGGGAAGCCTCATCCTTTGCCTCGAATCTCATAACCAGCGCTGGCTGGGTATTGGAGGCGCGTATGAGTCCCCATCCTTCGGGAAAGTTGATCCTTATGCCGTCGATATCGATAACCGGATAGTCTGTGAACGCCCCCTTCATTTTCTCGGCCACGGTGAATTTGACGTTGTCCGGGCAATCCATGCGTATCTCAGGGGTGGATACGGTCTTTGGCACGTCTTCAAGGAGCTTGGCCGAGGAGTAGGGCTTGCCTGAGTTCTTGATGATCTCAAGCAGCCTGAGGCTTGCATATGTTGCGTCGTCAAAGCCGAAGTAGCGGTCGGCGAAGAATATGTGCCCGCTCATCTCTCCGGCCAGGAGCGCCCCGGTCTCCTTCATCTTGCCCTTTATGAGCGAGTGCCCGGTCTTCCACATGATTGGGTTCCCGCCGTGTGCCTCGATGTCGTCATACAGGCTTTGGGAGCATTTGACCTCGCCGATGACGGTGGCTCCCTTGTTGTCTTTCAGTATATCGCGGGCGAAGATTATCATGAGCCTGTCGCCCCAGATAACGCCCCCGTTCTCGTCCACCACGCCAATGCGGTCCGCGTCGCCGTCGTAGCCTATGCCGCAGTGTGCCCCGGTCTCCTTGACCTTGGCGATGAGGTGTTTCAGGTTCTCCTCAACGACCGGGTCAGGGTGGTGGTTTGGGAATGTGCCGTCAGGGTCGCAGAAGAGTTCGGTGACCTCTGCCCCAAGGGCGCGCATGAGGGGAGGGCCGGTGAGTCCGCCTGTGCCGTTACCAGCGTCCACAACTACTTTCAGCCCGTCAAGGCTGACAGGGAATTTTGCGGTAAGAACCTTGATGTAATCATTTATCAGCTCC
>DAOWET010000221.1 GCA_030638335.1 Nitrospirota bacterium
AACATAGGGCCATAATCCCAATAAGTGAGGCTGTCATCCCCTGCCATCAGGTCCAGCGCTCGCCAGTACGTATCGTCTGCCAGGAATTCCCTGCCTTGTTTCATGAAATACCTCGCGAGGCGTACATGCGCTGCTGACTTGTCCGGGAGAATGCCCATCACCTCGGGCCCTGAAAATCCTGCATTGATAAAAATACGGACATATCCAGGCGTTGAGGCTGGTTCAAGCGTTATACCCTTCCTTGCCACCTCTTCAGCCCTTTGGTAGCTCCCTCTTGAGAGCAGCCATTGCACATATCGCAAATACGGGTCATGATGTCTTGCCCCGTATACCAGAGAGGCCCGCATCAGGGCATCGGCCTTCTTATCATCGCCAGCATACCCAAAAGCCCTGGCCGCTGCCTGCAGAACGCGTGCATCAAGCGGGAAGTCCTTTATGGCGTCACTGTACTCTTTAAGCCCGGAGCCGCCAAGGGCCATATCAGTCCTGGCCAGGGCTGCATGATAACCTGAATTAAAAGGGTCCAGGTACGTTGCAAGCGTATAGCTTTTTCTGGCTTGCTCCAAATCCTCGATCGAGCTTCCGGTCTCATGAGCCACACTGCCAAGCCCACGAGCTGCAAGGGATCCGGAAAGGACAAGGACGTTTACAAATATAATGCATGCACATGCCGCCAGAACCGGATACACAAGAACCTTCTTGCCGACCAGAGGCTGTTTTTTCAACAATGAGCTTCTCCTGCCCTTTCTGAGCCTGGTGTGGGAAGCGGAAACAGCAAAGGCAGCTATAAAAAAGAAGTACAGGGCATTCGATCCTATATGCATATTGAAGTCCACAAAGGAATGGACCAACATATACATCATTGCTGAGGCGCCAGCTATGCCCATGATTATAGAGTAATTTTCCCTCCTGACCTTTATAGTGCCAAGGACACGGATAAGGACTGTCAAAACAAACCACGCCGCAAGAGCAAGGGAGAGCAGCCCCCCCTCAACCACAAGCTCAAGAAAATCATTATGAGCGTGGTCCACCACAAGCCCTCCCGGCATGGTCCTGTATGACGGGTAGATACTCCCAAAAGAACCAAAACCCGTGCCAAGGACCGGGGAATCCTTTATGATCCTTATGGCATCCGTCCATATGAATGTCCTGTTGAATTGAATAGAACCATCTTCACCCACAACAGATCCGAATCTGTCAATGACAGGGTCCCATCCGAACCAGCCCACAAAAACTGCAATAGTCAGGAACATGATTCCCATTGCAAGGTTACGCCCAAGATCTTTCCGTCCAAGAAGGACTGCCATCAAGATCATGGATATGCATAGAGATACCAGCCCTGCACGCGAGAGGCTCACGAACACCGATGTTGCGATAAGGAGCGCAGCAAAAGCAAAAATAAAATGCGTGTGGATGCGCTTATATCCCGCTGTAGCCTTCAAAGCATCCGCCAAGCCAAGACCGGAGACATCGGGCCTGTACGCCAGGAACAAACCTGCACCCAAAGGAAAAACCATGCCCATATACGCTGCATAATGGTTCTTGTTCACAAAGGGCCCAAAGAATATACTTCCCTGGGGGGCCTCGCGTAACCACAGGACCATCTCGCCGGATGAGAACTTGTGCAGAATGCTTGTGAAAGCCACCAACGCGGCTGCAATAACAACAAATCCGCCAACTTGCTTCAGAACTTTCCTGCTGCACATGAGTTGAACACCAAGCACATAGAACAGGACATAGGACGCATATCGCATCAGCTCAAGAAATGTGGC
The DNA here is from genome assembly GCA_030638335.1 of Nitrospirota bacterium. GTDB lineage: Bacteria > Nitrospirota > Thermodesulfovibrionia > Thermodesulfovibrionales > JdFR-86 > DAOWET01. The sequence goes on from DAOWET010000221.1 coordinate 1,773, forward strand.
TCGCCTGTCAAGGGTGAGAGGAGCCCGGAACCCGTCATCCACCACCCCAAGAGTTTCCCTGTATGCCTGGAGGGTCTTTGGTGCAAGCACGGAAAGAAATACTTGGGGGAGAGGTATCAATTGCAACGCCATTATTCCAAGCAGAAGCACAAGAGGCAGTAGCCCGGGCACCTCATACCAGCTCATTTGGTCCCTTCTGTTTAGCAGGAAGCAGGCGGAAAACGCCAGAACACAAAATATCTCCATGGACGCCAGAGACCATTGCTCAACAGACCCGAAGGCAAGTGGGCTGAAAGCGAGGACAAAGAGGAAGAGGCCGGTGGCTGCTCTAGTTCTCAGTTCCGTGGCCATGGCAGGGAGGAAACACTTTGTGGAAGGTCATTATTCCTGCTCCTTGTCTTCATCTTCCCCGGCCGAATAGTAGTAATCATATTTATGGTAATAGTAGTAATCGTAGTAATACCCGCCCTTGCGCGCGTCGATGGCGTTTATAAGCAATCCAAGCACATTGCTCCCCACATCGCTTATCTGCCTGAGGCCCTTCCTCACAGCCTCATAGGAGGTCTTGGCAGCGCGGGCGACTACTATAGTGCCGTCCATATGCTTGCTCAGGACAAGGCTGTCAGTAACTGTAAGCACGGGTGGTGAGTCAAAGATGATAACATCATAGCGTTCCTGCATCGAGGAAATAAAACGGGCGAACTTCTCCGAACCCAGAAGCTCCGAAGGGTTGGGTGGTATGGGGCCCGATGGGACGATATTCAGATTCGGGCTTGGCCCCTCCTTGATTATCTTGGCGTTGCTGCCTACCAGATACGTACTCAGCCCGGACTTGTTGGAGATCCCGAATATATTATGAATCCTCGGTTTTCTCAGGTCCGTGTCAACCAGCAACACTTTGTTAACGGACTGTGCAATGACAAGGGCCAGGTTCACCGCAGTGGAAGTCTTCCCCTCGGCAGGCAACATGCTGGTCACCAGAATGGACTTGGGCGCTGAGTCGGCGGAGGAAAGCATGATGGCGGTTCTCAGGGCCTTGTAGTTCTCCGTAAAAGTTGATTTCGGCTCTTCAAGGACAATACGCTCGATATGCCTCTCATCTTCCTTTTGTTCCCTTTTCAGGAAGCTCACCATCCCGAGCACTGGAATGCCCAGCTTCTCCTCTGCATCTTCAGCCGCCTTCACGGTATTGTCGAAATACTCAAAGAAGAAAGCAAGCAGGACCCCTCCGAACATTCCCATGAAAAGCCCGGCCAGAAGGTTCAGGGCCTTTCTGGGTTTTTCCGGCTTTTTGGGTGTTCGCGCCATCTCCACCAGCATTACATTTACGGTTTGGCCTTCTTCCTCAATGCTCTCCTCGCGCATCTTCTTAAGTAATGACTCAAAGAGCTGGCGGTTGGTTTCAACTTCACGTTTAAGCGCATTATAATGGACGAACTTCTCGTTAATGGCATGGGCTTCAAGCTTGGTCTCGGAAAGCTGCCTTCTCAGGTTCTGCTCATTGGAAACGGAAAGGTCGTATTCGTTCTTTATGGACTCCACAACACGCCCGATCTCCTGGGCCTTCTTCTTCTTAAGCTGAGCAAGGTCCTCGATGGACTCGATCATTACCGGATGTTTACGGCCGTATTTCTTCGAAAGCTCAATCGTCTTCTGGTCACCCTTGAGTATCTGCTCCCGGAGAGAACTTACGGTTTTGTCCGCTGCAATTGCCGGGAGCGAATCCAGGTCCTTGCCCAAAGCCCTCAGGCTTCTGATCTTACTATAGAGGGTCTCCAGCTCCTCACGCCTTGTCTCAGACCTTGTAAGCTGGGTGCTAAGCTCAGTCAGTTTCTGAGGGACAATAGCTAACCTGTCTTCCAGGGTAACGATGTCGTTTTCCCTCATATATCGCTGGAGACCGGTATCGGAATCGTCAAGATTTTTCCGCTCTTCATCCACCTTTCTGGACATCCACTGAAGCGCCCTATGGGAAGAGTCCATCCTGAGCTCGAACAATGCCTCAATATATGCATTGGCAACCTCATTCACAACAAGGCGGGCCAGTTCAGGGTCACGGGAATAGTAACTGACAGTCACAAGTTTGGTATCGAATTCCGGACGGACAGTGATATTCTCCAAAATCGCTTCAATTGTCAGGTTTCGCTTTTCGCTTTCAGGGTCCAACTCATTAATGCCTGCGTCATCTCCCCTGAAAAGCATAAGAATGCCCTTGACCTTGCCCTTAAGCCCCTTCGGTTCTCCGATCTTTTCAAAATACTCCCTGAACAGCGCATCTCCCTTCAGGGCTTCATAGACCTTTTTGGCAACAGGCCTGCTCTTGATCAACTTGTACTGGGTCGCATAAAACTCCGGGTCATGCGCTGTAAATCCGAATTCAGAGATCGTGTACTGCTCAGCCTTTTCGATAAGCAGTCTTGTATCAGCCATGTACAAAGGCGTGGCTGTAAAAGTAAAGAGGACCACCAGGGCAATAGTGATGGAACAGAATGTATAAACGACATAGCGCCGCTTCTTGAGTATCCTGTAGTAGTCCCTTAGATGTATTTCCTGGGATTGCATGGCCTAGAAGAAACTCTCCGGTATGACGATCACGTCTCCGTTAAATACAGGGTCGTCCATATTCACATCATCAAGGACAACTTCCTCACCGTCGACCTTACGGATTATCTTTACTCTTGATGCGGACGCCTTGTCAGTAAACCCTCCAGCCATGGTAATGGCCTTGATCACGGAAGTGTCATCATCGAGCTTGTAGGAATCAGGGCGCTTCACTTCCCCGGTCACATAGATCAGGCCTGCCTTGGAAATGTAAATACTGTCGCCCTCAAGCACAGGTACGTCAAGTGATGTGTCGCCTTCCTCGATAAGCCTTTTCAGATCAATTGTGGCGATCTTTTCCTCGCCCGAATTCCCACGCGCCTTTCTTTTTACGATGGCAGTCTCTCCAGCATCGCGCGTCAGCCCTCCTGCAATGGATACCAGTTCCAGGAAGCTCGTGCGTCCCTTGAGCTCATACAAGCCTGGTTTTACTACCTCTCCCATGATCACGGCCTTCTGGCTTCTGAACTCTTTAATAAATACAGAGACCTGGGGGGAGACGATGTATCCGTCAGCCAGCATTGTCGATAACCGCAGAGAGACCTCGGAGACGGTGAGCCCAGCCACCCTCACCTGCCCCAGCAGCGGGAAATTTATCATGCCGTTGCCGCTGACCCTTGCGACAGAGGAAAGGTCATCATGGCCGTAGACGTCTATCTTGAGCACATCACTTTCGCCGATGATATAATCCGAAGCATTGCCCGCAACAGGTGCAAAAAGGATTAAAGCGCCCAGAAAACAGGCAATTATCCGGTACTTTCCATACGAGCAGTTCCATCCGCATTTAAGCATATATTATTATAACAAATGTATTAACCCGCTTATTTCACGAGGGGGCCACGGCCGGTCACGGACCGGTTTTAATAGGTCGAGTCGACCCGGTCTCACGGAGACTTCTATTTATTCCTGTGGGCAATACGTTCCAAGGGAGAGATGCTACGTTACTTTTCCTGAAAACGGTCGGGGCTGACGGCCACCAGTTAAGAGGGTCCTGTGGGCCCCCCCAGTTTAAATGGGGTCCGTGACCCCCCGTGGCCCCCCGTGGCCCCTTCATGAAATAGAACGGGCTAGCGCTCGCCGCTATAGTTTGGGGCCTCCCTTGTGATCGTAACATCATGTACGTGGGATTCCCTGAGACCGGCGTTTGTGATCCTGACGAACTTGGCCTTGCGTCTGAGTTCTGGGAGGTCCTTGCACCCGCAGTATCCCATGCCGGAACGGACTCCGCCAACAAGCTGGTGGATGCTCTCGGAAAGCGGGCCTTTGTAGGGCACCCTGCCCTCCACGCCCTCGGGAACCAGCTTGCTTGCCTCAACTCCCTCCTGCTGGTAGCGGTCCTTGGCGCTCTGCATGGCGCCCAGAGAGCCCATGCCTCGGTATACCTTGTAGCTCCTGCCCTGGAACAGGACCGTCTCTCCGGGAGACTCGTCAGTGCCAGCGAACAACCCGCCTATCATTACAGAATGCGCGCCCGCGGCAAGTGCCTTCACCACATCTCCCGAGAACTTGATGCCCCCGTCCGCGATAAGAGGGACCCTGTACTTCTTGGCTACCTTGAAGCATTCCATGACAGCCGTGATCTGTGGGACGCCTGTACCTGCGACAATGCGTGTGGTGCAGATGGAGCCAGGGCCTATACCGACCTTTACGGCGTCAGCGCCCGCCTTGATCAGGTCTTCCGTCCCTTCCGGGGTGGCTACGTTGCCCGCGACAACCTCTATCTTGAAGTTCTTTTTCAGGCTGATGAGGGTCTCGATAACGGTCTTTGTGTGTCCGTGGGCAGTGTCTATGCCAAGCACGTCCACTCCGGCATCTATAAGGAGCGCGGCCCTCATCATTGCCTCCTTACTAACGCCCACTGCGGCACCTACCCTGAGCCTGCCCTTTGAGTCCTTGCAGGCATGTGGGTACTTGCGGCGTTTTTCGATGTCCTTTATGGTGATAAGGCCCTTGAGGTTGCCATGTTTGTCCACTATGGGGAGCTTTTCTATCTTGTACTTGTGCAATATTTCCTGGGCCTGGGAAAGCTTCGTGCCAACCGGAGCGGTGATAAGCTTCTTGCTGGTCATCACCGAGGAGACCTTCCTGCCGAACTTGGTCTCGAACTTGAGGTCGCGGTTTGTGAGGATACCCACGAGTTTGCCCTTTACAGTGACTGGCACGCCGGATATCCTGAAGGTCTCCATAAGCTTCAGGGCGTCCAAGATCTTGTCGTCCGGGCCTACGGTAAACGGGTCTATTATCATTCCGCTTTCAGACTTCTTTACCTTCTCCACCTCCTTGGCCTGGGCCTCAGGGGACATGGCCCTGTGCACAAAGCCCAATCCGCCCTCGCGCGCTATGGCGATGGCCAGCTGACCCTCGGTCACGGTGTCCATGGCCGAGCTGGCAAATGGTATGTTCATCTTTATCTTCTTAGTGAGTTTGGTGCCAAGGTCCGAATCCTTGGGCATGATGTCCGAACGTGCGGGAATTAGCAGTACGTCATCGAAGGTCAGCCCCTCCATAAGGTTTTTGATGGGCATATTGTCCCTCCTTGTAAAAAAAGTTCACCTATTGTAGCATGCCCCGCCCTGTATGACAAACCACGCCGGCATACCGTTCATGTTGTTTATATTATGGTATGCTAAAACTCGCAACCAGCTTATAACCGGCCATGAAAAGAGAAATATTCAGAAAAGTGGTCCCCCTTGGGGACGCCTTGGCCTTATGGCGCAAAGCACTTGCGGAATCAGGCATTTACAGCCCCCTGGGCTCTGAGACCATTGATGTGCGTGAGAGCCTTGGCAGGGTCACGGCCGCCCCGGTCACAGCTCGCATCTCCTCGCCCTTCTACCACGCCTCTGCCATGGACGGATACGCCGTCAGGTTCACGGATACCTTTGGAGCAAGCGAGGCGGCCCCGCTGAGGCTCGCCCTTGGCAGGCAAGCCGTATATGTGGACACAGGGGACCCCCTGCCCCATGATTTCAATGCTGTGGTGATGGTGGAGGACGTGAACCTTGAAGGGGAAGAAATAGAGATAGTGGCGCCTGTCACCCCATGGGAGAACGTGCGGACGGTGGGGGAGGACATCGTAGCCACGGAACTCATCGCGCCCGAGGGCCAGAAGGTAAGGCCCGTGGACATGGGCGCAATGCTTGCCGGGGGCCTGACAGAGGTCTCTGTGAGAAAAAGGCCAAAAGTCGCTGTGATACCCACTGGCACTGAGATAGTGGAGCCTGGCACTGAGCTCAAGCGGGGAGACATCATTGATTTCAACTCCACAGTGCTTGGGGGGCTCATCTTGGAATGGGGCGCGGAGTTCATCCGTATGCCCATTGTGCCTGATGACAGGCAGATGATAAGCCGGGCTGTCTCACAGGCGGTTAATGAGGCTGATATGGTCGTTACCATCGCCGGGGCGTCCACCGGGAGCGAGGATTACACCGAAGGAGTTATCAAGGAGCTTGGCGAGCTTGTGCTCCATGGAGTGGCGATCCGCCCCGGCAAACCCGCCATGCTTGGAGTTATAGATGGCACTGCCGTTGTGGGGCTGCCGGGATATCCGGTTGCCGCGCATACCGCATTCAGCCTGTTTGCAAGGCCCGTTGTAATGGCCATGCAGGGGCTTGAAGAGAGCTCAGGCGGGTTCGGCACAGTGTGCGCAAAGCTGTCGAGACAGGTCCACTCGGCCCTTGGCTCAGAGGAGTTCGTCCGCATGAAGCTTGGAAACGTGAGAGGTTCTCTTATCGCCACCCCGCTTGGAAGGGGGGCGGGCCTGATGATGACGCTTGCGCGCGCGGACGGTGTAATGCGTATACCGGCCATGAGCGAGGGCCTTGGCGCTGGCGCGGAAGTGGAGGTGGAACTCCTTCGTGCGCAACAGGAAGTGGAAAACACGATAGTCTCCATCGGGAGCCACGACAATGCCATGGACCTGCTGGCAAACTCGCTCAAGAAAAGATATCCCAGGTTTTCGCTTTCCTCAGCGCACGTGGGATCCATGGGAGGGCTGATGGCGCTAAAGAAGAATGAGGCCCACATAGCGCCGACCCATCTGCTTGACGAGGAGACGGGCCAGTACAATACGCCTTTTCTGAGGCAGTTGATTCCAGAGCGCAAAGTGGTGCTCGTCAATCTCGTATACCGCACCCAGGGACTGATGGTCTTAAAGGGCAATCCCAAAAACATAAAGGGACTCGTGGATCTTAAACGCGAAAATATAACCTTTATCAACCGCCAAAGGGGCGCGGGCACAAGGCTCCTGCTGGACAAGAGCCTCAAGGAACTTGGCATAAGCCCGGAGGAGATCACAGGCTACGGGCGCGAGGAGTTCACTCATATGGCCGTGGCATCGGCTGTGCTTACCGGAGTGGCTGACACGGGTCTTGGCGTGCTCTCAGCTGCAAACGCACTGGGGCTGGATTTTGTACCGGTTACAAAGGAACGTTATGACCTTGCCATTCCCGCTGACCTGATGGAGACAGAAAAGGTAGAGGCACTTCTTGATGTCATCCGAAACGACAAGGAGCTCAAAGAATCGGTTGACTCCATGGGCGGCTACGATGTAAGCGAGATGGGCCAGTTGATAGAGTAATATACGCTCAAACTAGATTATGGAACCTCGCTTCTTGCTCAGCTTCAGCTTGGCCTTCCAGAAGCCCAGCTCTGCTGACTTCTTCAGGTCAGCCCTGGCCTTATTCTTCATCTTAAGCTTGCTATGGGCATACCAACGTCTAAAGTACAGATTCCCTGCCGAGGGCTTAAACTCTATCGCTATATTTAAATCAGCAAGGGCCTTTTTATATAAACCGGTCTTGAGATAGACTGCCCCCCTCATGCCGTAAGCTCGGGCCATATTGGGGTTCATCTCTATTGCACGGTCAAAGTAGCCAAGTGCCTCTTCATACTTATGCTTGTTGAACAGGGCGTAACCCTGTTCCCACAGGGAATAGGCCGTCATCTTCTCGGTCTCTCCAATGTACTGCTTCTGAAGCTCCATAACCTTCGAGACATCCTCGGGAGAGTCCTTTCCCTCGGTCTTAGCCACTACAAGGGCCGCCTTTGCCGCCTCAAGTTCGGCCCTGAGCCTGGCCACTTCCTCAAGGGCCGCGTCTGCCTGGGCCTTTGATTCCCTCAGCTCACCCAGGCTCTCTTTTTTAGCAACCAGCTCCTTGATGCTCTCGGCAATGCTGTCAGGGTCAGCCACGATCTCCACCTTGATATAGTAGGTCTGCCCGTCCCATTTTTCCTCCACTATATCCGTGCGCACGACCCCTGCGGTGAGCATCGTTACCTCGTCTTTCGTAAGCTCTGCGTTCTTTATCACGGTCTCGCTCTTGATGTAGGTGCCAAGTTCCTCCAGCAATATGCGCTTGACCTGCTCCATGGCAATGGCACGGCTTGAGAGCTTGCTGTCAGCGTCGCTTGCGTTATAGGTGTAGTCGCGCGCAAAAACGGTCTCCCCGGCTGTGGCTTCCGGGACCCCGGTGACGCCGGATGTGACGACCAAAGCGCATACGAACACGGCAAGGGCAGTTGTGAACCTGCTCAATAGCCTGATTAACTTTTTCATATGACAACTCCCCACAACTGTTTCCATTAATTATAGCAGAGAAAGGCTCAATTCCAGAAAAACCCGAGGGAAACATTCCTGAACGCCAACTCAAACGCTTTGCGATGATTCTTGAAGTGATGGATCGAGATTATCGGCGTAATAGTCCAGGGTTAAAGCTCAATGGCTGAGCACTCTCCATGTATGGCTACAATGTAAGCGAGGAGGACAAGGCCGTTGGCTAACCGCCCTTTTTGCTTCCCTTGTATAGCTCGTACTCAAGCAGCCGGCACTCGATGGGGCCGTTATGGAACACCCGCCGACTCTTAGTGCGAAGGCCGATTTTTTTCGCAAGCTCCAGATTCCCGGTAAAAACATATCCATTATACCCCTGGCATTTCTGCTTGAAAAAATCCCCTATAAGGCTGTAGGTGTCGGCAAGGCTGTCCTCATGGCCAATGCGTTTGCCGTATTCAGGGTTCATCACCACCACCCCGCCTGTATCAGGGACCTCGGTATCCCTGAAGTCGCAGACCGAAAAATCTATCACATGCTCCACCCCTGCTGTTAAAGCGTTATTTTTCGCTGCCCTCACGGCATCGGGGTCATGGTCAGTTGCGATAATGCGGCCGGGGATGGTCTTTCTCGCCCCCTTGCGGGCATCGGCACGCAGGGCCTTAAGCGAGTCGGGCAGATAGCCCTTCAGGTGTGTGAAGGCGAAATCGAGCCTTGTTGCGGCCGGGGCCCGTCCAAGCGCCAGGAGCGCGGCCTCGATAGCCAGTGTCCCGCTGCCGCACATGGGGTTTATGAAAGCCCCCTCCCCGCTCCAGCCAGTGGCCATCACGACCGCGGCCGCAAGGGTCTCCTGCATCGGGGCCTTGTGGGGCTGCTTTCTATAGCCCCGCTTAGAAAGCGGCTCGCCGGATGTGTCAAGGTATACAGCACAGTGGCTGCCCTTCCAGTAGGCGTTCACCACCACGCCCCGCAGTTCGCTCCCGGAATCAGGCCTCCTGCCGGTCCTCACCCTTATACGGTCCACCACAGCGTCCTTAACCTTCACGTTCAGAAACCGGGTATCCTTTATGGCCGGGGTGTCGGCGTTCGAGATAACGCTTACATACCCGTTGCTCTTGATATAGTCCTCCCAGGGCAGACCGTTAATTTCCCTGTAAAGCTCCTCCGGCTCTGTTGCCTTGAATTCCTTGAGCAGAAAGAGCACCCGATGGGCCGTGCGGAGATGCAGGTTCATGCGGAATGTGTCCAGAAGGGTCCCCTCGGTCCATACGCCGGTGGGCTCTTCGTCAAGCACCGGGTATCCAAGGGCCTCCACCTCCTTAAGGAGATATCCTGTCAGGTCCATAGAGCAGGTCAGAAGTATGCGGCCCATCAGTCTTTCCTTAAGCTGGCAAGTATGCGCGAGCAGATGCCTTCGAACATCTGTGTCTCGCTTGAGGTTATGCCCGCGCGGCGCAGGAAGTTCTTGAGCGAGACCCTGATGCGCCTGCCCACCTCGCGGTCTCCGCGCTTGGTGTAGTTCAGCTCCTCAAGTATCTCCATCACCCTCCCAAAGAGGTGCTCCTGCTCTCCATAGGTTGAGGGGGGCTCGACCGGAGGGGTCTCCTCCTCTGGTTTTTCGTGCTTTGAGTTGAGCGTTGCCTTGTGGAGTTCGTAGGCGACTATCTGGACCGCGTGCGAGAGGTTCAGGGAGGGGTGTCCGCCGCCTGCTGGAATGGAGACAAGGTAGGCGCATTCCTCGGTCTCGTCATTATAGAGCCCGCGCGCCTCCCGCCCGAAGACCACTGCAACGCTGTGTTTTCGGGCCATCTCGATGACCTTCTCCGCTGCCTCCTCGATGGAGATGTTCATGCCCCGGCCCTTGCCCTTCCTGCGGGAGATGCCGATCACGAGAGCGGCGTCGGCCAGGGCGTCATTGAGAGAGCCAAAACACGTGGCTGAGGTGAGCACGTCTATGGCATTGTGCGCCATCCAGGCGGCCTCGTCCGTTATCTCCTCCGGCGGGTTCACGATGGAGAGCCTCGGGAATCCCATGGAGCCCATGGCGCGCGCAGATGAGCCTATGTTGCCGGACTCTACGGGCTCCACAAGTACGAAGTTTATGTTCTCGCGCAAGTTTTCCATCAACCTATCCATATGGAGAAATGATACTACAAGGCTGCACCAAAACAAAAAGGCCATGCCACAAAGGGCATGGCCCGGTCAAAAGAAGATCATAAAAGGATCAGCCAAGAGCTTCCTGCACAAGACCATTGACCATAACTGCGATGGAAAGGCAACACGTGAGGCCGGGGCTTTCTATGCCTATGAGGTTTATAAGCCCGGGAAGCCCGCGCCCGGACTCTTCGTTGATGATGAAGTCCGACTGGTACGACTTCCCTGCCCTGGGCCTGATGCCTGCGGAATGGACGTAGATGTCCTGGCGTTCGATGCCTTTTAAGTACTTTGAAAGCTCAGAATGGAAGACGTCTGTTTTTTCAGGGTCAAGGGCGCGGTCAGTGGGGCTCTCCACGACCTCGGCGTCAGGGCCGAAACGTAGGCGGCCCGCGGTATCAAAAGAGGTATGTATGCCAGTGCCGAGGGCGTCTTCCTCTGGTAGCGGGAACACAAGGCGGCGAACAGGGGATTCCTTGCCGCAGGCGAACCACGTGCCCTTGACCAGTGTCAGGCCGTAACCAGCCGCCTCTGTATCAATGCCGGCAAGGCCCGCTATATCGGGCGCTCCCACACCAGCGGCGTTTATGACCACCCGGGCGCGCACCTGGTCGCCTCCGGAGGTGGAGATCACATAACCATCGCTGTCCTTTTCCACGGACTCGACCTCTTTGCGCATCCTGAACTTCACGCCCTTGCCAACGGCCTCGTCATAGAAGGCCTTCATCAGGGCGTGGGAGTCCACGGTCCCGGCTGATGGGCAGTATATGGCTGAGTAACACTGCACCTCAGGCTCCTGCAGGCTCACCTGCCTGCCATCGAGGTACTCCAACTTCCTGAGGCCGCTGAGCTGCGCGTCCTTGTACAGTGTCTCCAGTAGTGGGATCTGGTCCTCGCTGGTGGCCACAACGTACTTGCCCGGGCGCGAGTGATTTATGTTGTTGCCCTCCAGATACTTGTACAGCATGGGCCCGCCCTCCATGCAGAGCTGAGACTTCAGGGAGCCCGTGCGGTAGAACACCCCTGAATGTATGATATCGCCTGAGTGCGCGCTTATCTCCCTGCCAAAACCCTCGTGCCGCTCTATGACAGTAACGTCGCCCACTGTCTCGGCAAGCACTGCTGATATGGCAAGGCCCGTAACGCCCGCGCCTATTATTGCGACCCTGGTTTCCTGCATAGACCCGCTCTTGCTCATTCTATTCTGCCCTCTTGGGTATTTTCAGTATCTTCAAACCGGGCAAGGGCCTTTTTAGCGGCCTGCTGCTCAGCCTTCTTCTTGCTCCTGCCAGAGCCGGTGCCGCTGACATCCCCGGCCACCAACACTTCCACGGTAAAGACCTTGCTATGCTCAAGGCCTTTCTGTGCAGTCACCCTGTACTCGGGAGTTATGCCCAGCCTCTCCTGCACGACCTCCTGGAACTCGGTCTTGTAATCGTGGAACTCTCCGGAGGCTATGGCCTTGTCAAGCCTCTCACCAAAGAGCCTCAGAACAAGGTCCATGGCTGCCTCAGCCCCCCCCTCAGGCCCCCCGTCCACGTATACAGCGCCGATCACCGCCTCCATGGCGTTGGTGAGTATGGAGGCCTTGTTCCTGCCCCCCGTGTCTTCCTCGCCCTTGCCCATGAGCAGGCATTGCCCAAGGTCTATGCCCTTTGCCATCTCGGATATGACAGAGCCCTTCACAATATATGATCTGACCTTGCTCATAATCGCCTCGTCCATGGAATCTTCGTGCCTGAAAAGGTATGAGGCCACTGAGAGGCCGAGGACCGAGTCGCCCAGGAACTCCAGGCGTTCGTTATGCGCGCGGCTTTTCCCGCGGTTCTCGTAATAGTAGGACTTGTGCGTCAGGGCCTCGATGATGAGTTCCGGCCTGCTGAACGTGTAGCCGATGGCCCTCTCCAGGGAGGAGAGACCAACGCCGGGGTCACTCACCCCTCAAACCGTTTAAAGAGCAGGGAGGCGTTCGTGCCGCCAAAGCCAAAGGAGTTTGTGAGGGCGGCTTTCAGCTTCACCTGGCGTGCCTCGTTGGGCACATAGTCAAGGTCGCACTCCGGGTCGGGGTTTTCCAGGTTGATCGTTGGAGGTATCACGCCTTCGTTGACAGCCATAATGGCAACAACCGACTCAAGCCCTCCGGCCGCGCCCAGCAGGTGGCCGGTCATGCTCTTTGTAGAGCTTACCGCAAGCTTGTAGGCATGGTCTCCAAAGACCGTTTTTATGGCCGCTGTCTCAAGCTCGTCTCCGAACTTTGTGGCAGTCCCGTGGGCGTTGATATACCCAATATCCTCAGGATCAACGCCCGTGTCCTCAAGGGCAAGCTTCATGCACCTTGCCCCACCCTCTCCGCCCGGGGCGGGAGAGGTCATGTGGTAAGCGTCCCCGGTCATTCCGTAGCCTACTATCTCAGCAAGGATGTTTGCACCGCGGGCCTTGGCCAGTTCCATCTCCTCCAGGATAACGATCCCGGAGCCCTCGCCCATGACAAAACCGTCGCGGTCCATGTCAAAGGGCCGGGAAGCGCGCTCGGGCTCGTCGTTTCGTGTGGAAAGGGCGCGCATGGCATTGAAGCCGCCTATGCCAAGAGGGGTTATCACGCTCTCTGTGCCGCCGCATATCATGGCGTCGGCCTTGCCGTACTGTATCAGGCGGAAGGCTTCCCCGATGGCATGGTTGCCTGTGGCGCAGGCAGTGCACGTAGCGGAGTTCGGTCCCTTTGCGCCGTATTGCATCGAGACGTGCCCTGAGGCCATGTTGATTATGGCCATGGGTATGAAGAAGGGAGAGATGCGGCGCGGGCCGCGCTCGAGGACCACCTTGGTCATACGTTCGATGGCAGGAAGGCCTCCAATCCCCGCGCCCACTATCACGCCTACGCGCTCGGCATTGGCCTCGGTAACCTGAAGGCCCGAGTCGTCCATGGCCAACTTCGCCGCGGCAATGGCCAGGTGGATGAACCGGTCCATCTTCTTTACTTCCTTGACCGGCATCCAGTCCTCGGCATTGAAGCCGTCCACCTCTCCCGCTATCTTCGAGGCGAACTCCGAGGCGTCAAACTGCGTAATCGGGCCTATGCCGGACCGCCCTGCCTTCAGGGCCTCCCAGCTCTCCTTTACACCTATGCCCACAGGCGAGAGAAGACCTGCGCCGGTTACAACAACACGCCTCATAATAAAAAAACCCCTACTGCTTGCTCTTGATGTAGCTGAAGGCTTCGCTCACCTTGGTGATCTTTTCTGCGTCCTCATCAGGGATCTCAACGCCGAACTCCTCCTCAAAGGCCATGACGAGCTCAACCGTATCCAGGCTGTCCGCGCCCAGGTCGTCCACAAAGGACGCTTCGTCCGTCACTTCCGATGCGCTCACACCAAGCTGCTTTGCAATGATCTCACGTATTTTGTCTTCCATCTTTCGTTTCCCTCCGTTTTGGTTCTCTATAATATCATGGATTGCTCTTCCATAAGGAAGCTACATGTACAGGCCGCCGTTTACGTGTATGGTCTGCCCGGTGATATACCCCGAAGCTGGCGAGGCCAGGAACGTTACGGCCTCAGCCACGTCCTGGGCTGTGCCAAAGCTGCCAAGGGGGATATTGCTCATCATATCTTCCTTGACCTTCTCAGGAAGCTTTTCGGTCATGGCGGTGATTATAAAACCCGGGGCTACCGCGTTTATCGTAATACCGCGGCTTGCATACTCCCGCGCAGTGGTCTTTGTGAGGCCTATCATCCCGGCCTTTGAAGCGCTGTAGTTGGCCTGACCCGCGTTGCCCATGAAGGCGACTATTGAGGCGATGTTGACTATGCGTCCATAGCGCTGCTTGCTCATGGTCCTGAATATCTCCTTGGTGCAGAGGTAGACGCTCTTGAGGTTGATGTTCAGTACCGCGTCCCAGTCCTCCTCCTTCATGCGCATGACAAGCGCGTCGCGGGTGATGCCCGCGTTATTGATGAGGATGTCAATACGCCCGAGCTTCTCGGCCACTTCCTTGATGGATGCCGCAACGCTCTGGCCGTTTGAGACGTCCATACCCACGGCAATGGCCTTCACGCCCATGCCCTCAAGCTCACCAGCTGTCTCCTCAGCGGCATCAAGCATCACATCGGCCACCGCGATGTTCACGCCCTCGCGTGCCAGACGCACGCATATGGACTTGCCAATGCCCCTTGCACCGCCGGTCACCAGTGCCGACTGGCCCTTGAATTCGACTGTATCGCTCATTATCCCTCCAAATTGCTATATAAAGTTAAGATAATAATATTACCAGAGTATGGGCGTTGTTTTCCAGAGGATAAGCGATCAGAGCCTATATAATCCTCCCGAAGGCCTAACTTACGGATTTTAAAGCGAATATTGGCTGTGTCAGGAGGCTTGCGCAAATGCAGGACCAATATACCGGATTTCGCCCCTGAAAAACGCATCGCAAGGCGCAGGCAAGCCGGAGGCCGGGGTGTTTACAACCAGATGAAATGGGCCTACCATATAGTCAGAAGGAGAGGTATGCCATGCAGGACAACAGAATGGATATGGTGGGCAGACGGCTGATGACTGACAGGCGTGACGACCTGGAACGCCGCCTTGTCGCCCACCGCAGGATAAGTGTGTCAAGTGTCGCCATCAACATGCGCCAGAGCTTTGAGCGCAGGCTGGATAACCGGCGCGAAGGTATCAGGAGGCTGTTCCCGGATCGCAGGAGCATGGATTCGGGCTCTTTTGCGGGCTCGCACTTCATGTCTCACTGATGGCAGCCTGAGTTGAAGGCCGGGGGTTTCCGACCCTGCCATTACACCTGACATTACACCTGCCATTACAATGGTGCAGTTTGTCCTTTTCACCTTCTTTTCCCCTCCCAGGCTTTA
This sequence comes from Nitrospirota bacterium, assembly GCA_030638335.1. Lineage (GTDB taxonomy): Bacteria > Nitrospirota > Thermodesulfovibrionia > Thermodesulfovibrionales > JdFR-86 > DAOWET01. The sequence goes on from DAOWET010000221.1 coordinate 16,941, forward strand.
CCATGCCTTTGTCCATTTGCCTCCCCTATTACCTCCACGGTTTGCCCCCTGATTTGCCCATGATGATGCCTCGTTGTTAAAATATCCGGATGTCCTCAGACAAACTCATAATAATCGGTGCGAACCAGAACAACCTCAAGAACATTTCTCTGGAACTGCCCCATAACCAGGTGATAGAGGTCACAGGGGTCTCGGGCTCCGGCAAGAGCTCTCTGGCCTTTGATACCATCTTCGCCGAGGGCCAGTGGAGGTTCATCGAATCGCTCTCCACATACGCCAGGCTCTTCCTTGAGAAACTTGACCGCCCGAAGGTGGAGTCCATCGAGAACATCCGGGCGGCCATCGCCCTGGAGCAGAAGAACCCCGTGCGCACGGGTCGCTCCACTGTGGGCACGCTTACGGAACTCTACGACTACTTCCGCCTGATGTTTGCCAAGGCGTCCACCCCCTTCTGCCCTGTGTGCGGACGCGAGGTCAGGAGATGGGAGCCAACCCTCGTTGCGGAGGAGTTGATTGACAACCACGACGGCGCAAAGGCCCATATCATATTCACAAGCGAACTGGATACAGGAGAACTCAAGAAGCAGGGCTTCCTGCGGGTGTACATTGATGGCCGGGCAGTGGCGTTAGCTGACATCGACGACGATGCCGTGAACCAGAAGAAAGGGTCTGTGACCCAGAAGAAAGGGTCCGTGAGCCAGAAGAAAGGGTCCGTGACCCCCCATGGCCCCCCCTTTGAGGTGGTGCTTGACCGCCTTGTGATACGCGATGAGGCGCGTTTTGCCGACTCTGTAGAAGGAGCCATGCGCGAGGGGCACGGTCGGGTGAGGGTCGCGATAGTTGACGGCCCTGATATATCCTACGCCCGCACGAACACGTGCGAGGACTGCCACATTGAGCTTCCAGAGCCCACGCCTGTGCTCTTTTCCTTTAACCACCCGGTGGGCGCGTGCGAGACATGCAAGGGCTTTGGAAACGTGCTCGGCTATGACGAGTCCCTTGTAGTCCCGGACCCCCATCTCTCTTTGAAGGAAGGGGCCATAGGGCCCTGGGAAAAGCCCGCTGCCAGGTGGTGGAGAAGGCAGCTGATGAAATGGGCCAAGAAGGAAAAGATAGACACGTCCGTGCCATGGATGTTGCTGCCGGAGGATGCAAGAAAGGCTATCTTCAAGGGGGACGAGGGGTTTTACGGAGTGGACGAGTTCTTCGAGGAGCTTGAGGGTAAGCGCTACAAGCTGCATGTGAGGGTTTTCCTCTCAAGGTACAGAAAGGCGTCCATATGCCCGGACTGCGGGGGAAAGCGCCTGAGCCCCGAGGTGCTGGCATATAAGATAGGCGGGCTGGACATCGCGGACATGACGAACATGGGCATCGGGGAGTTGGAGGTTTTCTTTAAAGACATTGACCTCCCGCTGATGGCACGCGCCACAGTGACTGAGGTGCTAAAGCAGATAGAGATAAAGCTCAGGTTCTTAAACCGCGTGGGCCTTGACTACCTGAGCCTGGACCGCGAGGGCAAGACCCTCTCAGGCGGTGAGTACCAGAGGGTCAACCTCTCGAACCAGCTGGCCTCTGGCCTGACCGGAACGCTCTGCGTACTGGACGAGCCCACGGTTGGCCTGCACATGCGGGACACGGACAGGATAACGGGGATCATGAGCGAGCTGGCAGAGGTGGGCAACACCATCGTTGTGGTGGAGCATGACCTTGACGTTATCAGCAGCTCGGACTGGGTGGTGGAGCTTGGCCCCGGAGGCGGGCACCTTGGGGGCAATGTCGTGTACTCAGGACCAATTGACGGGTTTTGGGAGGCGGACACCATAACATCGCGCTCACTAAACGAGCCGTCCTCCGGCTTAGTAGTACCCAGAAAACCCAAAAAGGGCAATGGGACGATAAAACTCACCGGCGCAAGAGGACATAACCTGAAAAACGTGAAGGTGGAGATACCGCTTGAGGCGCTGAGCGTTGTCACGGGCGTGAGCGGCTCTGGAAAGAGCTCGCTTATTGTGGATACGCTCTTCCCCGCGCTCCAGCACGAGCTCAGGATGGCAAGCGGGGTGGACCCCCTCGAATTTAAAACGCTTTCTGGACATGAGAACATAAAAGCTATAAAACTCATCGACCAGAGCCCCATCGGCAAGAGCCCGAGGTCTAACCCGGTCACGTACCTCAAGATCTTCGACGCCATAAGGAAGCTCTTCGCCGGGGAGCACGCATCAAAGGCCCATGGTTATTTACCGGGGTTCTTCTCGTTCAACGTGCCCGGCGGCAGGTGCGAGACGTGCAAGGGCGAGGGATACCAGAAGATGGAGATGTATTTCTTCGAGGACCTCTACATCACCTGCGAGGACTGCGGGGGCACGCGCTACGGGCATGAGGTATTGAGCATCCAGTACAGGGGCAAGCGCATAGACGAGGTCTTGGAGATGACCGTGGACGAGGCCATGGCGCACTTTGGCCACGTCTCGCCGATAAGGACTAAATTGAGCCTGATGGGTGACGTGGGGCTTGGATACCTGAGGCTTGGACAGCCAGCGACCACTTTATCCGGGGGCGAGGCACAGAGGTTGAAACTCTGCGCAGAGCTTGGCTCTCTAAAGCTCACAAGCGTGCTCTATCTGCTTGACGAGCCCACCGTGGGCCTGCATGCCACTGACGTTTCCGACCTGATGAGAGTAATAAACAGGCTTGTGGACGCAGGCAACACGGTGCTCATTATCGAGCATAACCCCGACGTGATCCTGATGGCCGACCATGTCATAGACCTCGGCCCCGAGGGCGGAGACGGGGGCGGCGAGGTGGTCTTTACCGGCCCACCAGAGAAGCTGCTCCGTTCCCGCAAGTCCATTACCGGGAAGTATCTAAAAAATATAGGCAAAAGCCTTGTTGGTGTATAATCAGTTGCATGAGCCCCGAACCTACAACTATAAATAAAGCAACAAATAATTTTCGGAAAACACTCGGTTCGTTCAACAACGACTTCACTACCTCTTTCAATATATTACGGCAGACCTCATGGTTGTTTTTAGTTCCTTGCATCATTATGCTTTTGACATATGTTCTCGAATTCATAAGAACTCCAAGTATGTGGGGTGAATCCGCGCCGCCTGAGAGACCATTAGGATTTCATGATATTGCATGGGCGTTCGTAAGAGGAATAACTGAAATAGACAACCCTTTTACAACTAGATTAATGGAGGGCCAAGTTGGTTTATTATTATTTATTCCCATAATGTTAATACTCTTTATATTTCAAATCCCTTTTAAAAATACCTATGAACGTATTGCAGGAGAAGCCACATGGGAGCTCTTTTGGCCATCTCTTCCCGCTTTATTTATATTCAGTGTTATAGCTACCATTACAGTAAGTATCCCCATGTTTCTCGAAACAAAATATATTGACGATTTATTCTTCGCAAGAATCGGATATATATTTTCTGCAATATTCGAAGTTGGGCTTGCAAGTTTTTTTCAAGGTGGAATAGTTGTTGGTATGATTAACACTGAAGCGGGAAAACACTCAGGGCTCAGGGAGTTTTTAAGAGGAAGCGCAATATATTTCAAAAGGCTTCTTCGGCTAAACATTGTCATATTTCTGATATATAGCTTATTAGTTCAGTCATATTGGATATATTATGACTATCTGCAATTCGAATACTCATTCCCTTATGATAATTTTATTATTATCCTGTTCTTTGCAGCACCGTTCCTTGTTGTAATGTCAGAACATGGAACATTCAGGACACTTAAAGTATCCGCAGGGCTTATGTTTAGACACTTCGGACGTTTCATCGCCTTTTTCTTCCTGGCAGGCTTGGTGCTATTACCATTTGAACTTTTCGTTCTTGTATTTGATAGCGTCATTGATCCGCCCCAATTAATTCTTTATCTTAAAAGATTTGCTCTGAATTCAATTCTACTGTATGCTTCGTGTATCATAGCTCTAGTCTTTTACAAAAACATAAAGCGCTCGCTTGACGAGGACGCTGAGGAGATAGCATGAAGATAGCCATCACAGGACTGGTCAACTCAGGTAAAACCACGGTGTTCAACGCGCTTACGGGGATTGGCGTGGAGACCACGGCCTATGCCACAACAAGCGGCGAGCCGCATATGGGCGTGGTAAAGGTACCCGACGCGCGTGTGGAAAAGCTCTCCGAGATATACAACCCCAAGAAAAAGACCCCGTCCTCTGTCCAGTACATAGATTATCTCGGCATAACAAAGGGCGACCAGAAGCAGAACCGGAAGGTCTTTGAGCTGGTGAAAGACTCCGACGCGCTCGTGCACGTTGTACGCGGATTTGCGGACGAGGCCGTGGTGCACCCCCTTGAGAGAGTGGACCCCTTAAACGACATCAACACCTTTGAGACCGAACTCATATTAGGCGACATGGAGCTTGTGGAGCGCAGGATGAAGGGCATAGAACAGAACAGGAAAAAAGGCAACAAACCCACCAATCCAGAGGAAGAGAAGGTTCTCAAAAAGTGCAACGAGGCGCTTGAGGCTGAAAAACCATTAAGGCTGCTGGAACTTACAGAGGACGAGCAAAAAGCGGTGCGGCATCTGCAGTTCATGTCCATCAAGCCCATGATCGTTGTGCTGAACGTGGCAGAGAATGACCTTGCCTCTGACAAGACCGCCTCGATTATCAAGGAGATAGAGGGTCTTTATGGTGAAGGGGCCTCGGCAACGGTGCTTGCCATGAGCGGCAAGGTGGAGATGGAGATAGCCGAGATGGACGCCGAAGATCGGGATATGTTCCTTGAGGACCTTGGGATAACAGAACCTGCCCTTGATAGACTGATACGTATATGCTACGAGCACGTTGGGCTTATATCCTTCTTTACCGTTGGCGAGGACGAGGTGAAGGCCTGGGCTATTATTAAAGGATCGGACGCGCTTACAGCGGCCGGGAAGATCCACTCGGACATACAGCGGGGTTTTATCAGGGCAGAGTGCATCGGGTATGAGGATTTTGTGGGTGAGGCAGAAGGTAAGATGGCAACAGCCAAGGACAAGGGACTGATGAGGCTTGAGGGCAAGACCCACAAGGTAAAAGACGGCGACATCATCAACTTCCGCTTCAACGTCTAACGCAGACGGACAGAGACGGCTTCTCCCTTTTCCATCCCAGTGCTTCCGACCTCAATAGAGAACGCCCCGTGGGCGCGCACCATGCTCAGAAGAAGCCCCGACTTGCTCATAAGCGGCTCGGCAAAAAGCTCACCATCCTTAAGAGACAGCCTCACTGGAATGATGTCCTCACGGCCCTGCACCGAGTGTATGCTTTTGGTGAGCCTGGCGCTCACGCTTCCAAGTTCATTTTCAAGAGCCTTGTCGGTTTCAAGGCCGGAGAGTTTATAAAGCGCGGGAAGCACGAACACCTCGAAACAGACCTGCACAGCCCTTGGGTGGCCTGGAAGGCCGAACACCGGGGTGCCGTCTATGACTCCAAAAAGCAAGGGCTTGCCCGGTTTAATAGTCACGCCATGGAACACGACTTCCCCTAGCTCGCTTATCACGCGCTCTGCCATGTCCTTTGTGCCAACAGAGCTTCCGCCCGTAATAAGCACGGCCTCGCTTTCCTTGACCGACCGTTTCATTTCCTCAAGGATTGCGCCAAAATCGTCTTTAAAAATACCGCGGACCTTGGGAACACAATCTTCATCAGCAACCATTCCTCTAAGGGCATAGGAATTTGAGTCCCTGATCTGGCCGGGTTTTAAATTAGTCTCAGGAGGCACTATCTCGTCCCCGGTGGATATGATGGATACACGTGGGCGGGCGTGGGCCTTGATATTCACCACACCAAGCCCTGCGGCGGCTGATACGGCGTATGGGGTGAGCCTCTCACCTGCGCTCACTATCAGGCTTCCTGCTGAGACGTCCTCGCCCTTTTGTATCACGTTATCGCCAGGGGCCAGGGCGCGCTGGGCCTCAAGCACGTCCTCAAGGAGCTGGGAGTGCTCGAACATGAGGACTGTGTCAGCCCCCCTGGGCAGCATCCCTCCGGTGGCAATATTTGCGGCCTTGCCCGGTGCAAGCTCGAAATCAGGCTCCTGGCCCATGAGTATCTCGTGGGTGATCTTCAGGTAGGCCGGTCCGGTCTCCGAAGCGCCGAAGGTGTCCGCAGCCCTTACGGCATAGCCGTCCACCGTGGAGCGGGCAAAGCCCGGCATGTCCTCTGGCGCGAGCATCTCGCTTGCAAGCACGCGGCCATAGGCGTGCTCCAGGGAGACATCTTCCACAGGCTGAGGGGTTTGGGGGGTGTTTTTGAGAATAAGTTCCAGGGCATGCTCTACACTGATGGCCTTGCCTCGGCCCAGCATGTCCCTTGTGTTGTCAGTATTATTATCTGAGCCGGAGGACACTCAGGCTCAACCCGCCTTGGCCTTAAGGAAAGCAGAGGGTTTGGGGGTAGCCGCGATGGCGCTCATCTCAAGCACCTCTGAGCCCGTGGGGTCTGAAAGCACAGCCACCATCCTCTGGAGGGAATCACCGTGGAGAGCTTCAAGCAATTCCTCAGTATCAAGCCCTGCAAGGGTCGAGTTCTTAAGGCCCGCAAAGCGCTTGACCTTGCGCCCGACTGTGCCCAGGCCCGAGAAGGCCACATAGCCCTTGAAGATCTTCCGGTTCGCCCTGTGGGAGAAAAAGGCGGTGCGGAGCCTGCGGGCAAGGAAGGTGTTGTTCCTGCGGCGCACTTCTTTGTTAATTGTCATGGCCTTGAACCAGTGGCTCTGGCAAATGTAGCTGTCCGCGCGGAACTCGATAAAGGTGTGCGCCAGGTGGCCGTGATCTGACGTATACGGGCCGTGGGCAACGGTGTCTGCCGCAAGGTGGCAGAGGTAGCCAAGGGCAAAGGAACGCTCATGGTCCGTCCCTGCGTTCTCATATAGCTCAAGGGCCACGTCCCAGTTATGCGGGTGGTCTTCGTGGGGCAGGTATTTCTTTGCCATGATACTGTCGGCCATGATATTGCCGTAGAGGAAATCGTTCTTAAAGCGCCTGATGAGGGCAGAGACCGCGGCAGGGATGACAGCGCCCCCAAGAAGCAGGACCTCGCTGCCCAGATACATGTGCGTAAGAGGCCCCCAGGCAAAAGCCCATGAGGGCAAAAGCACAAAACAGACGGTTATGAATACTCTAAGAATCATCAATAATTCATTTGCGCAGGCTGAGACTTACCCCAAAAGCGCATTATTGATTATAACAAATCACAAGGGGTGATTATCATCCCCTGCAAGGGCCCGGACTGCCTGGGAATGGCTGAAAAACGGAAGTGTCCGGTTTTAAAGGTTTTTATGAAATACCTTAAAAGGGCTCTTCATCAGAAATGTCGTCTTCCGCTCCTTCGTCCCCGGCCTCGAGCCCTGAAAGTGCCTTTTTCACCTCCACCTCGGTGTCCCTGAGGCGGTCCTTGCAAAAGCCTATCAGGAAGGTGGCCCTCTTTACCTTCTCTGTAAGCGCGTCCACGTCCACGTGGGCTTCCTCTATCTCAGCGATGATACGCTCCAGCTCTTCCACGGCCTCGCCGTATGTGGGTTCCTTCTTAGCCATCGCTCTCCTTTCTCATATCCTCCACCAAATTTGTCACCTCACTGGTCACCTCTCCACGGGCCAGCCTGGTGGTGAGGATGTCTCCTTCATCAAGGGCCGCGGCGTCTGTGACCGCCCTGCCCTGTTTAGTCGTTATGCTATAGCCGCGCATGAGAACATTCAGAGGGTTCATGAGCCTGACAGAACTGCCAAAAGATCCAAGCCGCTCCCTCTGCCCTTTTATTAACCTCAAAACCCCTTTAGGCATAACCGCTCCCAACTGTGTGATCCTGACGATCTCGCTTTTTAGAGATGTACGGGCAAGGTTCTGAAACACGCCTGCCTGCATCTGGAGTCTGTGCTTTTTTCTTTCAACCAGCTTACCCGCTCCAGCCAAAAGTTTCTGCCCTCTGAGCTTCATAGCTCCCAGCTCCCTAATAACCATATTGCGAGATGCTGAGTCCAGATTGGAGGCTGATATCTCAAGGGCATGTTGTGCGCTCTGCATTATGGAACGGCTCCTGGATACAAGTTGATCCGTCATATGCCTGAGATTATATTGCTCATTAAAAAGAAGGTCTTTTGCCCTCTGAACCAGCCGCCGGGAGCAATCGTCCACAGTCGCCTCGAACTCTTGGAAACGCCCCACAAGGAACTCCGCCACCGCCGTGGGGGTGATATGCCTTGTATGGGCCACCATGTCGGCCACGGATTCGTCCCTCTCGTGCCCGATGCCCGCAAACACAGGGATGGGGAAAAGGGCGATCTCGCGCGCAATGACGTAGGAGTCGAAAGAACTGAGGTCCACCTGTGAGCCCCCGCCCCGGATGATCGCCACAGCGTCATAATCCCCGGCCTTTTTGGCTATGGCACGAAGGGCCGAAACCACGGACTCCTCTGTGCGGTCACCCTGCATGAAGGCAGGGTACAGGGTTACCCTGAAACCATATCCCCCGGCTTTAAGGGTGTTCAGAAAGTCCCCGAACCCGGCTGCGGTCTCGCTTGTGACCACTGCAATGCGAGAGGGCAGAAGTGCGAGTTGAACCTGCTTGTTTTTATTAAAAATTCCTTCTTTTTCAAGCCGTTCTATGGTCTCGCGCCTCTTTCGGGCCATCTCGCCAAGGGTATAGGTGGGGTCTATGTCCTTGATATTGAGGCTCAGGCCGTATACCTCGTGGAACCTGACCTCAACAAGCAGGAGCACCTTCATGCCCGCAGCTATGTCAGAGCCTGTGGCAAGGGAGAACTTGGCCGAGATCTTTTGGAAGGCCCACTTCCATATGGTGGCGCGCATCTGGGCCAGAAGTTCGTCCTCGCGCTTGTCCACAAGGTCCAGGTAGCAGTGGCCCGAGCGGCGGTTCAGGTTGGCCTGGGCAACCTCGGCCACAACCCAGAATTCAGTTTCAAGGGTCTCTATGGCCCCCCTTATCCGGGAGGCGAGTTCATGAAGGCTGATGGAGTCCATTGCATGAAAGTATCACCCAGCCCCAGGCAGGCTGTCAAGGCCGCGGGCGCACATGGATTTGACTCCTTGCAGGCTCCCGGTATAATAAGGGCATGAGAAAACAGGCTATCCAGGACAAGAGATTCTCCGAGTATTCGGGGAAGCTCCACAAGCCATGCCCCCACAGGGACAGGACGTGTATAAACGTCCACGTGGTCATCAAGAACGGCGTGTGCTACAAGGCGGGGCAGTGCCTTGTGGTGGAGTGCAAGCACAACACCTTCCAGGAGGATCTGGAAAACCTTATATCCATCACCTGGTAGGGGGGCCACGGGCCCCATTTAAACTGGAGCGTCCAGCTTCGATCCTTTTAGGGATATGTGTCCAAAGAGACTTTCCCTGATATATACTGTTTACTTTAGGAGAAAGCGGTTCGGGTCGACTCGACCTATAAAGTCCAGCCCGTGGCTGGCCCTTTAAATTTGGCTTTCAGATAAAGAAAGGAATAAAAGCATGAAATATCAGATAGGAAAGACAGGAAGAGTTGTCGTGGCGTGCTTTGACGACGGGGAGGACGTGCTTGGAGGCATCGTAAAGCTTGCTAAAGATGAGGACATCAGGGCAGGTGTTGTCTACCTGGTAGGCGGCATGAAGGGCGGGAAATTCGTGGTGGGCCCCGAAGAGGAAGACACAATGCCGCCCAAACCCGTCTGGCGAGAGATGACCAGGAGCCATGAGGTGCTGGGCTTTGGGACCATATTCTGGGAGGGCGAAGAGCCCCGGGTGCACCTGCACGGGGCCTTTGGCAAGCGCGACGAGGTGCGTGTTGGATGCCTGAGGAAGGACTCCGAGGCGTTTCTTATCATAGAAGCCGTAATTATGGAGATAGAGGGCGTGGACGCCAAGCGAGTGCTGGACCCATCGGTGGGACTTCCGCTATTGAAGCTCTAACCCGCTTATTGCACGAGTCTGATTGGCTGAATAGGCAAGGCGCGAGGCACGAAGCTGTACGATAGTCCTGCGAGTGCCGATTAACGTAGCGGATTCGGTGAATCAGACTCGCCCGAAGGGTGAACGATCTCCGAATCATCCAAAAGTCCGCAAGGTGACATTTCGTGACCATAACTCGTGGCAGCAATTGCCCTGATTATCTTTTATTATCAAAAAGCTGCTCATGATCTTAATAATCGTTCATGAAATATGCGGGTTAGGCATGTAGCAGAGAGGCTTAGAGGGGGTCTTTGATCAAGCGTCGCCCTCTTCTGGGCTTTGCAGGTTCTTAAGTATGCCCATGCGATTTAACTTTGTGCGGTAGTCCGTGCTCTCGTCCGAGAGTATCTCCATCAGGTAGTTCATGTTGCCCTCAATAGACTCCATGTACATATCCCTGTTTATGTTGCAGCGGGCCTTGAAGTGGCTCTGGAGATAGCCGCTTACGCTGTTCATCTCCTTGACTATCTTCAAGAGCATCTCCTCCATGAACCTCACTGTCTGCCTCATGAGGTCCTCCTCACCGCTGAAGTTGGATATCTCGCCCTCGACGAACTCGTCGTATAGCAGGTGGAGCTTCTCAAGATACGACCTGTCAGCCATCTGCGCCATGAGGTCAGCGGCAAAGACCATCCTTGCCAAGGTCTCGGTGCCCGGGGATGCGAAGCTCAGCTTGTCGAAATCAGCGAAAAGCGATGTGCACTCTATCATCTGCCCGGCCTTGCGGGCGTCCTCTTCAGAGAAGCCCTTTTCCGAGAAATACTTCTTCATGAAATCTACGCTGCGGCTAACGTGCGTCAAGGTGTACTTGCCCCCCGTGCCGTCCGTGTCGTCCTCGGTCTGGATGTAGCCGGAGTCGTGGAGCAGGGAGCTTACAAGGGCCAGCATTACCTCTGTCTTGTCAAGTTCCATGCCCTCTAAATGGGCACCATGGATCATCCTGGCCGTGGTTATGAAGACGTCTGTGGTATGCCTCAGGTCATGGTACCCGGTGGAGCACTCCTTGTACCCGGGGTACTGGCCCGCGTATAACTTTACTAAGTCGGCATGGACCATTTCCACGCGGTGGAAGTCCATGTCTCTGAAGGACTTGCCCATTATGACCTTGACCTCTTCGAGTATGCAGCCTGGATCGCCAAGGTCAACAATGTCGTCGAGGAAGATCTTCCTGTTGCCCAGGATGAGCTCCATCTTTTTGCGCATCTCGTCCATATCAGATAAATTATATTCAAGTTCAGTTAACATTGCAAAATGTTTCTTGGATTTTCTTTTGTTTTCAGCTGGTTAGCAAAGCTGGAGATTGCATGCGAAGAGGTTTGCCTGAGCGCTTCCTCTCACAAGGTGCATACTAATAACCTATGTACAGGACAGCACATAGGGGACTATCTTACTCCTGATCTAAACTAATGCTATTCATAAGGCGGGCTCATCGAAACAGAGTCCTGAAGAGACGTTTCGGGTCGCAAACCCCTTTACATAACAATAAACATGGAATATACTCAGATTAAGGAAATAATGAGTTCGCTTCTGGAAAGAACATGTATGGTTGTAAACAGCCCGGCAGCACAGCCCCACAGGGAACGGGCCGGGGAAACGGAGGGGGAACATGACAGGAAGGGGACTTCAGGCCTGGAGAGAGCAAAACGGCTTCAGCCAGCTGGAGCTTGCACAGGCATTGAGGGTAAGCATTGATACCATAATCCATTGGGAAAGGGAGGTGGGGTCCAAAAAACTGCCACCTTACCTTCAGGTTCAGCTCAACGCTCTGCTACAAAAGAAAGCACAACCGGTAGATACCCCGCCGCTCAAGAAAAGAGACTGGTAGGCATCAGCAATTGTTTCCTTTGGGCCAGGCTACTGGCCCCGGTGGTACTCCTGTATGGGCTTGACCGTCATCTTCCTTATGGAGAGCATCTTCACAGCGTTTGCCACGGCCTTTCCGCCGGAGATGGTAGTGGAATATGGGATACCGTACTTTAGCGCGGTCTCCCTGATGGAGAAGCTGTCGCGCTTGGACTGCGCGTCGCCCACCGTATTTATCACAAAGGCCACCTCGCGGTTGGTGATGATGTCCACTATATGGGGCCTCTGTCCTTCGGTAACCTTGTAGATGGACTCTACCTCAAAACCGTGTTTCCCAAGGTACTCCGCAGTGCCGCGCGTGGCGATTATGGACAGCCCGTGCTCAACCATCTTGCGCACGATGGAGACCGAGGCGGCCTTGTCCTCGTCGCGGAGGCTGAGGGCTATCTTGCCTGTGGTGGGAATGCTGTTATTGCACGAGGCCTGTGCCTTTGCGTAAGCCATCCCGAACCCGTCGTCTATGCCCATGACCTCGCCTGTGGATTTCATCTCAGGGCCGAGTATCGTGTCCACACCGGCAAAGCGGTCAAAGGGCATCACCGCCTCCTTCACAGCCATATGCCGGATAACCGGTTCGCTGGTCACGCCCTGCTCCTTGAGGCTCTGGCCAACAAGGGTTCGTGCCGCTATCTTTGCCAGGGCCATGCCCGTGGCCTTGCCCACAAAGGGAACTGTTCGCGAACCCCTGGGGTTCACCTCGATGATGTAAAGCTCCCCGTCCTTTACGGCAAACTGCACGTTCATAAGGCCCACCACGCCAAGCTCCATTGCAAGGGCCACGGTCTGGCGCCTTATCTCATTCACGATTGAAGCATCAAGCGAATACGGTGGGAGGGAACAGGCCGAGTCCCCCGAGTGTATTCCCGCCTCCTCTATATGCTGCATCACGCCGCCCACGACCACATCGGTTCCGTCGCATACAGCGTCCACATCCAACTCGGTCGCTCCTTCGAGGTATTTGTCAACGAGTATTGGACGGTCAGGGGAGGCCTTTACAGCTCGCGTAATGTAGTCCCCCAGGCTCTGCTCGTCATAGACTATCTCCATGGCCCTGCCCCCAAGCACATATGAGGGCCTCACCATGACAGGGTAACCGATGATGTTGGCCGCATTGATGGCTTCGTCCACGCTAAGGGCCGTATCGCTTTGGGGCTGCCTGAGGCCCAGCTTGTGAAGGAGCTCTTTAAACCGCTTTCTGTCCTCAGCACGGTCTATGGCGTCAGGGCTCGTGCCGAGTATGGGCACGCCAGCCCGCTCCAGGGGCACTGCAAGCTTAAGGGGTGTCTGCCCGCCAAACTGCACCACCACTCCCACCGGCTTTTCGCGCTCTATGATGGCAAGCACGTCCTCGAGCGTGAGGGGCTCAAAGTACAGGCGGTCGGAGGTGTCGTAGTCCGTGCTCACGGTTTCGGGATTGCAGTTGACCATTATGGTCTCGTACCCCAGCTCCTTTAAGGCAAAGACCGCGTGCACGCAGCAATAGTCGAACTCGATGCCCTGCCCTATCCGGTTGGGGCCTGAGCCAAGGATCACGACCTTCTTGCGATCCGTAGGTGGGGCCTCGGTTGAGACATGAGGGGCCTCGTCCTTGTCAGCGGTAGGCCCAAGTTTATAAAATGGCCGTTCATAGGTTGAGTAGAGGTATGGCGTATGGGCCTCGACCTCAGCCGCGCATGTGTCCACCATCTTGTAAGCCGGAACCAGCCCCTGCCCCACCCTTAAGGCGCGAACCCCGTCCTCGTCCATATCGGATAGCTCGGCAAGGCGGACGTCCGAGAAACCCATCTCCTTGGCTTGGCGAAGAACCCCGGCATCATGTATCGAGGCCTCGCTATCAATTATCTTCTGCTCAAAGACCACGATCTCCTTTATGTTCTCTATGAACCACGGATCGATATGAGTGATCTCATATATCTCTTTAACGCTTATGCCCTGTCTTAAGGCATCCGCAAGCAGGTATATCCGCTCGGGCGTGGGCTTGCGAAGGCGGCGGCGTATCTCATCCGCATCGCTCTCCAGTGGCTCGAACCCGTAGGAATCGTTCTCCATGCTCCTTAGCGCCTTCTGCAGTGACTCCTTGAATGTCCTGCCTATGCTCATGGCCTCGCCAACGCTCTTCATCTGGGTGGTGAGCACGGCCTCGGCCTCGGGAAATTTCTCGAAGGTGAACCTCGGTATCTTGGTGACCACGTAGTCGATGGTGGGCTCAAATGATGCCGGTGTCTCGCGCGTTATGTCGTTTGGGATCTCGTCCAGCGAAAGCCCCACCGCGAGCTTGGCCGCTATCTTGGCAATTGGAAACCCCGTGGCCTTGCTGGCAAGGGCCGAGCTTCTGGAGACACGGGGGTTCATCTCGATAACGGTCATGCGCCCGTCCTCAGGGTTTAAAGCGAACTGTATGTTGCTGCCGCCGGTATCGACGCCTATCTCGCGGATGATGTCTATGGCCGCGTCGCGCATGTGCTGGTATTCCTTGTCCGTAAGGGTCTGGGCCGGGGCCACGGTTATGGAGTCGCCGGTATGCACGCCCATGGCGTCAAGGTTCTCTATGGAGCAGATGATGACCACGTTGTCGTTGAGGTCGCGCATGACCTCAAGCTCGAACTCCTTCCACCCTATGACAGACTCCTCGATAAGGGTCTGGCTCACAGGGCTAAGCTTCAGGCCCTTGGCAAGGAGTTCCTCGTACTCCTCCCGGTTATAGGCAATGCCTCCGCCCATGCCCCCAAGTGTGAAGGCCGGGCGGAATATGGCAGGGAACCCGATGTGCTCGATGGCCTCTATGCCCTCCTCAAAGGTGGTCGCTATCCTTGAAAGCGGCACATCCTGGCCTATGCGCTTCATGGCCTCGCGAAAGAGATCGCGGTCCTCGGCCTTCTTGATGGCCCCGAGCTTTGCTCCGATAAGCTCCACCCCGTGGCGGTCAAGCGCGCCACTTTCGGCAAGGTCCTTTGCGAGATTCAGCGCGGTCTGCCCGCCCATGGTGGGCAGCAGCGCGTCCGGACGCTCGCGCTCTATCACCATCTCCACCACCTCAGGCGTTAGTGGCTCGATGTATGTGGCGTCCGCCATCTCAGGGTCCGTCATGATGGTGGCCGGGTTGGAGTTCACCAGCACCACCTTGTAGCCCTCCTCGCGAAGGGCCTTGCAGGCCTGGGCCCCTGAGTAGTCGAACTCGCATGCCTGGCCTATAACGATGGGGCCAGAGCCGAGTATGAGTATCTTTTTAAGGTCAGTCCGCTTGGGCAATTCTGCCTCCAACAAAGTTCTTCATCATCTCAAGCACGGCGTCCACCTCGTCCTGGTCCTCGGAGCTGAACACCATGATGTCGCGTTCGTCAGTGAACTCGAACACCACTGAATGTATCTCCCTTGGCTCCCCGAAATCCGGGATGGGCATTCCGTGCGACGCTGATATTCTCTTTACCACGCCTACACCATCGGGGTTTGCAGGCACGTGAAACGTCAGGCCCCAGCGGATGCTTCGGAGCAGGTCCATTGAGACGGTCTCGGTGGTGCTCCTTAATGCCTTCTTGAAAAATGTCACCTCATTGCGGTCCTTGTCCACCTCCACGCGCAGAAACTCCTCAAAGAAGACATACTTGCGGGAAATGACCATGAGCGCGAAAAAACCCGCCACGCCCAGGGCGATAAGGGGCACGCTTAACTTCACGCCCATATAAACAAGCCCAAATGCACACGCCATCAGTACAGTCCCGGATGAAAGGGCCGAGGTGAGCTCGCGGTTATATACGCCGCTGTGCAGGACACTGCCCTCATCCGCACGGAAGGACGTGGTCGTGAAGACGAGCACGCCCTTTTTCATGCTTATGTTATATTCCTTCTTCTCTTCCATTGACCGTTACCCCACCATCTCTCTGAAGCGTTTGAACAGATATGCCGCGTCGTTCGGGCCAGGGCCTGCCTCCGGGTGGTACTGCACCGAGAACACCGGCAGCTCCACATGGGCCATGCCCTCTTCAGTGCCATCGTAAAGGTTCCTGTGGGTCAGGCGCACCGATGGGCCTATGTCACTCACCCCAACACAGAAGTTGTGGTTCTGGCTCGTGATCTCCACCTTGCCCGTGTCCAGGTCCATCACCGGGTGGTTGCCCCCGTGGTGGCCGAACTTGAGCTTGTAAGCACTGCCCCCAAGGGCCAGGCCCAGTATCTGGTGGCCAAGGCATATGCCCATCACCGGGCACGGGGGGCCGCCCTTTCTGTTCACTATGGTCTTTGCGGCCTTAATGCCGGGGGTCACGGCCTCCGGGTCTCCGGGGCCGTTTGAGAACATAATACCGTCGGGTTTCATATCCATCACAGCCCCGGCAGGCGTTGAGGCCGGGACCACGTGCACGTCAAAGCCCGCTGTGTACAGGTGGCGCAGGATGTTCTGCTTGACCCCGAAATCGTAGACAACCACCTTTTTGCGGTCTTTCAGGAGGGGGCCATTTTCTTTGTGTCCCCCTAAGCTTCGCGCCCAAAGGGGCTCTGTCCAGTCATAGGGCTTTTCGCAGGTAACGCGGCTTGCCAGGTCTACGCCCCCGATGCCGGGATGAGCGCGCACCTTTTCCCAGAGCGCGCGCGGGTCGTCCGATCCGGTGGATATTACGCCCATCTGCGAGCCCCCGTCACGAAGCAGGCGGGTAAGAGCGCGGGTGTCAATGCCCTCGATGGCCACGATGCCATTTTTCTCAAGATACTCAGAGAGGCTGCCCCCGGAGCGCCAGTTGCTGTGGTAGTGGAGGTGTTCCTTTACGATAAGGCCCCCGGCCTTGGGGCCCCCGGCTGATTCCTCGTCATCGGGGTTCACACCGTAGTTGCCCATCTGGGTATATGTCATGGTCACGAGCTGTCCGGTGTAGGAGGGGTCTGTGAGTATCTCCTGGTAGCCTGTCATGGCGGTGTTGAAGACCACCTCTCCCAAGGTCTCTCCAAGCGCGCCGAATGAGAGACCCTCGAACACGGTGCCGTCGGCCAGAACGAGGAAGGCCTTTACTTTTCCCATTCATGCACCTTCCCCTTGACGATGGTCGCCACGGCACGGCCCTTGAGCCTCCATCCGGCAAAGGGGGTGTTCTTGCCCTTTGAGACGAACTCATCTATGTTCACGTCGTACTCAACGTCAGCGTCCACTATCGTAATGTCGGCTACAGCGCCTTGTGCCAGCGTACCGCGGTCAAGACCGAGTATCATGGAGGGTTTTAGGGCCATCTTCTCCACAAGGTCGGTCATGTCCATCACGCCCTCTCGCACAAGGGCAAGCGTTAGCCCGAGCGCTGTCTCAAGCCCTGAGATGCCAGGCGGGGCCTGGTCGAACTCGCGCTGTTTCTCGTTTCTGTGGTGTGGGGCGTGGTCCGTGGCAATGGCGTCAAGCGTGCCGTCCGAGAGGCCGGCCTTGATAGCGGCAATGTCGGGCTCCGTCCTTAGCGGGGGGTTGACCTTGGCGTTGCCGTTAAAGCCCTCGCACGCTGCCTCTGTCACCGAGAAGTAATGGGGGCATGTCTCAGCGGTCACGTTTATGCCACGTGTTTTGGCCTCGCGTATTATCCTCACCGAGCCCTCGGTGGAGACGTGCGCTATGTGCACCCGGCCTCCGGTGAGTTCGGCAAGGGCCACGTCGCGGTAAACCATGGTCTCCTCCGCCTGGCGGGGGATGCCCACAAGCCCCAGGCTCTGGGATACAAGGCCCTCGTTCATCACCCCGTCCAGAGAGAGGGCCGGGTCCTCGCTGTGAGATATTATGCATGCGCCAAAGGCCCGCGAGTACTCAAGGGCACGGCGCATTATTCGTGAGTCCACAACCGGGCGGCCGTCGTCGGAGAAGGCCACGCAACCCTCCTCAAGCATCATGCCAAACTCCGCGAGCTCCTCGCCCATCTGGCCCTTTGTCACGGCACCTATGGGGAACACGCCGCACATGCCCTCCTGTGCGGCCTTCTTGAGGATGTACTCGGTTATTCCCGCGTTGTCGTTTACCGGGGATGTGTTCGGCATGCAGCAGACACTCGTGAATCCTCCGCGCACAGCGGCGTGAGTGCCTGTGCTTATGGTCTCCTTGTGCTCAAAGCCCGGTTCCCTCAGATGCACGTGCATGTCCACAAGGCCTGGGATGACGAACCTTCCCGCAGCGTCAATGGTCTTTGCCTTTGCCGGAGCTTTCAGTTTTCCCTTTGGGGAAATGGAAGCTATCTTGCCGGACTCGATAAGGATGTCATGGAGGCCGTCAATGCCCTGCGAGGGGTCAACCACGTGTCCGTTTATTATCAGGAGCTTCATGCCTTGCCCCCTGAGGCCAGAAGGTGCATTACCGCCATCCTCACGGCAAGGCCGTTTGTCACCTGCTCCAGTATCACGCTCCTTGGGCCGTCCGCAACGCCTGAGGAGATCTCTATCCCCCTGTTCATGGGCCCCGGGTGCATCACAATGGCGTCCTTGTCGGCGATGGCCAGGCGCTGCTCCGTAAGCCCCCAGTTCCGGAAATATTCCTCTGTGGATGGGAAGAAGGCGCCTCCCTGGCGCTCCATCTGGATGCGGAGCATCATCACCACGTCCACGCCCTGGAGGCCCTCATCCATGGAGTAGTAGACCTTCGCGCCCATTGAACCTATGGCCTCGTTGACCAGCGTTGGCGGGCCTATTACGCGTACCTTCGCTCCAAGCTTGTTCAGGCAGTATATGTTGCTCTTGGCCACGCGTGAGTGGATGACATCGCCGACTATTGCGACCTCCAGCCCCTTGAAGGAGCCCTTTTTCTCCTTCATGGTAAAGGC
>DAOWET010000192.1 GCA_030638335.1 Nitrospirota bacterium
AGGAGCAGGTCTCATGGAGACTTCTAATTGCTCCTTCCAGGAGCAGTCATGTTTCCTTCGAAGGATCAACAGGAACGCATTAAAGATGAGAGGCTACGCTGCTTTTCCTGAAAACGATTGAGGCGAAAGCCACCAGTTAAAAGGGGCTCGTGGCCCCATCAGGGTTTAAAGTGCCTTAGCCTCAGGGCGTTAGTGACAACTGTCACCGAGGACAAGCCCATTGCGGCTGCGGCGAATATGGGGCTCAAAAGCACCTTGAAGAAGGGGAACAGAACCCCGGCGGCAACGGGAATCAGTATCGTGTTGTATGCAAAGGCCCAGAAGAGGTTCTGCTTTATATTCCTTAATGTTGCATGCGAGAGCGCTATGGCCGTGGTCACTCCCTTGAGGTCGCCCTTTATCAATGTTATGTCAGAGGCCTCCATGGCAACGTCCGTCCCTGTGCCTATGGCTATCCCAACGTCGGCCTGAGCAAGGGCCGGTGCGTCGTTTATCCCGTCGCCCACCATTGCGACTATCTTCCCCTCGGCCTGGAGCTTTTTCACCTCATGGGCCTTCTGGTCCGGCAGGACCTCGGCAAGCACACGGTCAATGCCCGCCTCACGGGCTATTGCCTCTCCGGTTCGCTTGTTGTCTCCGGTAAGCATCACAACCTCTATGCCCATGCCTTTAAGCGCACTAACCGCAGCCACCGAAGTTTCCTTCAGTGTGTCGGCAACTGCGATAACACCAGCCGCCTTCCCGTCAATGCCGACATACATCGGGGTCTTTCCGCCAGAGGCCAGTTTTATGGAATCTTCGCTTAAAGCCTCCACGTCTATGCCGCTTGCCTCCATGAGAGCCGAGTTTCCCATGACAAAGGCCTTGCCATCCACCTGGGCTTTTATGCCTTTTCCGGGCACTGCCTCGAACCCGTTTTGGGAGGTGAACTCAAGCCCCATCTTTTGGGCCTCCCGGACTATGCACTCCCCAAGGGGATGCTCGGAGCCCTTCTCGGCAGAGGCGGACAACTGGAGCACGTCCTCAGCACTATAACCGCCATGGGAGACAATGTCCGTCACCTCCGGTTCACCGCGGGTGAGCGTACCTGTCTTGTCGAAAATTATGGTGTTTATCTTGTGCGCTGTCTCAAGTGCTTCGCCCCCTCTTATAAGGATGCCGTTCTCAGCCCCCTTGCCAGTGCCCACCATGATGGAAGTTGGAGTTGCAAGGCCAAGCGCGCACGGGCAGGCGATGATCAGAACGGAGATGAAGCTCAGGACCGCATAGGTTAGAGCGGGGTCAGGGCCCAGCAAAAGCCAGACCGTAAAGGTTATCGAGGCAAGTACTAGCACGGCAGGCACGAATATGGAGGCAATTTTATCGGCAAGCCTCGCTATGGGAGGCTTTGAGCCCTGTGCTTCTTGAACCATCCTTATTATATTGGCAAGCATGGTGTCGCGCCCGACCTTCTCGGCCTTGAAGGTAAAAGTGCCTGTCTTGTTCATTGTTGAACCAACCACTGTGTCACCGGCCTTTTTCTCAACCGGCATGGACTCGCCCGTTACCATTGCCTCGTCCACGGACGAATAGCCCTCTACTATTGTCCCGTCAACCGGGATCTTCTCGCCCGGGCGCACTATGACAAGGTCTCCGGGCACCACTTCCTCAACCGGGATGTCCACCTCGCTGCCGTCGCGAACAACGCGCGCGGTCTTGGCCTGCATGCCCATGAGCTTCTTGATGGCCTCCGAGGTATGCCCCTTTGCACGGGCCTCGAGCAATCTCCCAAGCACGATCAATACTATGATAGCGCCGGCGGTGTCGTAATATACGTGTGCCTGATACCCCTGTATCTCAAACAGGGCGGGGAAGAATGTTGCTACCAGGCTGTAGATGTATGCGGCCGATGTGCCCACGGCAATGAGAGTGTTCATGTTGGTCGTCCCGTGCCGGGCGGCCGATGCCGCGCCTGAATAGAACTGCCATCCGATCCAGAACTGCACCGGGGTAACCAGCAGGAACTGAAGGATGTAATTGATCTGTACCGGGATATCGACTATGCCCGAAAACCCCAGGCGGTCCCAGTGCATGAGCAGGAATATTGGTAGCACGAGCATGGCGCCCGTGATGAGTTTTTTCTTAAGCCCCTCATAATGGGCCTGGCGCTCTTTGCTCTCTTTCTCAACCAGGTCCTCGCCCTGCTCTACCTCAAGCACCTCATAACCGGCGTCTTTTATAGCACCCCTGAATTCGCTCAAGCCCACTTTTTCAGGAATGTACTGTAAGGAGGCGCGCTGGGTTGCAAAGTTCACTGACACGTCCACAATACCGTCCAGGGCCTTCAGGGAGTCCTCAACACGCTTTACGCATGCTGCGCAGGTCATTCCCTTGATGGGGACTTCCATTGTCGCAAGTTCCACGGAATAGCCAAGTCCGGTCACTGTTTTCCTGAAATCCGCAATACCCACAACATCCGGCTGATATTTGACAGTTGCCCTGCCGCTTGCGAAATTCACATCAGCCGAACTCACACCGTCCAGAGAGGTCAGGCCTCGCTCAACAGTTGATGAACAGGAAGCACAGCTCATACCCTTCACTGGAAGGTCCAGAGTCCTGAACTTTGAGTCCTCTCTACCCTGTCCCTCCTGAGAGTCTCCGATTACCTTGAATTCAACCATATATTTATCACCGTTCCACAGATCAGTGTTATATTATTGTAACAATGTGAATATCTGATGAATATTACCCCTTGCCCGCAATATATTGCACACCCCTAATCTTGCCTGAAAACTAAACTCTTCACTTGGCCTATAATAAACCTTGACAAAGCCGATGAGTTATATTTATAATCGTAAATCATTATTATTTTAATGTCTGAAAAGCCATAAAATCCTAATGAAAAAGTCGCATATAATGAGGTATATTATAACACTGATTGGTTAATACTTTGAATATACATGCAGGGGAGTATTACAGGAGAAAAGAGTATCCCGAATTCTCCTGACTAGCCTCCAATAACCAGCTCACATTTAAACTCTCAGGAGACAAAAACATAACTAAGGAAGGAGTTTAGGGAAATGCTGATCATCGGGGAAAAGTTAAGTATAATCGCGAAACGAGTGCGCGAGGCAATGGAGAAAAGGGACAAGGGCCCTATCCAGGAGATCGCAAAAAGACAGTATGACGAAGGCTCGCGCATGATCGACGCCAATATCGGCCCTGCCGAGGACGGCGGAGAGTCCTTGATGGAATGGACAGTAACAACGATACAGGAGGCTGTTAAAGCGCCTGTTTGCCTTGATACCACGAATATCGCAGCCATCGAGGCCGGGATCAAGGTCCATAATAACGAGTGGGGCAAACCCATGATCAACTCCACTTCCAACGACCCCGAGCGCTATCCGTTCCTTGAGCTTGCAGCAAAGTATCAGGTTCCCATTATCGCCCTTACGATCAGCAAGGGCGGACTTCCCGCTGATGCGGAAGAAAGATGCGAAATTGCAGCAGAGATCATGGGAAGGGCCATGGAGTATGGTCTTCCGGTAGAGGAACTCTACCTCGATCCCCTCGTCCTCCAGATAGCCACCACCCAAGACCAGATCCTCCACGTCATCAAGGCCATCAAGATGTTCCAGGAACTCAATGATCCACCGATGAATACCGTCGTAGGACTCAGCAATATATCTAATGGATGCCCGAAGGAAATAAGGCCCATAATCAACAAGTATTTCCTCTCCCTTCTGGTATATGAAGGCCTGACAGCGGCAATAGCCGACGCGGCAGAGGTCAATGAAACTGTGAAAACAATAGATGCGATCATGGGCAAGACTCTCTTCGCCCATTCGTACCTGGAAATGTAAGGAGGAAGGTAAATGTCCTACACACCGCCAAAAGACAATTACGCCGGCAATGTTTACCCAGTATCACTCGGTACTGGCGACAAGGCCGTCACCTTTGGTGGAGAGAACGTCCTGACCTTCCACGGCTTTGAAGGGGAAGAGCCCAACGCTCCCCTAATAGCGATGGAGATCATGGACATACCGCCCACCGAATGGCCTGAAGAAGTACGGAAACAGTTCGAATCTGTCAGCGACGACCCTGCAAAATGGGCCCAGTACTGCCAGAACGATCTTGGCGCAAAGGCAATAGCGCTCAGGCTTCAGGGCACCCACCCGGACTCTGGCGACAAATCAGCTGACGACGCGGTAGCAACGGTGAAGGCTGTTCTTGATGCCATCGACGTCCCCCTGATCATACTTGGCAGCAACCATGCGGAGAAGGACGCCGAAGTCATCGTAAAGGCCGCCGAGGCAGCCAAGGACAAGAACTGCCTTATCGGCAAGGCCCAGGAAGCAAACTACAAGACCATCGGCGCTGCAGCAATGGCAAACGGCCACAAGCTCATTGCAATGAGCGAGCTGGACATCAACCTCTCGAAACAGCGCAACATCCTGATCACCCAGATGGGCATAAGCGCGGAGAACATAGTAACCGACCCAATGTCCTCGGCCCTGGGCTACGGGCTTGAGTACACCTACTCCGTTATGGAGA
>DAOWET010000194.1 GCA_030638335.1 Nitrospirota bacterium
AATAGACGATGAATTGGAGTTTGCGTCCACCCTGTCCGAAAGGCTGGCCTTGCGTGGGTTTGACGCCATGCACGCTGAAAGCGCAGAGGAGGCCATCTCCCTCATCAGTGAAGGATGGCCGCCGGATGTTGCCTTGCTGGACCTGAAGATGCCGGGGATAGACGGGCTTAAGACCCTTGAGATGTTAAAAGAGAATGATCCCGCCATATGTGTCATTATGATAACCGGCCACGGCTCTACCGCAAGTGGAATTGAAGGCATGAAGCGCGGGCTGTGTGACTACATGATGAAGCCCGTGGATATCGCCGACTTGGTGGCCAAAATAAACGAGTGTCAAAATATCGTTTAAACTGCCACTGGCTTGTGTCCGTGGCAGTTTGCTCAAAAGGCCGTCAATCATTCCTGAAAGGATGACCTGGGGGGCTTCCATCCACAAATCTATCTGTGAACCCTGGGTTTCCTGGAAATCCCATACTTGTGCAGTATCCTGGCCAGGAGACTGTCGGACTTGGAGGTGTGCGCAGTATAAAATATATGCATGAGAAACTTTGTAGACATAGACAGAAAGATGTCGATGTTGTTGTCGTGTGATTTAAGGGAAGGGGTGCTTGAAGACGATATGGTGAATTTCATCATAGAGTCGGTAGAGGGCATGAAACTTGAGCGATTTCAAGTAAACGAGTGTTGCGAGCTCATCCCACAAAACCAGGGCACAGTCAAAGAGAGTTCTCCGTGTAAAACAACATCACAAGGAGAGCTATTATGCGTGGAAAGAGGTTCAGCGAGGAGCAGATAATCAGGATACTTGGGGAACTTGTCGCCAGGAAAGTATTCATGGCCTTTTTCGGCTTAATACTTAATTAGTGGGTCTGAAAGTGCCATATTATGTAATAATGACATGGAGTTAAGTCTGCTTTTTTACAGCGAGGCGTAAAATGAACAAAAAAATGCTCTTTGTGCGGTTCTCGTGAGACAAAAAAGAAGGGCTTCAAATCTGGAGTTCAACGCTATCTTTGTTATTCATGTAATCGTAGTTTTGTAGGCAAATATAGCTTAATACTTAATTAGTGGGTCTGAACGTGAAGTATCTGAAAATAAATGGCCCCCGCGTCCTAAAACGCGGGGGCCATGAAGCGCAATAAGGTAGGGATCTCCTTTTAAACACTAAGCATTGACTTTTGCCGAAGACCTCTCAGACTCGGTAAGCCACAGCAGCCTTGAAGAGCTGAGAAGCGAGGAGCTTGCGGCCTCAAGTATCATCTCAGGGGAGACGTCCAGGGCCTTGTCCTTCTTAAAGGGCCTGACCTTTACCTCCGGCTCCACATTGTATGCCTTTTTTACTTCCTCGCCCTTTATCTTCTCGAACTTCTTGCCCATGGCCTTTGCCACTTCACTGAATATCTCCCTGTGCGGTTTTGCCATGCCGATGGGGTCGATCATCTTTGGCATGTGCCTCATCCAGCCCTTGAAGTCGATAATTGTCCCGGAGGTCTCAAGGTAGGTGGCAGAGGGCAGAAGCAGGTCAGCCTGCTTGGCAAGCTCCGTGATGTGTGAGTTCTGTACAACAAGGAAATCCGTATCCGGCCTCTGGCCAAGCGGCACCTCCCCAACCACGTAAAGGAACTTCATGCCGCCGGTGACCATCTCCTTGTAGGTCTTGCCCTGTGAGACAAGGCCCATATGCGCCACGCCGCGGGCATTGGCCTCGTAAGTAACCGCAACGGTCTTGCCCTTGAGCACCGAAAGGTTCGAGGCGGCATCGAACAGGGCCGGAGAGGTAAGCACGATGGGGTTTTCCGCGGCTGCAAAAAGCCCTGCCGCTTCCTCTATCTCCGGGCTGACCTTGGCTCCCTTGACAGCGTCCTTGAGCTTCTTGTCAGCCTTCATCCCCTTGCCTATGGCTGCCTTTATCAGGGCCTTAAGCGTTTTCACCTCATCTCCCCTTACGACCTGTGTCGCCACCTCGTCCAGCTTGGTCTGGCTGGAATTGACCACAACAAGCTTGCTCCCGCGTGCCACCCTTCTCCTGATATGCACGTTCAGCATTGGCAGGACCCTCTCGCGCTGTGCGGGGTTAATGCCCACGGTGACAAGAAGGTCCGAGTCCGTCGTATGTACATGCTCGGAGTTTATAAGGCTCTCAGGCGTGGCATAGAGGCTCATTGTCGTATCATAGTTCTTTGTCTTCAGGACGTCTGTGGCAAAGTGCTTCATGGCCAGGGCGTCCTCGTTCACTATGCTTGCCACGCTCACAATTCCAGTGTCCTTGCCGGAACCCTTGAGCTTGCCGCTCATTATCTTAAGGGCATCGGCCCATGTGGTCTCCACCAG
>DAOWET010000137.1 GCA_030638335.1 Nitrospirota bacterium
GAGGCGGCACGGCGACCTGGGACTTGAACGAAGACAACGATATCAACGCTGTGCAGGACGGATATGTTTCAATAACCCCGATCCACCTTGACCTCACCAACCACAACACGCTTGATTTCCTGGCAGGACAGTGGCGCAAATGGAGTTCGAAAAAGTCCGGCTCCTGATGGTAGAGAAGCAGCTCATGGGCCGGGACATAACCGACCCGCGGGTGCTTGAGGCCATGCGCAATGTGCCACGCCACCTCTTTGTCCCGCCCGCCCACAGGGACATGGCCTATGACGACATGGCAATGGGCATAGGCGAGGGGCAGACCATATCGCAGCCCTACATGGTAGCCAGGATGACCGAGATGCTTGAGCTTACAGGCAGTGAGAAGGTGCTCGAGATCGGCACGGGCTCCGGCTACCAGAGCGCTGTGCTTGCGGCCCTGGCGCGCGAGGTCTATACAGTGGAGCGCATAGAAGAGCTTTCGCTTCGCGCGCAAAGGGCTATAGAGTCCAGCGGGATCAAGGACGTGAACTTCCTGGTGGGGGACGGCACCGGGGGCTGGCCCGAAGAGGCCCCCTTTGACAGTATACTGGTCACGGCAGCCACGCCTGAAATACCGCCACCGCTTCTGGAGCAGCTTACCGAGGGAGGCATACTTGTGGCTCCGGTGGGCCCGCAGTCCACGCAACAGCTTGTGAAGGTTACCCGGCTAGAGGACGGGTTCCGGCGGGAGTTCGGTATATTCTGCGTTTTCGTCCCGTTAATAGGAGCGCATGGATTTGATGAATAGAAATGCCTTTTAAGAAAAACCCCTGCCCTTGCCGGCAAGGGCGCCTCGCCCGCTTATTTCACGAGTTCTGATTTGCCGCAGATACAAGCCAGAAGACGCGAAGGAGTGCACTTCGTACTTCGAGCGGCTTATGGCGAAGTAGATGTGGTGAATCAGGCTCGCCCGGAGGGTGAAGGGCGGGGAGCAGGAAAGGTAAAAAACGTTTGTAATATACGTTGGAACCATTAAAGATTGTAAACGTTTTTTACCTTTCCCCCCTCCCTTCATGAAATATGCGGACTAGGAGCCTTTCACAGTCCTGGCGCTGCCCGCTATCAAGCCCCCTGCCCCCGAAGCGTGCGCGCTCGTAGAGGCGGATGAACTCCCCGGCCTGCTCCGGGTCCACTCCATTGGCAACCGCCTCATCCAAAACCTCATGAGGAGCGGAGCTGTCCGTAACCCGGCCACCCATGCGCATGACCCTTGAGCGGAATCTGAGATAGGCCCGGCTCTCATACGAACGCCCCCTATGCTCTATTCCCCTGACAAAGATCAGATACAAAGCCACAGACAGGGCCGCAAGCACTGCAAGCACATAAACGGGCCTGAACCTCAACTGCACCCCCCTGAACTCAGGCATGCGGATGACCGGCATGGTAAAGGTCCTGACCATGGCTCGCTGGTCCGAGCCGCTGAAACCGATGACATAGCGGTACCACTGCATCCTTATGCTGTCAAGGGCCTGCTGAAAGCCGGTGGACACTGATGGGGCGGCAAGCGGCGTGGGGTCAAACCGCCTCCACCTGCCCTCGATCATGGCCTCCACCCAGGAGTGTGCATTGTTCTGCCGGACGATCACATAGTTGCCCATCATATTGACCTCGCCTCCACTGTAGCCGATCACTATGCGCGAGGGGATGCCTATGCTCCTGAGCATGAGCGCCATGGAGGAGGCGAAGTACTGGCAGAAGCCGGTGCGCGTGTTAAAGAGAAAGTGCTCCATGGCCGATACTCCCCTTGGAGGTCTGGTGGTCTGCAGGGAGTAGTCGAACTCATTAAGCAGAAACCCCTCCAGAAGACGGGCCCTCTCCATGGGGGGGAGGGCCTGGTCCCCGGAGACCTCGCGGGCAAGACCTCGCACACGCTCCATACCCCTTGGCAGGTGGAGGTACCTCACACGGTCCCTGTTGAACTCATCCTTATCAAGCTCATGCGGTTCAAGGCTGCTGTATACGGTGTAGGAGTACCTGCGCCGGGACTTCTGAGGGAGAATGATCGTGCCGGCCTTGTTTCTGTACAAGATCCTGCTCTGTGATTTAAGGACAGCTATCTCCCCAAGCCCGAATACCACCTCTGTATCAAGGGGCTCAAGGATCACATACTGCTCAATAAGCTCGTCCAGATTGAAATCATAAGCCTTAAAAGTAAAAAACCCGTAATTGCTGCCAATACGCTCTCTGGGGCGGAAGGTGTCCGTCCATGTAACGCCGTCGAACCTGTCCAGGGTGGAGCCGCGCCAGTAAAGGGGGACAGGCCTGCTGTCCTTTATCTCCACGCGCATGACTATGGTGTCATCGCCCAGCACATCGCCAAAGGAGCTGAAGTCCACGGCTCCGGAAAACCCCACAGTGCGGATGCCGCTGCCTGCCTGCCTGCCCCAGATGCCGCTTTTAAGGCGGGGGATGGAAACGAAGAACACCAGGGTGAATACAAAGGCGGTAATGGATATAAGCAACATGGGCCGCCTGAAGTCCACATGGTCTATTGTCCCCTCCTTCATGAAGTGCGAGACCACCAGCACGGCTATGAAGACAAAGATGAACACGATGAAGACCGAACCCACCACCATGGACAGGCCGATCTCAGAGGCGATGATCAACTGCAGGAGCGACATGAAATAGACCTGCAGGGGGTCCCAGGGCTCGTGGAAATCAAAGCTCTTCAGGGCCTGGAACACTATTGTCATGTGCGCCAACGCAATCAGGAAGTCACGGCTCACGACCAGGGCGTCAAAGCCCAGGACGAATATCTCCACAACGGCAAGCCCTGCCACAAGCCACCTGGAGATGGGTGGCTTCCCGGTAAGGTACCTGTAATAGCCAAGGAATATGGCAAGGCCCGGGAGCATGAAGAGTATGTTCAGCTCCCCCGAGACTATCAGGCTTGCGCACCCTGTAAGGGCCAGGGCCGCAGTCAGGGATTTATAGAGCAGATGCTGCATTTACCACCACCGTGCCCTCCCCCGCCGCGATCGCCGCCATAGGAGACAGTTCGTTCTTGAGGATCACCACGACCATGCCCTCGCCCTCCTCCACATCATCGACCCCGGGGCATGCCTCGCTGGAGCCGTCCTCTGCATCCGCAAGTGCGTCCAGCACCCGGTAGACATGCTCAAGCCCCGTGCCAAAAGACACTTCCGCCCCACACATGGCCAGCCTGACCAGAAACCCCTCAAGCCCCAGCTTCCAGGCGACAGAGGCGGCAAAGGAGACCCCTCGTTCAAAGGCGAACTCCTCGGCAGGGCTTGAGTTGTCCAGCACCAGGGTTATCATCCGGCTTTCGTGCTCGGTAAACTCCTTTACCATGAGGCTCTCTGAGCGCGCGCTTGCCTTCCAGTTGATATGTTTCATGTCGTCGCCGCAACGAAACTCCCGTATCACCAGAAGGTCGTCGCTCCTGCCGGGCCTGTTCGTCGTGCGCTCACCAGAGGCCCCCCGCCTCAGGGCATCAAGCTCAAGCTCCCGGATGCGAGGGTAGACAACGACCTCGCCCTCCACCTGTACCGTAACCCTGCGGTAGAAGAATATGAAGGGGAAACTGCTCTCCACAACAAAGTCTCCATAACGGAAACTGCCGCGCCTGCGAAATACAAGCTCTACCTCAGAGGTCTCGCTTGAGCCCGGGGCCACAACCGGGATAAACCCGGTGCGTTCCTCGGCCAGCAGCCCCTTGGGAAACCTTATCCTGAGAGAATAGGAAGTGAACCTCTTTTTCCGGTTCCTGACGGTAATCCGGAAATAGGCCTTCTGCCCGGCAAATACAGGACGCTCAGCCTCCACCTTGAGCAGAAGGCCCGAGAGGTTCGTCCTCAGCAGCGCGTAGGAGAGCACCAGCACGGACAGAAGCATGCCAAAAATAATGTAGATGAGGTTGTTGCCGGTGTTCATGGCTGCCAGGCCGATGAGACCCGTAGCTAGAAGAAACCTGGCCCCTTCCCTTGTGGGTCTCATAAAAGCCCTCTTAACCCGTATATTGCACGGGGGTCACGGACCCCTCTTACACTTGCATTCGACGGTTATCATTTAAACATACTAAAGTCCGGTCGTCGCGACCGATTAAGCCCCCACGCCAGTGGGTTAGACCGGGACCGGGACCTTCTCGAGAATGTCCTTGATCACCCGGTGGGCGTCAGTTATCGAGGTCTGCTTCCTTAGCATCATCCTGTGGCCAAGCACATGGGGCGCGGCCTCCTTCACATCGTCGGGGACCGCGAAATCACGGCCAGAATAATATGCCAGTGCGCGCGCGACCTTCAGGAGGAACTGTCCCCCCCTGGTGCTTGCGCCAAGGCGCACAGCGTCGTGCTCGCGGGTGCCCGTCACTATGGACATGATGTAATCCAGAACGCTCTCGTCCATTCGTATGGCGTCAACTTCCTTCTGCATCCTGAGCACGTCCTGGCCGGTGATAACCGGGCCCATGCTCTCTATCTCGCTGAAATCCTTGAACTCAGAGAGCGCAAGCTTCTCGTCCTCCTCCGATGGGTAGCCAAGCCTAAGGTGCAGGGCAAAGCGGTCCAGCTGGCTCTCGGGAAGCGGGAACGTCCCCCTGTACTCCATGGGGTTCTGTGTGGCTATTACCATGAAAGGCTCCTCAAGCACGAAAGTGGTGCGCTCAACCGAGACGCGGCGCTCGTTCATGGCCTCAAGCAGCGCTGACTGGGTCTTGGGCGTGGTGCGGTTGATCTCGTCGGCGAGCACGATATTGGCAAACAGGGGGCCGCGCCTGAACTCGAACTCCCTGGTCTCCGAGTTGAAAACGTTCACCCCGATAATGTCCGCCGGCAGGAGGTCGGAGGTGAACTGTATGCGCTGGAACGAGCAGTCGATCGCGCGGGCAAGCGTGTATGCCAAAGTGGTCTTGCCGACTCCGGGCACGTCCTCTATCAGCAGATGGCCGCGCGCAAGCAGGGTAGCCACCGCAAGCCTGATGGCATCGTCCTTTCCCCTGATAACCGAAGAAACTCGCTCGTGGAGCGCCTTCAGGCCAGAGCCGGGGCCTTCTGATCCTGTTAAAGCCATACTCATATTCTAACATGTAAACAGACCGGGCTTATCAAACAAAATATCCTGAAACCGCAGAAAAAATTGACTTCCCGCTAGAACAAACATAGAATAAATGAAACCCATATAAGGAGAGATATAATGAAATATAGCTTGACACTTGCCCTCGGATTGGTTTTGATACTGTTTGCCGGAGCTGCCCCCGGTGCGGATGATGAATACAAGAGCCCCCAGGAGAGGATAAGCTACGGCCTCGGACACGACCTGGGATTGAGGATAAAGCAGCAGTATGGGGACGTGGTCCCGGATGTTCTTTACAAGGGCCTGCAGGACGCCTTCGACGGGGAGGCCCCCAAGGTCACCCAGGAGGAACTGGCCCAAGAGCTTGCTGCCTGGAGGCAGGTGCAGAGCCTGAAGGCAAAGGCAATGGGAGAGACCTTCCTTGCCGAGAACAGGAAGCGCAAGGCAGTCACCGCGACCTCAAGCGGGCTTCAGTACGAGGTGCTCAAAGAGGGCTCCGGAAAGAGCCCGGTTGAGAGCGACTCGGTCATAGTGCATTACAGGGGGACCATGATAGACGGCACCGAGTTCGACAGCTCATACAAGCGCGGGGGCCCTGCGACCTTCCCTGTATCTGGAGTGATCGCTGGAATGACCGAGGCACTGCTTCTGATGAAGGAAGGGGCCAAATGGAAGCTCTTCATCCCCCCCGGTATCGCCTATGGCGAACGCGGAGCTGGCGGTGCCATCGGGCCTAACGAGACGCTGATATTCGAACTGGAGCTGGTGGGGATACAGGCGGATAAATGAACAGGCGCATCTCACTTGATATCAGAGCCGTGCTTGCGGGCCTGAGCATCCTTGTGGCCCTGACCCTTGCGTTGCCCTCTCCTGGCACGGGCTTTGAAACGCCCACCGGCATTGACCTCGAGGTATCGAACATCCTCAGGAACAACCTGCAGACCGAAACGGGCGCTGAAAGGCTTAAGCTTCAGCAGCCAGCCCTTGTATCCAGGTTCTATACGCGCCTTGGGTTCCGCCCGGCATGGACAAAGGGGGCCAAGGCACTGCCGGAGGCTCAGGAGCTCAGCGAGGCCCTGCGTGATGCCTTTGCCGAGGGGCTTAACCCGGACTACTACAACCTCGTGGACATTGAGGTGGGCCTCAGGAACCTCCAGGAGGCGGCCGGAGACGGCGGCACGCTCACGCCCGAACGCATAGCCTGGATAGAGATACTCATCAGCGACGCCTACTTCGCCTACGCCTCCGACCTCATAACAGGAAGGGTCAAGCCCATGCTCGTGGTGGAAGACGCGCGCGTGGAGGCAATAAAGATGGAACTCAGCGGGTTCCTGATACGCATGCTCCGCGTGGGCTGGATCAAGGACTCACTGGAGAGCCTCTCGCCCAGGAACCCCGAGTACCAGCGCCTTAAGAAAGCGCTCGCCATCTACAGGAAAGCCTTGAGCCAGGGCGGGTGGAAGTCCATAACCACCCAGATGAAGCGCGGCGACAGGGGCATCGGGGTAAAGGCCCTCAGAGATAGGCTAATGGCAACACACGACCTCATGTCCTCAAACACCACCGAGGACGAAAAGCTCTTCAACTCATCGGTGGCAAAAGCGGTGCGGAGGTTCCAGGGCAGACACGGCCTCGAGGCCGACGGCATGGTGGGGCCCGTAACGCTTGAGACACTGAATGCCCCGGTGGAAACCCGCATCAAGGCCATCGAGCTGAACATGGAGCGACTGAGGTGGCTGCCGCGAGAGCTTGGAAAGACGTACGTGCTGGTGAACCTGGCTGACTTCACCCTCAAGGCGGTCAGCAAAGATGCGCCTGACCTCAAGATGCGCGTCATCATCGGCAAGGACTTCCAGAGCACACCGTCCTTCAGCTCCAAGATGACCTCGCTGGTGCTGAACCCCTACTGGAACATACCCCAATCGATCGCGCGGGACGAGATCGTGCCCATCCTCCAAAACTCGCCGGGATACCTCGAAGAGCGGGGCATCGAGATACTCATGGGCTGGGGCGACAACGAGCACCTGGTCAACCCCAGGGACATAGATCTAGTAACCATCGCCGACCCGCGCGAGGGCCTGCGGCTGAGGCAGAAGCCCGGCGGCGCCAACCCCATGGGCAAGGTGAAGCTCCTGATGCCGAACCGCTTCAACATCTACCTGCACGACACCCCCGCTGACTACCTCTTCCAGCGTGAGGTCCGCACCTTCAGCCACGGCTGCATACGCCTGGAAAAACCCCAGGAGCTCGCGGCCTTCGCCATGCGGAAGTCACCCCGCTGGAGCCGCAACAAGATCCAGGCCGCCATCAACACAGGCTCGCGCTACGAGCTGAACCTGCCCGAGCCACTGGACGTGATGGTGCTCTACCAGAGCGCATGGGCGGCGGACGATGGCCGGGTGACCTTCAGGCACGATATCTACGGGCGTGACAGGGAGCTTGACAGGATGCTTCGGGAGACCGTGCAGATACCCGCCTCGGAGGGCCTTCCCAACTAGAAGGCCTTGATCCCAACCTCGAGGAACATGTAGTCCCCGCCAAGGTCAAAGGGGATGACCTTCGCGATGGTGCCGGCCGGATGGTAGATCTGCTGCGAGCCCACAACAACAGTGGGGATGGACGAGTCGAACTTCATGTTGTTCTCCGCCAGGTGTCTCCTCATGTTCCCGTTGATCATGTTCGTGACCTCGCCCACCAGGTCCCCCATATGGAAGATGGTGACCTCGCTGGCGTCCTCCGGGAACACGGTGCGGTAGATCTTCGTTATGGCTTCCTTGCTGAAACTCACGGTGATGGATATCTTCATCTCCCCGGTGATACCAACGTTGCCGCTGACGTAGCTCACCAGCTCGTTCTTGTCCGAGGGCAGTATATCCCCGGGCTTGGCGTCGATCATGGCGATGGTCTTCAACACCATCACAGTGGAGTCCCGCAGGAACTCAAATACCGCATCAATATCGATCATACCGAGCTATCATCCTTTCACCGAAGAGAAAAAAGTACATAATTATAAACAGAAACCCCTCATGAAGGCAAGAATCCGCCCCCGCAATGGCCCCCCGTGCCCCATCCTACCCAGATCATAACAATAAAACCCCTCTAATAATGTCCATGTACGTGTTCGGGGTGCCTCCTCTCCGATGAATCCGAGGCGCTGGACGCGAAGTCTATAGCTACTGCGCCCACTCAAATGGTGCAGGAACAAAGAAGACGCGGTGCATTCGGGCTCGTACAGAATGAGTATCGAAATTCCATGTCCATATGCTACAATGTCTTGAATATGCCGGACAAAAATGACAAAAAGAACAAAAAGCCCTCGTCCGTGATCCAGACCGTGATCTTCATCGCCTTCGTGCTGATGATCATCGGTCTGCTCTCTGCCATCAGCGGCGAGCGCTCGGCCCGGATACCTGACAACCCGGTGCATGTCAATCTCACGGACTCCGAGTACTGCCTCACCTGCCACGGCCCTGGGGGGGAGTTCATGCGCAGCGAGAACCACCCGCCCAAGGACAACTGCATCATCTGCCACAAGACCAAGAGGCAGGGGAGGAAGTACAAGTAGTCTCCGACCCGACCAATGATGCCTGATGGAGAAGCCTCTGGCTTCTCCTTTGTTTTTATAGTGTTCATTCTGGAGGCTCCAAATCGCCGCAACTGGTTGTTTTTGCGCCGATTTTCGCGCTTTTGAAGCGTTCATTTTGTTCATTCTCGATAATTGGGTTATGAGGGGGGTTTGCGCGGGGAGTCTGCTATGGACTTTATTAACTATAGTTAAAACCCTCCTAAAAGCAGCAAAGACGCCCCCCAAGCTATGGAGAACGTCTCTATGTTGTAAGTATAAAACTACCTGAATTACGTTGTCAAATATACTTTAGTTAGTCAACCTGTGACACCGCAAGATGGGCGAGCGGGACGCGTGCAGACAGGTTATTCAGGCGGTCTGGAGCTTATTTTCCATGGGTTTGAGCACCTTACGCTGCTGTCTTTTTCAGCTCGTAGACAATGCCCTGAGGCTCAGTGGTATGTTCGGAGGCATCCAGTATCTCAATGGAGACGACCTTGCCTATGTCCAGCACTATGTCTTCGTCGAGCCGCCTGTTGACGACCTCCTGAGCAGTGTCGTCCAGGCGGATGTAGAGGAGGTCTGCCTTGTCATCGTAGGAGATGTTCATTCCCGCACCTCCGCCTTCAGGCTGGCGAGCAATCTCTCTTTTACCCCGATAATGGTCAGGCCGACGACTTCGCCGTCTTCTTCAGCGTACCTGACAACGGCCCCATCGCCGATATCCACGCCCACCGCCTTGCGCGGCTCGCCCATGCTGATGTAAAGGACGTCGGCGTCCTCGTCATAGTCCCAACTCAGGTTTTCCCCTTTTTCCAGTATCTTTAACGCTTCCATATAGTCCGTCTCCTTTCGGAGGGTTTTGTGGTGTAGTACGCAGTTATCACAAACCCGTCCCCCGCACTGCCCTCTTTATATATTATATCTTACTCAGGCAGTCCGTCTCTTATTTAAAAAGACAAAAAGACTCTCCCTCTAAGAAAAGTCTTTTGCCGTCAGCCCTTTCTCCTCTGGCGCATTAAATAGAACCGTCCCCATTAATTTTACATTGGGGTTCACTCCAAGGTTGTTCGACCTTTTTGGTTCATCTATATGCCTCTCCTTCGGGGGTTATTGTGGCCCCTACGGAGAGGCTAACACCTATACTGTGACATTGTCCATATGACACGTGTCAGTCAAAATGTGTCACAAACCAAAGTTAATAAATCGGACGCATGGCATTACGGAAATGTGCTTTTTACATTTCGCGAAGGCCCGATTTTCTGAACTTTGGTTAATAAATTATTGGAAATAAAATTGATTTGCGCATGTCACACCGCAATACGAGCGAGCGGAACGCGTTTTTTGATGAAAAAGAAATGATTTTAGTCCCTGCGATGAGGGGCGAAGCCCATCAATTACTTTTAGTTAGTCAGGCTTCTATTATTCTCAAAAGATTCTCTACGCCTGCTTTTAATGCGGGGATAGACTCACTGGCCGTCTTCCAGAGTATCTGGCCGTCAATGCCAAAGTACTCATGTGCCAGTCTGTTTCTTATACCTTTCATTTTAGCCCAGGGAATATCAGGGGCCTTGTCGCAAATATCTTTAGATAGATTTGTCGAAGCCTCGCCGATGATCTCTATGCTCCGCACAACCGCGTTAAATGTTTTCTTGTCAGCAATAAAATCTTCGTAGGATAATCCTTTTATAAACGTCTCAATGTCGTTAACGGATTCCACAATATCATTGAGGTAATCCCTGTAATCACGGTCTGTCACAGGTAGGAGACCTCACTCAGTATACGCTTGCCAATATGAGGCTTCAAAGCCCCCCTTGTCACCAGATCGACCTTCATGCCGGTAAGTTTTTCAAGTTGGTCGTTAAGGTCCATGAACTGAAAGAGGTCAACAGGTTCATCGAAATCCACAAGAACGTCAAGATCGCTCTTTGGGTCCTGCTCGCCCCGAGCATAAGAGCCGAACAAGCCAAGCTGGCTGACCCCAAACTGCTCCTTGAGCGCTGGCTTGTTACCTTTAAGTATCTCTCTTATCTCGTTTAATGTCTTCATTGCTTTCACATCTTATAGCATATCATTTTTCCATTCTTGCGTCACAGCCTTGTTGTTAGTTCCGAGTGGTTTAGAGCGGCCCCTTGCGAAGACTCGTGTTGACCTGGAATCATCAGGAGCTTTCCCCTTCCACTATCTTTATCTCTTCCTCGGTTAAGTATACAAATCATTATATCTATGAAATATTATAACTTATGGATATTTAAGTCAGTAATAAAACATTAGGCTTACATAGAATTCATAATTGCTTAAATTATATAGACATCCTACCCTGCCTCAAGTTACAATTACTTCAAATCTATTGTACCGGGAGATTGCAACATGAGCATGTCGGTGGCAGAGTATCTAGGGCAGAGGTGTGACGTTAATTCCCCAGTTATTGAACCGAAGAGCGGTTCTTCTACATTATGCCCCTTCATGTCAGCACCATGTACCAAAATGCGTGACAGAACTAATGCTGAAAGCTACAAACCGGTTTGTGCTGTTAGAAAGCGAGATGGGACAGTTTGGATTGTTTGCGGAAATAGGCTGTGCGCTACAAAAAAGGATATACCACTAACTGTCCATCAAAAAGAAATTCTTATGCAAGTTGCTAAAACCGTCTATTCTCCTGATATAACTGAGGATGATGTCTTGGTTAAGCGAGAATCTCCGATGCCAGCACCAGGTAATAGTATTTATCATGCTGATTTCATAATGGTTAATGGTGGTGATGTTGCATATGCAGGACCAAGGAGTGTTGTCTTAGAAATGCAAGGTGGTGGAGAAACATCAAATACAGGTAAATTATCTAAACATGTCAATTTATGGGAGAATTCAACTCCAAGAACAAATACAGGTTTATCAGAACCTGTTTCAGGACCAGGACCAATTATTACAAATGCATGGAGAAGACAGCAGGAGCAGTTTTTAGTAAAGGGCCGTATTGCAATGATAACTGGAGACGGAAATGGAATGGTTTTTTGTGTTGGTTCTTTGTTTTATGATTATATTTTCGCTAAGATTCAAAGAGCGGGACTTCAGAATTTAAGAGACCATAACTGGACATTAGCTCTAATTGGTTTTTCAGAAGATACTACTTCCGAGCCAGTGGCTGGACCAATTCCATTCAAAGTTGATACTACTAAACTTCTATTTACTGATTATCAAACTTTTGTTCGCGCTCTAACTGACCAAGGTGACCCTTGCCCTGAAGCTTTTCAAGGTGATTTCGATAAACTATCCGGTGGAACTAAAACAATCACTTAACTTGAGAATATTTTTTATCAGCTTTAACTATTCTTTTCCCAATCCATTCTACTACCGGAACTGCTACAGCATTGCCTATTGCTCTGTATCTACTTCCGTCCAGCCCGCTGGAAATCCCTGAAGAACTTCGTACTCTGAGGGAGCCATCCGCCTTACAGACAGCATCTGAGTTACCTCTTGAGTCAAGCGTATAGGTTTCTCCGTCATTACGATATCCTTTTGCTTGCGGCCCTGCAGTATGTTTTCTTCCAATTCCGGCATGCTGGATAGAATAGATATTTGATTCTTTATTGCCTTCTCTAAATCTGGGGGGAGAGATTTCCCACGTACCGAGGCCCTGTCGAGGAGCGACTGTAGTTGCTCCCGGCTCAAAAAGAACTTCAGCGGAGAGGAGGTTTCCAAGACTTGCGACAATGTAGACTCTTCTACGTCGTTGTGGTGTTCCAAAGTATTTTGCATCCAGTATTCGCCATGATACGCCATACCCGAATTCATCCAACGTTTGTAAGAGTACTTTGAAATCTTGTCCGTTATGGCTGTTAATGAGTCCCGGAACATTCTCAATAACCAGCCACCGAGGGAGTCTTGGTTTAATGAATTTTGCGAGCTTGAAAAATAACCCACTTCTATCACCTCCTAGTCCTTTTCGTTTCCCTTGATTAGCTAATGATAAATCTTGGCATGGAAACCCTCCACACCATAACTGTGCTTCTTCTGGTATATCTTCTAGTCTAAGCTTATTAATATCCTTATTTAAATAAACATTTCGCCAATGTTTATCTAAAACTTTTTGACAAAATTTATTTATTTCACTTTGAAAAACGACCTTCATCCCAGCCCGTTCCATGCCTAGGTCAAAGCCTCCGATCCCGGAGAAGAATGAAGCCACCCTAATCTTCTTTCGCATTATCCTTATTTACCATTAATGGCTTCAATTTATTGAATAGCTTCTTTTCATCCTTGGTCGCACATTCCCATATCTTGATTACTTTCCAACCCATAGTTTTTAATTTTCGATGATTCTCTTTGTCCCTTTCAATGTTCCTAGCTATTTTATTATTCCAATAGCTTTGGTTAGATTTAGGCTTCCTTTTTCCACTCCCTATCTTACAAGAATGTCCATGCCAGAAACAGCCTTGTACAAAGATAACAGTTTTATATTTTGGAAGAACAATATCAGGTTTCCCTGGTAAACCTTTCTTATGTATTCTATACCTATATCCCTTTGAATATAGATATTTCCTTACAGTAATTTCTGGCTTCGTGTTTATGGATTTTATCTTGCTCATTATTTCACTTCTTTTATGTTTATCAAAAATATCAGCCATGGCATCTATATATTAATGCATTATGCATTACAAGATACACTATCTAATATTGTCTTTTGCTGTCTCATTATGTCTCATATAATATCATACTTGCATTCTGGTGTCAAGACATCTAGATATAACAATTGACAACATGAGACATAAAGATATATGTTGAAACAATGGATAAGCTATTCTCAATTAATGAAACCCTGGAAATTCTAAAAGTGTCCAGAGCAACTTTATATAGACTAATTAGCGAAAAAAAAATTAAGACTGTAAAAATCGGAAATAGGACATTTGTTTTATCTGAAGAAATAGATTCATTCATAGCAAAGTTACGAAACAAAGGAAAAATCTAACAAATCCTCCCTCCCTCTCACGGCCCAGGCCGTCACCAAAATCTCCTCACACAAATCCCGCCCCCAGGCCAAACCAATTCGCCCTTCCCCCCGAATTTGCCTTTTCCTTGCCCGCACAACTACTTATAAGGAATTCGTGCTCGTGAGGGCTAGTGGAACTTAAAGCTGGCGGTAGACATCCTTGCGGTGGGCGATGGATAGTATCTTGATAAGTTTATGCGGCAATAAACTCTTTAAAACTCCTGGACTTGCTCTTGGCCCTGTCCTCGGCAATGCTCAGGTCAATAAGGTCCTCACGCATGCGCTTGTCCTTAAGCATTTCCGCAAGGAAAATGTCCTGTTCCTTCTTGGGCATGGCCTTGAAAGCCTCCAGAAAAACCTCTGCTGTAGCGCCTTTTGTACTCATGCTTTTATTATACACAAAACCTTCCCCCTCCCTCTCACGGCCCAGGCCGTCACCAATTAGCCCTTCCCCCCGATTAAACATATTAAAAATATAAAAAATATATTCTTAAACCGAGACAAATTCTCACTTTTGTATCCCCAAAATGAGAACCAAAATCAAAAAACCAACAAATCCAACCCCCCCATCCACTGGCACAAACCTTGCAATGCAAATATAGAGTAGCAAACGCTGGTGAGCCGTGGTATAGGTAAGGGTAATGGGTTAACGCAGCACCAACCGACGCAGCAGGAGGGCAAATGGGCACATACGGCAATGGAGTCCAGGGCTCACAGTCTATGCACGAACTACTCATCTCACTTGACGACGCACTCAGGCGCCAGAGGGCAACGCTAGTCCATGACCGCACCGCCGCCGAGGTGATACTGCTGCTGCAAAAGATATGCGAGGCATGCTCCACAACGGACATCAATCACGTGTGCGACCTTACAGGCCAGGTCTCGACCTACCTGCATGAAGCCACAATGCTCAACATCCCGATATGCGAGGAGATATTGGCGCACCTGTACGTGACACGTGCGCTTATACACGAGGCATACGAGAGCTACTTGAACGGGCGGATGGTGAAGACGGCCACGCGCACAAGCGCGCTTATAGGCTCGTTCCACCGCTGCTTGCGCGACCTGTCCAGGGACAACGAGATCTCTCACCACCCCTACACCTCGATCTACAACAGGTCATTTATATAGCCGAACACGAGAAGGGGACCCTTCCATTCCCCCCCAAAGGTCTTGTCCCCTTCTCGTTTCTCAACTCCCTCCGCCTCTGGCCTTTCCCCTTTAATAAGTCATTTTCTATTATTCAGTGATTTCAAGAAGGATAGTTCGGGCGTCTAACGGAGGAATAGGGACCTGGAATGTAGTAGATACTAGGAAGAAGGCACGACCAGCCACGGGCTGGGCTTAATTGCCTTCCTGGGAATGTAGAAGCCAATAAAGGGATCCGTGACCCCGAGCGGCTTATGACGCCGTAGATGCTGCATGCCCAGGTTCGTAGACCGCCACATGCTTATTCTTGTTAAAATACTCCTCGTGGGGAACACCATCAACAAATACGCGATATATGCGGCCATTCTGCTCACAGTCCTGGGCTCCATGGCCCTCAGGACAGCTCCGAAGGAGCATTTCCTGAGGCATGACGGCGGCGTGGACTTCTACGCCGGCGATACCTACGACCACATGCGCAGGGTCCATCTCATTGTGCAAAACTTCCCATCGCTTCCTTCCCACAATTTCTACCAGGGCTATCCCGTGGGCTCGCCCTACCTGCTCGCCCCTGGCTTCGACCTGATGATCGCCTCTGCGGATAAGGAGCGGCGCTGTGTGGTAGAAGGTTGATAAATGTCCTATTCTAAATATCAAGTGTCCATATCCTTGTTATGAGTGATCGTTAGAGTTCCACCCATGGAGCCTCTGAAAAACCATGCTAAACAAAACTATATCATAATTTCTTTCCATGCAACGTAAAAGGATTGCGGGGCGAATGTTTATCCGAGCCATCTGGGCAAGGAAGGAGTGGTCTCAGGTATTTCCTTAACAGGATTATTAAAGTGATTTAAGCTATAAATAAGATGTCAATTTTCTCAGCACGGTTTTTCAGAGTGAGTATATAATAAGTAAGTGGCAATAATTGTTTATTGGTGAGGTAAAGCTTGGGAAATGGAGAGAGAAAAGGGATCGAAGTATCTGTAGTAATACCGGTCTTTAGAAACGAGGATACCCTCCCGGCCTTGCATGAGAGACTTGCTGCAGCACTCGAACAAGTAGGCGAGTTCGAACTCATCCTTGTTGAGGATTGTGGTGGAGACCGTTCGTGGGAGATCATATGCGAGCTTTCGCAAAAGGACCCAAGGGTCAAGGGCCTCCAGTTCAGCCGGAACTTTGGCCAGCATTTCGGGATTACCGCAGGGCTGGACCATTCAATCGGCAACTGGACAGTGGTAATGGACGCTGACCTGCAGGACAGGCCGGAGGAGATACCGAGGCTTTATGAAAAGGCGCAGGAGGGCTATGACGTTGTCCTGGCCCGCCGTGCCAACAGGCAGGACCGTCCCCTGAAGAAGCTCATGTCACGGATCTTCTACAAGGCATTCAGCTATCTGGCGGACATCGAATATGACAGCTCTGTGGGCAATTTCCGAATTATCTCCCGCAAGGTGGCCACCAGTTTCCAGGGCATGCGTGAGCAGCTAAGGTTCTTTGGGGCCCTTGTAGACTGGATGGGTTTTGAAACGGCAAAAGTAGACGTGACGCATGAGGGGCGCGCCTCTGGAAAGAGCTCCTATACCTTAAGGATGCTCTGGACTCTGGCCTGGAATACCATAATCGCCTATTCTGACAAGCCCCTGCGCTTTTCAGTGCGGCTTGGGTTCATAATGGCCTTTGCCGCACTTGTCTACGGCACTTACATCTTCTTCAGGGCATTGCTTGTGGGTGGGCCAGTGGCCGGCTGGAGCAGCCTCATGGTGTCTCTGTACTTCATCGGTGGAGTGATAATCGCCAATCTTGGCATCATTGGCATCTACATCGGCAAGATATATGACGAGACAAAACAGCGACCGCTCTACATTGTCTCCAGGAAGGCGGGACAGTGAAGAAGGTTGGCTTTCTTGTAGCATGTTCTACATTCTTCTAGGTGACATGAATGCAAGGAACGAATTAATGGTGACCTTGACCCGATTTTGTGGACACTGAGTTAGGCTACCATGGCGGTCTGTTCGAACCTGATGGGGCTCATATGCCCCAGCGCCGAGTGCCGTCTTGTACGATTATACCAGCCCTCGATGTACTCAAACACGCTTAATCTTGCCTCTGCTCTTGTCCTGTAACTTTCGTGATGCACCAGCTCCTGCTTCAGCGTACCAAAGAAGCTCTCGGCTACAGCATTGTCCCAGCAGTCGCCCTTACGACTCATGCTCTGCACAATACCATAACGCTGTAGCACTCTCCTAAACGCCCTGCTACAGTACTGAACACCTCTGTCACTATGAAACAAAAGACCCTCTGGAGGTCGCCTTCTAATCACCGCCTTCATCAAGGCATCCACCGCCAGTTCTGCCGTCAGCCTTTTATTCATGCTCCAGCCCACCACCTGCCTGTTAAAGAGGTCAATCACAACACACAGGTATTGCCATCCCTCACGGGTCCATATGTATGTGATGTCCGAGACCCAGACCCTGTTGGGAGCAGCTACTTTGAAGTTTCTCTTTAACAGATTGTCCGCCACTGGCAACGAGTGTTTCGATTGCGTTGTAACCTTGAATCGGCGCACAGTTTTAGAGCGCAAACCCGCCTCACGCATAAGTCTGGCAACACGCTTCTTGCTCGTGCGGAAGTTCCAGTCCCGCAAATCATTCAGGACATTGGGGCTACCGTATATGCCCTTGCTCAGCCTGTGCGACTTCTTTA
Source organism: Nitrospirota bacterium (assembly GCA_030638335.1). Taxonomy (GTDB): domain Bacteria; phylum Nitrospirota; class Thermodesulfovibrionia; order Thermodesulfovibrionales; family JdFR-86; genus DAOWET01. The sequence continues at coordinate 17,466 of DAOWET010000137.1, forward strand.
TCTGCTCAAGAAGAACCTTGTCACGACTCTGGCGATGGCTGAGACCCCGCCCTCTCCATGCGTAATATCCGCTCCGTTTTACTCCAAGCACCTTGCACATCCTCCCCACAGAAAACATGGAGCGATGCATCTTTATGAATCCATATATCATTTGCGGGGTTTTGAGAAGATGCCCAAGGCTTTTTTTAAAATATCCCTCTCCTCCTTGAGCACGTCGTTCTCTCGCTGGAGGCGGCGGAGTTCCTCGTCCTTGGGTTTTAGCCTTCCCTTGCCAGGAAAAGCCTCATCGGGGTCTGCCTTGTATTGCCTTATCCATTTGTGTAGCGTGTTTTCGTGTATCCCAAGATCCTGTGCCGCATGCGCCACTGGCACTCCACGATCTGTCACCAGCCGAACCGCATCTTCCTTGAACTCCTGAGTAAATATCCTGCGACCGCTTCCGATTCCCATCAACACACCTCCTGCTCTTAGTTTAAACAACAAGCCTTTCGGTGTGTCTACTAAATCGGGGCAGGGTCA
>DAOWET010000167.1 GCA_030638335.1 Nitrospirota bacterium
CAGGCCACAGGCGGTACCTCTCCTTATACATGGAGCTACACCGGGACGCTGCCAACCGGCCTGAGCTTCCTTGGAGCTATCAACTCAAGCGCTCTTGTAAACGGCATAGTTCCAGCCGGCAATGATGGTGCGTACAAGATAACGGTTTTTGTTGAGGATTCCACGGGTCTCAAGGTGAACAGGGAGTTCACGCTGAACGTGTACGATGTGAACATAACGACAAGCTCTCTTACCGCCGGCTCCATTGGCCTTAATTATTCAGTGTTGCTTGAGGCAATAGGCGGCACGGAGATCTACACCTGGAGCGTGATATCAGGCTTTTTGCCCACGGGCCTGGCTCTTGAGACCAACACGGGCTACATAAGCGGCACTCCCACGACAGAGGGGAAATCAACCTTTATCGTCCGGGTAACGGATTCGGCGGATGCTGTGGCTGAACAGAAGCTGTCCATAACCATAAGCGACCTGAACATTACAACGGATGAAGTGTTCCCAACCGCAATTTACAATTCATTGTACAGCCAGGACATCAAAGCCGAAAACGGCCAGGCGCCATACACCTGGTATCTCTCGGGTGGTACGCTGCCCACGGGCTTGACCTTCTTCGGTGCGATCAATTCCTCGGCATTTATCAACGGAACGCCGCTGGATACCCTTGGCAGCTACAAGATCTCCGTTGCCGTGGTTGATGATGACGGTGTCAGGGTTGAGAAGGACTTCTCTTTGACACTGGATGACGTGGAGATCACTACCGTGTCTCTGGCTGCTGGTTCCGTGGATGCCGCTTATGCCGAACTGCTTGAGGCACAGGGTGGAGACGGCATTTATAAATGGACGATAGAAGGAGGCGCCTTGCCTCCAGGCCTGACACTGGATGAAAACTCGGGCGCTGTCACAGGTACTCCTTCCGGACTTGGTACGTACTATTTCCTTATCCAGGTCGAGGACACTTCCGGGGTCAAGGTTACGAAGAAGTTGTCCATAACGGTATCAGACATTGTGATCCTGCCTCTGGAGGAAATCGACCCGGCTATTAGTGGCGATGTCTATTCCCAGAGGTTCGACGTGGTGGGCGGTACAGCGCCATATTCCTGGTGGCTTGAAGGCGGAGTGCTTCCCTCAGGGCTGAGCTTGGTAAACGCTACGCCTTCGGCATGGATCACTGGGACCCCGGCAGACAACCTGGGCAATTACTCGTTCACGATAGCTGTGCAGGATGGGGCAGGTGCGACCATAACCAAAAAATACGACCTGCTCCTGCACGACCTCTACATTACTACTACTTCACCCATCTACATCACTCCTGACGCTACCTGGTTTGTTCATCTCAATGCAGTTGGCGGCTCAGGTGCATATGAGTGGGAAGTGCTTGGAGGTATGGTTCCAGAGGGCATGGACCTGAACGCGGACACGGGGCTCATAAGCGGCCAGCCCACAAAAGCCGTCATTGAGGATTTATGGTACGGCATGTATATGCAGGTCAAGGACAAGATTACCGAGGTGACTGCCACAAAGATTATCTATATAATTGTGACCGACTTCGGGATAGTTACCCAGGAGGACCTGGGCACTGCTGTTGATGGCGCCCCATACTCTCAGTACTTCGATGTATTTGGCGGGCAGGCACCCTATACGTGGACCCATACGTGGGGGACGATTCCGAGCGGCCTCAGTTTCAACCTGAGTCCCCTTGGCGAGGGATACCAGGAGTTATTGTCTGGTATCCCCTCTGACGACCTGGGATATTACGAGTTCTCGGTTTATGTTGAGGACGCCCTTGGCAGAGAGTCATGGGAAACCTTCAGGCTCCGGCTGGTGGACCTCTCCATTGTTTCCGCAACCCTGCCTGACGGCTCAATTGGCTATGCCTACTCACATGCTTTACAGGGCTCCGGAGGCAACGGCATATATTCATGGCGCGTGATTGACGGAACCCTGCCCTATGGGCTTGGGCTTGATCCTGTCACAGGCTACATAACAGGGACGCCCACACAGATCGGTTACTACTCCTTTGTGGTGGAGCTGGAGGACTCAAACGGCCTCAAGATATCCAAACAGTTCTCCATAACGATCTCGAACCTCACGATATTGACTGACAGTGAACTGCCCTTTGCCACCATTGCCAACGCATATACACAAACCTTCACGGCAATAGGCGGCAATGCCCCATACACATGGCACATGGACGCCACAGACAAGGCAAAGCTGACTAACCTTGGCCTTGGCTTCTCTAATGCTGGAAATGATGGCGGAATAACCGGTACTCCGACCATACGGGGCTCTGCCACGGTCACAGTACAGGTGGAGGACACAAGCGGGCTTTCTATACAGAAGGACTTCAATATCACGGTCATGGACCTGGTGATAACGACCAATGTCCTGCAGACAGGCCAGGAGGCCGTAGCATATAGCCAGATATTGACGGCCATAGGCGGCACGGGCATATACACATGGGAGGTCTTTACCGGCTCCCTGCCAACCGGCCTGGGCCTGGACCCGGTATCAGGGACGATCTCCGGCACCCCCTCCACCCAGGGGAGCGTGTCTTTCATCATCCGTGTGACAGACTCGGACGGGATCGCGTTTGACAAGTTCTTTACCCTTGACATCTCTAACCTTGTCATTTCAACAACTGACGCGGATCTGCCTATCGGACAGAATACTGGGTCATACGATGTAAGGCTCCAGGCAACAGGCGGGTCAGCGCCGTATACCTGGCAAGAAACAACGTCTAGTCTGAGTTCGTTTAATCTGTCTATGAATGCTGGCGGGAGGATAACGGAAGGTGCTGGTGGCATTTCAGGCTCTGGCACAGTGTTGTTCACGGCTCAGGTCACTGATAGTAATGGCGACGTGGCTGTGAAAGACCTGAATATAATTATTACCCTGTTGAGGATAACCAATAGCGATCCGCTTCCCGGAGGTACCGTGGGCACGGAATATGATATAGCGCTTATTCCTGCTGGTGGGACGCCCCCTTACTTCTATGAGATAGTGGCCGGAGCCTTGCCCGAAGGGCTTGCCCTGCACTCCAATACAGGCCGAATATACGGTACACCTACCAGTGGAGCTATAGGTGACAACTACTTTGTTGTTCAGCTGACTGACGGGACTAACACAGTAACTCAGAACACATTCCAGATCACTGTTGGTCCTGCTGCAGGCGACGGCGACGGCGACGGGGACGGTGATGGTGATGGCGATGCAGACCCAGAGGACCCGGACGGAGGCGACGACACGGCCTGCTACATAGCCACCGCGGCCTACGGCAGTTACCTCGACGGAAACGTGCAAGTGCTCCGTGACTTCCGCGACGAGCACCTGCTCACAAACGCTCCCGGGCGCGCACTGGTGGCCCTGTACTACAGGACATCTCCTCCTGTGGCCGACTTCATAGCCCAGCGCCCGGCCCTGAGGCTTGCTGTAAGGGCGACCCTCACGCCCGTGGTCTACGTGGTCAAGTTCCCGCTCATAGGCCTGGCATTCGTATTCGGCGCGGCAGGCGCGGGTATTGCCAGAAGGCGCAGGAAGACGGCCTAAGCCCTTAGCCGGGCACAAGAACGAGCCATGAGGCCCGGTCCCCTGCTTGGGGGCCGGGCCTTTTTCCTGTTCCGGGCAATAAAAAACGCTTGTATGAAAGGACTTCCCTGTGCCATTATGACGTAACCCGCTTATTTCACGAGGGGGCCCACGGGCCCCGCTTAAGCCTGAGCGTCCAGCTTCAGAGGTCTTAAGAATGACCAAAGATCAGGGGCGACGGGCCCCATTTACGGGTACGTCGAGGGGTCAGAAGCACCTCGAATGTTTTATGGCGAAGTAGATGAGCCATGTATACGATAAATCCAGGCTCGCCCGGAGGCCTGATGGCCCTATGAACAGACGGCGGGGAAGCAAAAGGTACAAAACGTGACTTTGCAATATTTGCAAAACTGTGCTTTGATGCAATGGAACCAAAACGTTTTGTACTTTTATTGAGTGCCATAGGCACCCCCCGCGCTTCATGAAATATGCGGGATAACCATTCCAGTTTATGAGTACTGTTCTGACACAAGGAGACGCACAAAAAACACGTTATGGCCGGGAAATACTGGATACTCATCATTGCATTCGCTCTTAGTGCTGGCTGCGGCTCGGACACCTCAGAGACGGACGGCGACTGGGGCCAGGATGAGACCAACATGAGTGTGAGCCTCTCGCTCACACCCGACACCAAAGAGGTGGACGTTTGCAACTCCATGGCATATTCCGTGAGCGCGGACTTAATAAACACGGTCATAAACCCCTCGCTTCCCGAGAACTCTCTTTTCCTTGAAGAATATGCAGTGTATTTCAAGGGCATAACGAAGGGGGCCCCGCCGCTTGAAAGGTTCAGGGAGAACATTGGCGGAACGCTCCCGGCCACGGGGCTTGGCGCCTCATTTGTGGATGCTAGCATGCAGAGAGCATTCTTGAATGACATAGTGTCCGGGGCCTATGCGCCTGATGAGACATACCCACAGTACCGCGCGCGGTATGTCTTTTCAGGCACTGACCTCTATGGCTCAAGCTGGGGGGTCACGGGCAGGTTCCTCTTCCGCATGGGCCGGTATACTGCCTGCCAGGTCACAGTGCTTCCTGCAAGCATCACGCTCACCGGGCTTGCAAACCCTGACGGTGACACATCCGACGACGTAACGTTTTATATAACAGGAGGCGCGGGGCCATACTCCGTGTTCTCCGACACCACCTCGGTCATCAACTCCCCTGACGCGCTCGGCATAAACAATACCACATTCACTGTGGACCCGGATTCGGTCGGCACGGACGCAGTGGTGACCCTCACTGTGCAGGATTCCCTTGGGGAAACGGCAGAGGCGTCGGTTACGGTCACAACGCCCTGATCTTCGATCATCATGAATGCCTTTGAAGTTGAACACTCAAGTGCCAGCGGGCACGCCGACATTGCTCCTTTCAGTAGCCCCAGTCAAGGACTGGTTTTTATTGCTCCTTTCAGGAGCAGACATGTTTTCATCTGGGGATGAACAGGGATGTTTCAAAGAAGAGGTTATGCGTTACTTTCCTTTGAAGCGATGGAAGCTGGACGCTCCAGTTAGAACGAGCCCGTGGCTCGCTCAGGTTTAAAAAGGGCCTACAGTGATAACGGTCTTCAAGTTGCCGCGCGGGTTGAAGTCGCCAACCACCTTTAACTTCCTTGGCTGGAGAGCGTCCTTAAGGGTGTCGTGGATGAGGTTTGTGACCGCCTCGTGCGAGATATGCTGGCTGCGGAAGGAGTTCAGCCAGAGTTTTACGGCTTTGAGTTCAATGATCTTTTTATCAGGAACGTAGGTGATCTTTATTGTGGCAAAGTCCGGGTAGCCCGAGCGCGGGCAGAGGCATGTGAACTCCGGGAAGCTCAGGTCTATCTCATAGTCCCGGTCAGGGTTGGGGTTGTCCCAGGTCTCCAGAGGCTTCCCGGCCGCTTCCTCTATTTCCTTCTCGCCGTATTTCATATCTTTGCTCATTTACTTCCCGTCCTTCTCAAAGGCGATGAAGATGGTCCGGCCAAGGAGCATGGTCGAATTGTTATGGAGCGTGTTGTCAAAACCCCTCATTAAAGAGAACAGTGAGAGAAGAGGGCGGAGGAAGGACAATGCCCTGGAGGTGGACTGGTGCTTGTCAGCCGAGATGGAACGAGCATGGAAGCCGTATTTGCGAGCCAGGTACTGGTACTGGTCAAAGCTCAGGGCTGAAACGTGCTGCATGCCGTCAAAGCTTGTAAGGTCAAGGGGTTTGAAGCTGTAGTGGAACCCGGACAGGAGAAACCTCATGCGAGATTTAAGCGAGAGGATGTTTGGGGTGGAAATAAGAAAAAGCCCGCCTTCCTTGAGTACGCGGGCGCATTCCGAAAAAATCCGTTCATGATCGAACAGATGCTCCATCACTTCCACTGCCACCACCATGCCATAGGAAGAATCCTCGTAGGGCAGTCCCTGGGAGATGTTGGCCTCTGTAAAGGGGACTTTGTCATAGAGAAAGCCCTCCCCCGAGATGTCGCAGGCGGATATGTCGAATCCCGCCTCATGAAGGCGTTTGGTGAAAGCGCCTCTGCCTGCGCCTATCTCAAGGACCTTTGGCCCGGGAGTGCGCGCGCCAGCCGCAGCGCTCACGAACTTGAAGAACGCCCCATGGATACCCGGCGTGGCAAGCGGGCTTATTGTCTTTTCATCCTTGGTTTCCATTGCGATGGTTAATTATACACGGAGAGTGCCGCATGAGAAAAGGCGCGCAGAGCCTTGAGAGTTAACGGTTACAGCGGCTGCACAGCCCCTTTATCTCAAGGGTATGGGAGTTGCCTTTGAATCCTTCGGCCTTGCAGAGCCTGTCCTGCAGGCGCTCAAGCCCCTCGGAGTAGAACTCTATGACCTTGCCGCACCGGGTGCAGAGCATGTGGTCGTGGTGCTTCCTGCCCAGTATGAGCTCGTAGTGTGCGTGCTTGTCAGTGTTTTCGACCTTCTCGATTATGCCTGCGTTCACAAGGAGCGGGATGGTGCGGTAGATGGAGGCGCGGGAGACCTTGGCCCCGTTGCCTTTGAGCTCAAAATGAAGCTCCTCAGGGTCGAAGTGCCCGTGCTTGCGCAGCACGTGCTCTATGATCGCTTCGCGCTCGCGGGTGAGCCTCAGGTTCTGTGATTCCAGAAACTCCCTGAAGGCCTTTTTCTGTTTCTTAGCCATGGCTTTTCCCCAGGGTTATCCCTGTTGCTTGACGTAAATGCCCTGCGCTATGTCCTCGTCAAGGGCCAGTGTCGTCTGGTCCACTTCCACAACATAGGAAGGCTTTTTCTGGTGGAGGCGCACAATTGCACCGGGCACCAGGCCCATGTTGGCAAGCCTGTCCATGGCCGGCACGTTGATGAACAGCACACGGCCCTCCTTGCCAACCTCCATCTCCCTGAGGTTCAGGGCCAGGGGCTTTATCTTGCGCGTAAAGACAGCGCAGCACTCGCCCCTTGGGATCTCCTTGTCGTGGGGACAGCGCGGCGGGTGGCCAAGCAAGGTGCAGATGGCCTCCTCCGCCTCGCGAGAGAGGGCGTGCTCAAGGCGGCATGCGTCGTCCTCGTAGTCCGCGATGTCCAGTACGTCAGCAAACAGGCGCTCGGCCAGGCGGTGGCGTCTGATGATATCCCTTGCCCTGGCGTGTCCCTGCTCTGAGAGTGTTATGGCATCTCCGCTTAAGCTGAACAGCCCGGTCTTCTGCATTCTTTCCAGGCGGCTGTGGTGCCCCATCATATTTATCAGGTCATTGAAGGAGGCAGTGCCGCTTTTCTCCTGCAACTCCCAGATGGCCTCAAGGGCCTCGTCCATAAAAAGGCTCTCACCGGTACTGTGGTCTGTAAGTTTGCATGGTTTTGACATTTATGTGTTCTCCTTATAGAAGGTTAATGTCGAAGGCCCTCAGGACCCAGTTCAGAATGCCTCCCACGGTAAGGGCAGTGGGAATTATGACCGCCAGCATGATGAGCGTGGTGCGCGCTCCGCGCTCCTTTATCATCATGAAGAAGTGCGCAAGGCAGGGCACAAAGAGCGTAAGCGTCACAAGGCTCACAAGTGTCTGCACCGGAGAGAGCATTCCTGCGGTGCTCAATGCAAAGAGCCCGGCTGCGCCATAGTCCCTGCGGAAAAACCCTATCAGGAAAGCTGCGGTGGCAGCCTTTGGAAGCCCCAGAAGCCCAACTATCACAGGGGAGAGCGCGCTTTCGAGCACACCCAGTAAAGCGACCTTGTCCAGGAAGAAGAGCACCAGGGTGCCGTATATGAAAAGCGGCACGGCTTCCTTTAGGTACCAGACAACGCGGTTTGCCGTCTTTCTGAGCACGTTCATCACAGAGGGCATGCGTATGGGGGGGATCTCGAGCATGAAGTCAGAGCGCTCCCCTGGAACTATCAGTGAGGCCAGATATCCGGTAAATAAAAGAAGGCCCACGACCACTCCCAGCCAGATAAGAAATGCCTTCACGGAAAGCGCGCCTATCATGCCCAGGATGACCCCAAGCTGTGCCGCGCATGGCACTGCAAGCGAGAGCAGGAAGGTGGCGATTATGCGGTCCCGACGAGTCTCAAGCACCCGGGTGGTCATCACTGCCATTGTGCCGCACCCGAGCCCCAGCACCATGGGCAGAACGGCCTTTCCGCTCAGGCCCATGATATTGAATATGCGGTTGCTCATTATGGCAAGCCTTGGCAGGTAGCCCGAATCCTCTAATATGCTGAAGGCTATGAAGAACGTTGCGGTTATGGGCAGGATGATGCCGATGGCGTAGGTCAGGGCCATGGTTATGATGCCGTATTGCCCGATAAGCATATCGCGGAAGAACGCTATTGGCAGATAGGATTCAATGAAGCTTGTGAGCATGGGGTTTACATATTGCCCAAATAACGTCTCTTCCACAAAGCCCACCATAATGTCCGCGCCCAGCACGCCCACGAACTGGTATAGCCCATACAGCACGGCAAGCAGCACAGGCACGCCCCATACCGGATGCATGCTTGTGCGCCCGAGCCAGGCCAGGGCGGTGGAGCCCTCGACCGTCTCGCGCGACATGACCACCTCTGCTATCTCGGAGGCGCGATTCATGCGGGCCTCGTTGATGGCAGCGCCAAGCGAGCGCCCAAAGCGCAAGCGGCACTCTGCCCTCAGGCGCTCAATTTCCTCGACCACGTGGCTCTCTGCCGCACCGGTGAGCCAGCTCTTTAATGTCTCGTCCTTGGAAAGTATCATGACCGCAAGTGACCTGCGCGATATGTTCGTCCTTGGCAGCAGCGCCTTTATCTGACCGATGTACTCCTCGATGAGGTCCTTATACCTGAGCCCAACCTCGGGCACGCCGCCCTCGGAGGCAATGGCGTTCTTGAGGTCTCTAAGGCCCCTGCGCTCAGGGGCCACGGTGCTTACCACCTCGATGCCAAGAATTTTCTTCAGAGCCTCGATGTCCACGCTGATGCCGCGCTCACGGGCCTCGTCCTCCATGTTGAGGTCTAGGACCATCGGAAGGCCCATCTCGGCAAGCTGTATGGTTATGCCGAGCGTACGGACAAGGTTCTTTGTGTCGCCCACCTGGACCACCTTTGCAGGGCGCTCTACAAGCAGTATATCGCGCGTGACCTGCTCGTCCTCGCTCATGGGCATGAGGCTGTTTGCGCCCGGGGTGTCCACGAGCAGGTAAGAATGGTCCTGTATGAAGGCGTTTCCGTATGTGACCTCGACAGTGGTGCCGGGGTAGTTTGACACTGTGGCGTACTTGCCGGTAAGTAGGCCGAAAATAACGCTTTTCCCGACATTCGGGGTCCCGACGAGCACGATCCGATCAAGGCCCTCACGCGATGTGCGCTTGTTCTTCTGCGTGGATGATGTGGTATGGCAATCCATTTTTTATTAGTCCTCTTTCAGGATTTATATGGTTTGAAGCTTATTGAGATTGAATCTCAGTCTAAGAATAGCAGTCGCGTCCTCTGTTTGTCAAGCTCTGTTGCCTGAGGGCGGGAAACTCTACAGCTTGGTATTACTTGGCTTAATTGCAAATTAGTGGGTCTGTATTGCCGGGAACATCTCCCTTATAGAGCCTTAGGCCGCAGCACCTCCATGGGATTAACTTTTAAGTGCGCGGCAACAAGAAGGATAATGAACAGAATTTATTAGCAGTCATGTAAATCGGCAAAGCGCAAAGAGGCTGAAGATTCTAATTAAAGGGGCCACCTCCGGTGGGGGAGCTTGCCCATTCGCTGGATATGTTGAAAACGTTTGAAGCTGGACGCTCCAGTTTAACGGGGTCCGTGACCCCCATGGCCCCTTATTTGATTCTGAGGCCCGGGGCGGTCTCCTTCTCGGGCGAGAGTATCACGGGCTCGCCATCATCTCCGGTGGCTGCAAGCAGCATGCCCTGGCTCTCAACGCCCATGAGCTTAGCTGGTTTTAAATTCGCTACAACAACAACGATCTTTCCCACCAATTCCTCCGGTGTATATGCCTTGCCAATGCCTGCAACTATCTGTCTGGTTTGTTCGGGTTGGCCAGCTTCTCCGGAATCCACCTGGAGCTTGATGAGCTTCTCCGAGCCCTCCACGCGCTCGGCCTCCAAGACCTTTGCGGTCTTGAGTTCCACCTTGGCAAAATCCTTGATATTAATGAGCCCGTCGTCTTTTTTCTTCTCAATATTGTCAAGATTATTAGGCTGCACCTTTTTTTTCTCCTGTTTTATTTTCTTGTCTTTTTTCTTTTTAGTATCTATGCGCGGGAACAGGTTGTCCAGTTTATTGAGCTCTGTGCCCGGCTTTAGCCCTCCCCATACGGCGTTTGTAAAGAGGTCCAATGTGTCCAGGTCCCCTTCAAGCCCCAGTGCCTGCCATAGCTTCTGTGTGGCATCGGGCATGATGGGGTGCAGGTGAAGCGCCAGTATCCTCAGGGCCTCAAGCGTGTTGTACATGACAGTGGCCAGGCGCTCTGCCTGCTCCGGGTCCTTGGCGAGCTTCCATGGGGCCTGGTCGTCAAGGTATTTGTTGGCGCGGGTAAGCAGTCGCCATATGTCCTCGATGGCCTTCTGGAACTTTAAAACCCTGAGCTTGTCCTCAACCTTGTGGGGCAGTCCCTCGGCCACGGCCTTCAGGTCGTGCTCAGCGTCGGTGAGCGCCATGCCGGGGCTTGGCACCTTGCCTTCAAAATAGTTCTCAGCCATCTTGAGCGTGCGGCTTGCCAGGTTCCCGAAATCGTTTGCAAGGTCAGTGTTGATGCGCCCCACGAGCGCTTCCTCGGAAAAATCTCCGTCAAGCCCGAAGGGCACTTCCCTGAAGAGGAAGAAGCGGAAGGCGTCGTTTCCGTACTTGTCCACAACTTTTGAGGGGTCCACCACGTTGCCAAGGCTCTTTGACATCTTGGCCCCCGCGATGGTCCACCACCCGTGCGCAAATATCATCTTTGGCAGCGGAAGCTCCAGGGCCATGAGCATCGTTATCCAGTACACTGCGTGCGTTGTAAGTATGTCCTTGCCTATCAGATGCACATCCGCAGGCCAGGGGCCACGGGCCCCTTTTAACTGGTGGCTTTCGCCGTGAACGTCTGAGGGGTTACGGGCCCCTTCTAACTGAAGGCTTTCGCCGCCGTCCTCGTTCTCATCCAAATTGCGGGCCACAAGCCGGAATATCTCCGGGGCAAGGTACTGCGCCCCTGAGTAATAATTTATCAGTGCGTCGAACCATACGTAGGTAACGTAGTCCTTGTCAAAGGGCAGGGGCACGCCCCAGTCAAGCCGCTTGACGGGCCTTGAGATGCAGAGGTCCTGCAATGGCTGGCTCCTGAGGAACCCGAGCACCTCGTTGCGCCTTGATTCAGGCAGTATGAACTCCGGGTTGTCCACGATATGCTGCTCCAGCCTCTCGGCGTATTTGGACATGAGGAAAAAGTAATTGTCTTCCTCTATCTGCTCCACAGGGCGGGAGCACTCAGGGCAGTTGCCTTCTTGCAAGTCTTTCTCGGTCCAGAACCGCTCGCAGGGCGTGCAGTACCATCCGCTGTAGGAGCGGCGTTCGACCTCGCCCTTGTCCCAGAGGCGCTGCATCAGTTCCTGTACAATGCGCTTGTGCTCGTCGTCCGTTGTGCGGATGAACCCGTCATTTGTGAGGTTGAGCTTAAGGGTGAGATCGTGGAAGTTCTCCATCATGGAGTCAGCGTGTTCTTTTGAGGTCAGGTTTCTTTTTGCCGCAGCGTCGGCAACCTTCTGCCCGTGCTCGTCCGTGCCGGTAAGGAACATGACATGGTTGCCGCGCATGCGGTAGTACCTTGCAAGCACATCCGCGGCAAGCGATGTATAGGCATGCCCGATATGGGGCAGGTCATTCACATAGTAAATGGGTGTGGTTACGTAAAACTTCATTTTTTATCCTGGGGCCCGTCAGGCCGCGATGGTGTTGGGCCCTGATTTGCTGGTGAGCCCTGACCGCCCTGACCGCCCTGGCCTCCCTTGTTGTCCTGACCGCCTGAACCCTCAGGATTTCCGGCAGGATTTCTGGGCTTTCTTCTTCTGCCCCTGCGACGGCTTCTTCGCTTGCTCTTTGGCTTGGGCTCAGCCGTATCCTTTGCGCCCTGTTCCTGCCTGGCTGTGGCGCCTTCGGCCTCGGTTGATGCAATATTCCCGGCATCCTCACTGGTGCCCCTTGCCTTTTGGGTGGCGCGCGAGCGCCGGGAGCGCCGGCCCTTCTTAAAGTGCCTTCTCTCGGTTGAGTCGCCACCGTCTGTCCGGGCAGGCTGGGCAGGCCGGGCAGGCTTGTCCTGTGCGCCCTGGGCGGCCTTCTGCTCCACAGGGGCCTTCACGGCCTCTGCAAGGGCTGTATCAAGCGCTGCTTCTTTCTTGGCCGCAACCTCGGCGGGTTCCCGTCTCTTCTGGCGCTTGCGCCTGGGTGCGCCTTCTTCGTACTCGTAGTTAAGGCAGCAAAGAAGCCTTCCGCAGAGGCCGGAGAGCTTGCATGTGTTCAGGATCAGGTCCTGCTGTTTTGCCATCTTGATGGAGATGGGGGCAAAGGAGCGAAGCCAGGTCTTGCAACAGACCTCCTTGCCGCACACACCGTAGCCTCCGGCCATCTTGGCTGCGTCCCGGACCCCTATCTGCCTTAGCTCGATCCGCGAGCGGAACTTCGATGCCAGGTCCTTGACGAGCTCTCTGAAGTCGATGCGCGAGTCCGCGGTAAAGTAGAAGATGAACCGCTTCCTGTCCAGAGTAACGTCAGTGGTTATCAGCTTCATTGGAAGCTCGCGGCCCTTTATGCGCTCCTTGCAATAAGAGCTGGCCTCGCCAAGCACGCCCGCGTTCTCTTCTTCCTGCTTGAGGTCAGCCGCGGTGACCTTCCTGAGCACCGGACGTAGCTTGTCCTCAGGGGTGTCGGTTTTGAAGGCAGGCTTGGCAATGGAGCCGATGCTGATGCCAAGCTCGCTCTCGACGACTACCCGGTCCCCTGTGATGAGCTCCATGTCCTTGGCCTTGAAACAGTATGTCTTGCCGGAGTTCGGGAACCTTATCCCAACGGTATTAACCATGTATTTTCAACTCTCCTATAAGCGAAGCGGCATAGTTCCATGTTATGCCGCGGTTCAGGTTAAAAAACAGCGTGCCCCTGAGCGTGCGGATCCGCTTGTAGCACTCAAGGATACCCTCAAGGGATGCGCGCGCCCCCATCTCCGCTACCTCGTCAGCCATGTCAGCGTTCAGCAGGGTGCCGGGTGCGGTCTTTGCCACTGCCATGTCCCTCAAGAGCAGCATAGTGGAATCAAGAAAACGCTCTGTCTCCGCGCGGTCCTTCCACGGGGGTTTTGAATCTCCACCGAGCATCATGTCCAGGGTGTCAAAGAACCGGTCGCGTTCCGCCACAAGGTCTTCGCTTGCTGCAAGCCCGGGCCTTCCCATGGCAAGGCGCACGGCAGCCTCGGAGACTTCCGCGCTGCCTTCGGTGGGATCGATGGGGGCTGTATCAAGGGCCGCGCGGCAGGATTCATCAGAGAGCAGCCTGAAGTTCACGCGCGAGCACCTCGAACGTATCGTGGGCAGCAGCCTGTCAGGCTGCGAACTTACAAGTATGATGATACTGCCCTCCGGGGGTTCCTCAAGGGTTTTTAGAAAAGCATTGGCCGCGGCGTTGTTCATCTTCTCGGCCTGGTCCACTATGACCACCTTGATCCCGCCCTCAAAGGACTTGTAGGCAAGCATCTCCTCTATCCTGGGCTTGGCATATCCTTCCTGGTCGCATTTGTCCCTGTCCTTGCCTGGACGCACCTGGCAGATGAGGATGTCGTTGGTCAGGGGCTCCACAACAAGCACGTCGGGGTGGCTGTCATGCGCCATCTTCACGCACGAGGAGCAGGTGCCGCAGGCCTCCAGAAACCCACCCTGCTCATGGGGCTCCTTGCAGTTCAATGAGGCGGCAAAGGCCAGGGCGGAGGTCTTTTTCCCTATGCCGTCCTCGCCCGCGAAAAGGTATGCCGAGGCCAGCCGCCCGCGCCTCCTGGCGCCCTCCATCATGCGCAAAGGCGCGTCATGGCCCTTGATTTCAGAGAGTTTTTTCATAACTTATTATTATACAGCAATGGCGCTCTCCGGCGGCGGGTTCGGGGGCCCTCCCAACGGGGGAAAGCCGTGGCCCTTCATGGGGGGCATCATCTGCTTGACAGCGATTTTTCGGGGTGATATTCTTACTTATACTTGTATTAGGTCATTCGGGGGGAAGATGGACAAACGTGAGGCAACGGGCAGCGACAGTAAGGGACGTTTCGTCGTAAAGCACAAGAGGGGGGAGATCCTCTGGTCAATTGTGCTTGGCGTACTGGCTGCCGCGCTTACCATCGTCATTCTGTCCTGAGTTCTGAGGGTCTTTTGTGTTCCCACGTTTTTTATGCGGTTTATTGCATCTGATTCGTAAACATAGGTATAAAGCTAGTTCATGGCCGTGTGGAGTAGTTTCAGGAATTTCCTGCTTTCAAGGTCCCAGTTGTACTTGTTCATGAAAAGATTTTTGCCTTTTGCCCCCTTTTCCTTCGCCTCGGCAGGGTGATTTAGAAGGTATGCTACTGCAGTTGACACTTCCACAGGGTTGGTGGTATCTACGAAGAGCCCGCATCCTGTCGCTTTTGCCAGTGTTGATGCCTCTGAGAAATCAGCTCCAACGATTGGCAGCCCTGCCTGCATGAAGGAAAACATCCTCAAACTACCGTCAACCGAGCTTAAAGAGGTGTCGCACTCTTTTGAATGTAGCGC
This sequence comes from Nitrospirota bacterium, assembly GCA_030638335.1. GTDB lineage: Bacteria > Nitrospirota > Thermodesulfovibrionia > Thermodesulfovibrionales > JdFR-86 > DAOWET01. The sequence continues at coordinate 14,769 of DAOWET010000167.1, forward strand.
AAGTCCCACATGGGAGTTCTCAAGATAGGACATCATCTTTCTGTATGGCATGTTCTGCAGAAACACCACTTCGCCTTCAAGCCTGTGGTCACATATGAGCTTTTTAAGGATGCTCTGGTTCCCCCATGTTTTACCTATGAACATGAAGAAGTATCTCTCATCGCTTGCCACCATGCTTTCTGCTACCTCGAGGGCAACTCTCAGGCTGGCCTCCTGTTCAAGACCTCCAACGCACGCTACAACCTTCTTGCCGCTCAGGCGCTTTTTGGCAATTGCAATATCTTCATCAGTGGCGGATTGAGAGATGGCAGGCACGGTCCATATGACTTCAGCGTTTTTGGCAGCTTTTGAGAAAGAAGGAAGCCTGGAAGCTCTTGGACCGGATACGGTTATGGCCCTGGCCTTTGTAAGCTTTACAAGCAGGGTCTCTATTTTCTCTGCAAGCATTCTTGCCACATCCCCGAGGGGGCCAAACTTCACAGGCAAGAGGAGCATGCTGTTTTCAGCCGCGTCGTAGATGACCTTCCGGTTCTTTTTTTTGAATCTCAAAAGGAAGATCAGATGGACGATGTGTGTTGCGTAAATAGTGTCCACCTCGTCCCTGATATTGCGCATGGCATGCCCAAGGGTTTTTAAATACTCGCGCACAGCCTTTAATTTGCCAAACCAGGTGTCCATGTCGCCCTGGCCTTTCAGATGGATTATTCTGGCCCCTGCGATATTTATCTTGGCTGATGATTTCCGGGCGCTTGGCGACTGTTCCCAGATAACAATGGTTGGGGTTATGGCGCGTTCCCTGAAGGTTGATATAAGGAGCCTGTACCGCAGACTGACGTTCTTGTCGTAGATCAAAAAGACAATGTTTTTTTTGGCCTGCTGCCCGTTTGTTGAGTTCTTTATTTTTCTTTGTACTTTAGGTGCAGCCATTAAAAAACCCCTTTACATATGCCTGTGGAAACAATACAGTATTTGAATGCACCAGTGCATTCCCCGTGGTCTCTGCCGCGGGGTAAGTTGTTCCATGCCTTAAGGGCATACCCTGTGGTCTCTGCCACAGGGAGCTTGATTTACTTGGAAATGATAACACAACTCTTTATGGCAGGGGCGAAGAAAGAGCTTAGAGAGTAGAGATGTCGTATGTTTCCTGGTGAAAGCCGGGGTCTGCGGTCACGATCACCTTGACCTTGTGGCGCTGCTCGATGTCCTCGATCTCGTCCCGTTCCTCGTCAGAGAGTATCTCCGCCACCTTGGTGTTGGCGGTGATTATTATGCGCTGTACGCTGGAGAGCGCGGCCTTCCTGGCATTTCTCAGTATCTCGTAGCTTACGGTCTGCGCGCTCTTTACAAATCCCTTGCCTTCGCAGTAGGAGCACGTCTCGCATAGTACGCGCCCGAGGCTCTCGCGAACCCGTTTTCTGGTCATCTGCACAAGGCCGAGCTCGGTGATATTAAATATGGTGTTTCTGGCCCTGTCCTTGCTCATGGCGTTCTGGAAGGCGCCAAAGACCTTCTCGCGGTTCTCTATGCGCTCCATGTCTATGAAGTCCACGATGATTATGCCGCCCAGGTTTCTGAGCCTGATCTGGTAGGCTATCTCCTTCACGGCCTCAAGGTTGGTCTTCAGTATGGTGTCCTCAAGGTCTTCCTTGCCCACGTACTTACCTGTGTTCACGTCAATGGAGGTCATGGCCTCGGTCTGGTCGATCACAATATAGCCACCGCTCTTGAGCCAGACCTTCCGGTTCAGCGCGCGCTCAATATCCACCTCGATGCCGAAGTGGTCAAAAAGCGGCTCTATGCCCTCGTAGAGGTTTATGCGGTCAAGGAGTTTCGGGAAGAACCTGGCCACCAGGTCTCTTAGTTCCTCGTAGTCCTGCTTCTGGTCGATTACGAGGTCGTGGATGTCCTGGCTCATGAGGTCTCTGACACTCCTGAAGCGCAGGTCAAGGTCAGTGTGGAGCATTGCCGGGGCCGAGGAGCCCTCATACCGGGCGTTGATGTTCTCCCATACGCGCGAGAGGAACTCCAGGTCCTTCTCAAGGTCCGGCCGGAGCGCGCCCTCGCTTGCCGTGCGCACTATGAGCCCTGCTCCCTCGGGCCTGATCTCCTCCACTATCTCTTTGAGGCGGGTCTTCTCGGTCTCGTCCTCAATGCGGCGTGAGATGCCTATATGCTCAACGTTCGGCATCAGAACCACATGGCGGCCGGGTATGGTGACGTAACATGTGACGCGAGCGCCCTTGGTGCCGATGGGGTCTTTGGATACCTGCACCAGCAGGTCCTGCCCCTCCTGGAGAATGTCCTCTATATGCAGGTCCATCCTGCGCTTTTGCGGGATTACCTCGAGGGACTCCTCGTTCTCATCGTCCTCGAAGAAGTCCGCAAAATCCTCGCTCATGTCCGTATGCACGTCGCCCACATAAAGGAAGGCCGATTTTTCGAGCCCAACGTCCACGAAGGCCGACTGCATGCCCGGCAGTATCTTGGCCACGCGGCCCTTGTAGATATTGCCCACCACGCTCTCGTCTTCCTTGCGCTCGATATAGAGCTCTACCACCTGGCCGTTTTCAACCAGGCCCACCCGCACCTCGTCCCGCGTGACGTTTATCAGTATGTTGTTGGTCATTTTCTAACGGCCCCTTCCGCTGCGCTGTCCGGTGCCTCCGGCACTGGTGCTCCTGCCGCCTCTGGCATTGCTTGCCTTGCTGTCTTCCAGCGCTCCGGCCTCATGCGGCATGGCCCACTTGCCGTCCCTGGCGCGCCCGTACAGGGCAACGCGTTTTATCTCAAGCGCCGAGGCAGGCATATCAAATGCTGCCCTTGCTATCTCATCCAGCCTGACGTTCTTTTCCTTCAGGTCCACCAGGGTCAGGCGCACGCGGCCCCCTCCAAGGTCCTCTGCGTCCTCGACCATGGGCCGCACGTCAACAGGGCCCTTCTTTCTTTGTACCACGAACTCCTTCATTTGTAAAAACTTTTCAAGCCCTTCAGGGGACTGCCCCCCCGGGTCGGTGAGTTCGTAGATGTAGCGTGTGGCAAAGCTCTGCACCGCGCGCGTCTTTGGCGGCACGGGGATGATCTCCATCACCTCAAGCCCCTTGCCAAGGACCGCGTTCATGCGCTCATGCACCTCGGCAAGCGTAATAAGCGGGTGCATCTCCATATCAAAATATTCGTTCTCCCCCGCGACCCCTACGCCCAGCGGTGGGCCGAAGGAGAGCTTTGGCGAGGGATGAAAGCCCTTTGAGTACTCAAGCTTCAGGCCGGCACGGTTCATGGCACGCATGAAGTGGTTCATCAGCTCCCGGTGGCTTAAGAGGGCAAGGGATCCGGTTTTTGAAAACCGCGCACGCACCTTTATGGGGTTGCGGGGAATGCCCGGTCTGTCCTGCGTGTGAGGAGTTGGGGCCAGGGCGCTGCAGTCAGCCTTTCTTGCCGCTTCTCCCTCCCCCCTGCATTTCAGGCCGCAGGCAGTGCAGGAGCTAAGGCAGTCAGGCGTGGTTGCGCCCTCCAGAGCCTTGCCGTACTCCTTTATCATGAACTCTTTCGAGATGCCCGTATCCACCATGTCCCAGGGCAGGGGGTCGCGGACCCCGAATTCCCTACGGGCGAGCGCCTCCGCATCCACGCCGCTTTTATCCATTGCACGCGTCCATATCCCGTAATCAAACAGCTCGCTCCACCCGTCAAGGCGGGCGCCCTCGCGCCAGGCGGCCTCCACAAGAAGCGAGGCATCTTCGCCTCCACGGGCAAAGGCGGCCTCAAGCATGCTGAGCCTTGCGTCATGCCCCCGGTAGTTCACCTTGCGCATGCTCTTCATCAGGAACTGCTTCTTCTCGTTCATGTAATCAACCGGGAACTGCCCGTGCCACTGGAAGGGCGTGTGCGCCTTTGGCACAAAGGGGGACACGGACACGCTCATGTTCGTAAAGCGCCTGTTGTGGCGCTTGGCGATCTTTATGGCGCGCTTTACCATCCCGGGTATGGCCTCGATGTCCTCGTCCGTCTCTGTGGGCAGCCCGATCATATAGTAGAGCTTCAGGTTCTGCCAGCCCTCCCTGAAAAGCATTTCCACTGCTCGTTCGAAGTCCTCGTCCGAGAAGTCCTTGTTGATGACGGAGCGCAGCCTCGCCGTAGCCGCCTCAGGCGCAATGGTAAAGCCGGTCTTTCTTACGGAGCGGATCTCCTCAAGCACCTCTTCGTTTACCGCAGCCACGCGGAGCGAAGGCAGCGATACTGCCACCTTCTGGTCTTTGAACTTTGAATTAAAACCCTTTATGAGCTGAGGCAGGCATGGGTAATCGCCGGCGCTGAGGCTTACGAAGGCCACGTCAGAGTAGCCGGTGTTCCTGATGGATTCACTTGCTATCTCTAAAACCCTCTCTGGCGAACGCTCCCTTACAGGTCGGTATATCAAGCCGGCCTGGCAGTACCTGCATCCCATGGCGCAGCCGCGCGAGACCTCCACTGCCACCCGGTCATGTATTATCTCCGTGTATGGCACGATGATGGAGGTGGGCACGGGCACCTCATCAAGGGAAGCGATAAACCGCCTTTTGATGCGGGCGTTGTCAGCCCCCGTGCCGTGTATTGCAGGCACGTACATGCCCTCTATTTTTGATAGCGCCTTCAGAAGGGAGTCGCGCTTCCCATTGCCCCCGCTTTTGTGGTCACGCACCACATTCATGATCTCCAGCACCGCGTCCTCACCGTCTCCTATGAGTTGCGCGTCAAGGAACGGGGCCATTGGCGCGGGGTTTACGGTACACGGCCCCCCGCCTATGATCAAGGGGTGCTCGTCCGCGCGCGCGGAGCTTCTTAGCGGAATGCCCGCCAGGCTAAGCATGTTCAGCACCGATGTATAGGAAAGCTCGTACTGCAGCGAAAACCCCACAACATCAAAGTCCGCCAGCGGACTCCGGGATTCTAAAGAGCGAAGGACTTCGCCCTCAGAGCGCATGGCCTCCTCCATGTCGGTCCATGGGTGGAAGGCGCGCTCAGCCGAGCCCCAGGGCAGGGTGTTAATTATGTGGTAGAGGATCTTCAGGCCCAGATGAGACATGCCAACGTCATAGATGTCAGGGAAGCACAGGGCCACGCGCACCTCAGCGTGGTCCTTGTGGATGACGTTCATCTCAGAGTTGATGTAACGGCTTGGCCGCTGTATCTCCTTTAAATGCATAGCTTTTTAGTGTAGCATTGCTGCCAGAGCGGTATCAAGAAAGCCCAAA
>DAOWET010000156.1 GCA_030638335.1 Nitrospirota bacterium
AGATACTGGACAACCACGACCGGCTCTTCAGTGCGGTCATACTTTCGGGCAACCTCTTTACCGTGCTTGCCACAAGCATGGGCACGGCCATGATGATCCGGATCATGGGGCCCGAGATGGGCATCGTAGCGGCAACAGTGCTTCTTACGTTCCTTACCGTGGTCTTTGGCGAGCTTACACCAAAGACATTCGCGGTCACGCACTCCGAAAGGCTCTCGCTTTTCCTAGCGCGACCGGTGGCTCTGTACATCAAGCTCATCTCGCCCCTGATATGGGTGTTCCTTCAGGTCTCGACCGTGATTCTCAAAAGCCTGGGTGTCAAAGAGCGCCCGAGCTCGCCGTATGTCACAGAGGAAGAGATCAAGGCCATGATCAACATAGGCGAGGAAGAGGGCGAGATAGAGGAAGAAGAAAAGGAGATGCTCCACAGGGTCTTCGAGTTCGGGGACACCGAGGTCTCGGAGGCCATGGTGCCGCGCACCGAGATGGTCACTATTGGCGCGGACGAGTCCGTGGTTGACGCGATGAAGCTCGTTGCCGAGAAGGGCTACTCCCGCTACCCGGTCATCAAGGAGAACATAGACGACATAAAGGGCGTGCTCTATATAAAGGACCTCCTTATCACCATGAGCCAGACCGAGATAGATACGCTCTCGGTGAGCAACTTCATGCGCGACGCCTTCTACGTGCCGATGAACAAGATGGTCTCCGAGCTGCTTGACGACATGAGAAAGAGCAAGGTCCACATCGCGGTGGTCATGGACGAGTACGGAGGCACATCCGGGATCGTTACCCTTGAGGACATAATGGAAGAGATCGTAGGCGCGCTGCAGGACGAGTTCGAGAGCCTGGAGGCTGAAAAAGAGGTGGAGATCATCGACGACAGGACCACCATAGTCTCAGGCGCCACCCCGCTTGACGAGCTCGAGCCCGTGCTTGGACAGAACATAGAGAGCGAGGATTTCAATACCGTGGGCGGCTATGTGTTCGGGCTCTTTGGACGCCTGCCCAAGGTGGGAGAGCAGGCCATGACCAAGGGCTATCGCTTCGTGATCATGGATATGGATGAGAAAAAGGTCGCCAAGGTAAAGATCACAAAACTCTAAAAGGGGCTGAGCGAAAAAGTGAGACTCCTTACAGCAGCTTCCATAATAGCAGCTTCCATAATTCCAGGGACCCTGCTCCTTGCATCTCCCGCCATATGCGCCGAGGACACAAAGGTCATAGTGGTGGACGATTCCGGCTCTTATAAACGCTCCCTGCCAAAGCCCGGCCCAGATACAAAGGACATAAAGGTCATCAGCATCAAGGGAACGGAGATAAAGGATGCAGGTGAGCCTGATGATGCGCCCGAGGATGTCTGCTCCCTGGTAGGCAGCAGGTTCTACTGCGCACATCTGGGCAAGACCGCTGTGGAGAAGACCACCGGAGAACCGCTTGGCGAGATCATCGGCGTGGCATGGAAGGGCAGGAACGAGGCCGTAACGCGCTACCTGCCGCCTGACTGGCTCATGCGGGATGAGGGCAAGACGCTGGAGATCAATGCCCCGGCCGGCGGAGAAGGGTTCTTCTATATAGTAAAGACCGAGGGACGGATGACCTTCATGGTGGAATGCGTACGCATCAACCCCCAAACAGACTAGCCAGCCACAGGCTGGACTTAATAGGTCGAGTCGACCCGACAAGCATCCTCCTAATGGGTCACGGACCCCTTTTACTAGCTCCCTCCGGGAGCCGACCCTGAATCCTCTTCAAGATTATTCTATCAATACAAGAAAAGGTTCTTTGTTCCTTATCTTGAATAGGATAGAAGCTGTGCGCTCCGGTTTAAGCGAGCCCGTGGTTCGCCGACCACGGACCGGTGCCAACGGGCACTCCGAGATAGCTCACTTCGGGAGCCGACCAGCATCCTCCTAAAGAATGCACCTTCAATACAAGAAAAGATTCTACGATACGCATCCTTAATGCGTTCGAGGCTGACAGCCACCAGTTTAAATGGGGGCCATGCCCCCTGTGATAGAATGGTTTATGGATTTTGTTGATATCATCTTTCCTCAGAAGGTTTCAGCTCTTACCTATCGTGTACCTGAGAAGCTCAGGGGCGAGATCAGGCCTGGCATGCAGGTAGCGGCGGAGCTTGGCAAGACAGTGAAAACAGGCATCGTGCTTGGGGAGGCCGGAGAGTTCCCGCGTGGCAAGACAAAGCCCATCGCTGATCTGCTTCCAGACGCTCCAGAGCTCAGCATCCCTCTGCTGGAGCTTATCCGCTGGATGGCCGGGTATTACATAGCCCTTGAGGGCACAGTGCTTAAGAGCATCCTTCCGGGGGAGTTTTTCAAGCCCGTCAAGCGCAGGGCCGGAGGCGTTAAGCAGGAGCAGGACCACTACAATGCCTCCACCTCCGCAGGCATTGAGACAGAGGGGCTTGATGAGATAAAGGGCAGTATTGAAAAAGAAAAATACGGGGCGTATCTCCTGCACGCGCCTGCCACTGATTACGAGCGGGCATACCTTGCCAGGGCCACAAGCGGTATCGAGGGGTTGATAGTTGCAGCGCCCGATCTGGCCGCCATGCGCCTGCTTGAGGGGCCTTTAAGGGAATCCTATGGTGACAGGCTCGTGCTGTACCACAGCGGCCTTAACAAGGGTGCTCGCACCGAGGCCATCACTGCCATAGCCTCGGGAGAGGCGCACGCGGTGCTTGGAAGCCTTATGGCAGTCCATGCTCCGCTCCCTTGCGTGCGCATGATAGCCCTCACACATGAAGAAAGTACGCTTTACAAAAACGAGAGCGCCCCGCGCTCAAACGCCCGTGACGCAGGAGTCATGAGGGCATATCTCGAAGGGGCGACAGTGCTCTTAAGCTCCATCTGTCCTTCGGTGGAATCGTGGCACAATGCCCAGACCGGTAAGTACACATTGATCGACCATTCAGCAAAGGGCAGGAGGCCGATGGTGCGGGTCATGGGTCTCTACGATAAGGACGGCAGTCTTAATAAAAATAAGGGGACGTTTTCCCGGAAGCTCATTAGCGCTGTGGAGCGAGCCGCGAGTGAGGGGGGGCGCGCCCTCCTCTATGTAAACCGTAAGGGGCACTCCACTCTTCGCTGCGCTGAGTGCGGGCATATAGACCTCTGCCCCGCATGCAAGGTTCCGCTTGTGTTTCACAAGAAAGGGAAAACCCTCCTGTGCGCGCTATGCGGCAGCTCCCGCAAGACAGGCGATACATGCCCCTCCTGCCAGGGACACTCCTTTGAGCACTCGGGCGTGGGCCTAGAGCGCATAGAGGAGGAGTTCAAGGCCATGCGCCCGGTGGGCGTTGACACAAAGACCAGAGACCGCATCCAGCTTCTCCTGGATGACGAGGCGCGCATGGCGGTGGGCACGCGCACGCTCACAAGGAGCGACGCCCTTAGCCATGGGTTTCAGGTAGTTGGCGTGGTGAACGCGGACTCCTTCATGTACCAGCCCGATTTCCGCGCGGCCGAGCGCGCGATGCAGGACTTCATGTACGCGGCGGACAAGACCGCTCCGGAGGGGGAGCTGATTATACAGACCAGGAGGCCACGGAGCATTCTGCTGGCAAACCTCAGGCGCTTCAACCTTAACGCCTTCTACAAGCGGGAGGTTGAGGAACGTAAGGAACCTGGGTTCCCCCCGTTCACTCGCATTGCCCTTTTGAGCATTAAGGGTGACAAGAAGCCAGATGTCGATCCTTTTGGTTTTGGCGATGCCATGGCGCTCGGGCCTGTGTCGGCAGTGGACCGGAAAGGGAAGAAGATTTTTAAACTCTTGATCAAGGCCGCGACAAGCAGCATACTCCAGCAGGCGATCCGTAAAGCACTTAAGCAACTAAAGGGCAGGCTCGTGGACGTGGACGTTGACCCGCTGGAGCTCTGATCTTCCATTCAAGCGCCTTACTTATGCGATATAATAGCCTTATATTAATATCCACTTATCCGTCAAAGGAGGTTTTATAATGAATATCAATTCCTTGAAAAGCTCGGTTAGCGTTCGGCTCATGGTCATAGGCTTCCTGATGACCGTGCTGATGATACCCGCCGTAATGGTCATGATGCTGATCAGCGAGAGGGAATCCAGGCGTGACAGCGTAGTCTATGAAGTAAGCGGCAAATGGGGCGGCGTCCAGCATGTCACAGGCCCTGTGCTGACTGTCCCGTTCAAGAAATACTACAAGGACGAAAAGGGCAACCTGAAATACTCCACACATTACGCGCACCTGCTTCCCGAGAAACTTGAGTACAACGCCGTAATCAACCCTGAGATCCGCTATAGAGGAATTTTCGAGGTCGTGCTCTATAACACGGACATTCATATCAACGGCACGTTTGACCTCTCCGCGCTGAAGGAGATGAACATCCAGGAGAAGAACGTGTTCTGGAAAAAGGCATCTCTGAGTTCGGGAATATCCGAGATGAAGGGCATCAGAAACACGATCACCCTGGACTGGGAGGGCTCCCCTCTATCGCCCGACCCGGGCATCAGGGACAATAACGCGCTTTCCTCCGGCATCACCGCAATGGCCGCGATAGAACCAGGCAAGACCGGCTATGCCTTCAGCATGAGACTGGACCTGAACGGGAGCGGCCGCCTCATGTTCGCCCCGCTTGGGAGAGTAACGCATGCCCGCATGACCTCCACCTGGGATACACCGAGCTTCACGGGCGAGTTCCTGCCCAATGACAGGGAGGTCAGCGATAAAGGATTCTCGGCTGACTGGAAGGTGCTGCACCTGAACCGCAACTTCCCGCAGAATTGGGTGGATTCCAGGAGCAACCTGGACCTCCTGAGCAACGCATCCTTTGGCGCAAAGCTGCTCATGCCCGTAAACACTTACCAGCAGACCATGAGGACCGCAAAGTACGCGATCATGTTCATCGCGCTCACCTTCCTCGCGTTTTTCATGATCGAGGTGCTGAACAAAAAGAGCATGCACCCCGTGCAATACCTGCTGGTGGGGTTCGCCCTCGTGCTCTTCTATACACTGTTGCTTTCCTTCAGCGAGCACATAGCCTTTGGGTTTGCTTACCTCATCGCGTGCGCGGCCACCGTTGCCATGATTGCCGGCTACACAAGGAGCGTACTTGCGGGCAACAGGCTTGCCGGACTGATAGCCGCCCTGCTCGGCCTGCTTTATGCGTTTTTGTATGTGATACTCAAGCAGGAGGACTACGCACTGCTCATCGGAAGCATAGGGCTCTTCGTGATTCTGGCGTCCGTGATGTACCTGACTCGCAGGATCGACTGGTACAACGCGCTTAAGGGAAGCGGAGAAGATTAAAAGGGCAAGCAGCTAATCCCCTGACAGGGCTTTAGCTGCTTCCTAATATATCGCGGCAGCGTGCTATGTCGTCTGTTATCTGGGCCTTAAGCTCGGATATGGAACCAAAGGCCTTCTGGTCCCTCAGGCGCTCGATGAAGATGATCTTCAGTTCCCTGCCCCTCAGGTCGCCCTCGTAGTCGAATATATGCACCTCATAGCTCCGCTTTGCGTCCTTGAATGTGGGGTTTGAGCCTAAGCTTGCCGCTCCGTCATACCTGTCCGTGCCCACCATCACGCGCACAGCGTACACCCCGTCCTTTGGCACTGCCTCGTAAGGGGTAGTGATGTTCGCGGTTGGTATCTTCAGTATGGGGGTGCCGCGCCCTGCCCCTGTTATGACCTCTCCGCGCATTGAGTAGGGCCGCCCGAGCAGGCGCGCGGCCTTTGCCACGTTTCCGTTGCTCACGATGTGCCGCACCCGGGTGGAGCTCACGGGCTTGCCCTCCACCACAGCCTGCCTCACAACATGCACCTCAAAGCCGTGCTTCCTGCCCCTTCTGCGCAGGAGGTCCGTTGTCCCCTCCTTGCCTCGCCCGAACACGTATCCATTGCCCACCACCACGGCCCTTGCACCAAGGCGCCTTACAAGTATCTCCTCAATGAACTCGTCCGCACCAAGGCGCGCGAACTCGCGGGTGAACTCGATAAAGAGCAAGGCGTCTATGCCGTACCTTTCGAGGAGCCTGGCCTTGGCCTCCGGCGGTGTAAGGAGTGCCAGGTCACGCTCAGGGGCAAAGAGCTTTACAGGATGCGGGTCAAAGGTAAGGGCAAGTGTGGGGACGCCAAGAGAGACCGCTTCTTCCTTCAGGCTTGCAAGTATCTTCTGGTGCCCCAGATGCACACCGTCAAAGTTGCCTATGGTTACTGCCGAGCCCTTCTGCTTTTGGGTTACTGCGTCAAGGCCGCGAAGGATGTCCATGGGTGGAGGCTCTTACTCCAGGCCCTGCGCAACAAGGGCCCGGTATATCTGGTGCACGCGCGGCCTTACGTCCTCGGGAGCGCCGTTGTTGTCTATGGTGAAATCCGACCGGCTTATCTTGTCCGCTATTGGCATCTGGCACGTGAGCCTCCTGACTGCGTCATCTCGGGAAAAGCCTGCCTCATCCATGCGGTCAAGGGCCACGTTCTCGTCAGCGTAGATGGTGATGGTGCGGGAAAACTGGCTCTCGTATCCGTTCTCAAAAAGCATGGGCACCTCAACCACCGCGATATCCACGCCCGATGCCGCGATGAGCTCGTTTACGCGGTCAAAGACCAGCGGATGGATGATTCCCTCGTATGCCCCTCTGAGGTCTTCGTCGCCAAAGATCACATCAGCCACAGCGCGCTTGTCCAGCTCACCTGCCTCGTTCAGCACACCGCTTCCAAGGATGAACTTCACGTTCTCTACCACCTCGGGGCGGGTCAGGAGCTCGGCCACCACAGCGTCAGAGTTCACGGTGAAGGCCCCCTCCTGGGCAAAGGCGCCAAGGGCATGGCTCTTGCCCATGCCTATGTTTCCTGTAAGCGCGACAATGATCATAGGGCCTATTATACCTCGCTTGGGCAGGCTTTGACAGCCCCGCCCAGCCACGGGCTGGACTTAATTACCTTTCTAACGCATGCAGAAACAAATTTAAAGGGTCCCTGACCCCAAGCGGCTTATTGCGCAGCAGATGGGTGCATCCGGGCTAGTCTAATATACGGGACGGGAACCCCTCGGGCGGGCCCTCCACCTCCACTATCTTATCCCGGGATGACTGTCCTTTTACTATTGAAAACGCACTCTTACGGATACGAAACTCATCTGCCAGCACCTCTATGAGCTGGGCGTTCGCGGCCCCGTCAGCAGGGGGCGCGGTGAGCCTAACTCGGAGCACGTCGCCGTCTATGCGGTCGATGCCCTTTTTGGATGAGCGGGGCTGGACGCGCACGCTTATGCACACACCGTTCTTGCTTTTCCGGCAGGGGATATCCATATTTATCATATTTATCGGCCGGCTTATCCGGCCTTGTCCTTAACTTTTTCGCTTTGAGCCCACCACAAGCACTGTCTCTCTGAGGGGTTTCGACTTTACCTTTACAAAGCCCGCCTCCCTGAGCCAGGATGCGATATGAGATGTATGATAGGTGTTTCCGCCCGTTGTGCCCACGAGCATGTTCACCGAGAAAAGCGCGCCCCCGGGAGGCGACGTCCTGTCCTTTGATACCACGAACTCCTGTATGGCGATGCGTCCGCCCGGCACAAGCGCGTCATGGCACTTTTTCGTGATCTCCAGGGAGGCCTCCTCCGAGTACGCATGGTATATCTGGCTCACAAGTATCAGGTCGTAGCTGTTTCCTATCGAGTCAACCGTGAAGTCCCCTGCCTTGAAATGTAGTTTTGTCCCATCTTTCCTGGCCACCTTTCGCGCGATCTTCAAAGTCTCGGGGTAGTCAAAGAGCGTGACCTTCTCCACCTTATGAACTGGCTTTGCCATCTCCATGGCGTTTGTGCCGGGGCCTCCGCCCAAATCCAGCGCGTGGGTGACGCCGTCCATGTTGATAGCGCGAACAAGTTCCGGCGCGCGCTTTATGGAGAGGTTGTGCATGCCCATGATGAAGCTCTCAAAGGATTTTTTATCTCTTGAGCGGGGGGATGGTTCGCCGGTTCTGACGACCTCTGTGAGGTTGCTCCAGCTGTTCCACATGCCTGAGTAATGGCGGATTATGTCCCCGTGGTACTCGGACGCGCCCTTTACAAGGTATCTGTTTGCTACAGGTGTATTCGAGTATCTCTGACCGGATTTTTTAAGGACTTTCAGAGCGACAAGCGCTTTTAATAGCACTTCCGTGCCACGGAGGCTTGTCTTTAATACACGCGCGGCCTCTTTTATAGTCTTAGGTTTTTTTAGTTTCTCAAATACCCCAAGCTCCACTGCGGTAAGCATTACGCGCGAGGACTGGAATCCGCGCCATATGTTTGCAAGTTCGTTCAATTCCATATCGCCCCCTAGGTGCATGAGTTGATTTAATTATAGTCCGTTTAGTCTTTAAATACCTTAAAATGAAATGAATCTAACAAACAAGATCATTTTTATAGTCCGTATATCTCTGGGCGGCGTAGGGGAAACACAAGAGACATTATAAATGTATTGAAAAAATTGTAAGATTAGTGTTAAATAACTAAAACTAATAAGGAGTGCTTTATGAAAGTTTTTCTAAGTTGGTCTGGTGAAAAAAGTCATAAGGTGGCAATGGTTTTTCGCGATTGGTTTCCATCTGTTGTTCAGTCTCTTGAACCATATGTTTCGTCCGAAGATATTGATAAGGGTGCTAGGTGGAGCACCGATATAGCAAAAGAGCTAGAAAACTCTTCTTTCGGAATACTATGTGTCACTAAAGATAATATAGATGCGCCATGGTTAACATTTGAGGCTGGTGCTTTGTCAAAAACTATGGACAAGTCTTTCGTTAGTCCCTTTTTATTTGACATAAAAAGGTCTGAGGTTGATGGCCCAATACTACAGTTTCAGTCTACTATTTTCGAAAAAGAAGATATACGTAAATTACTTAAAACGCTCAATAAAGCCGTTAAAGAAGACCAGCTTACTGAAGAAAGAATTAATAAAGCATTTGAGGTTTGGTATCCGACATTAGAAGAGGGTTTGAATAAATTAAAAAATGATTCTGATGGTGAACCTGAATCTACTAATGCTGATAGTCCTAGCATGTCTAATAATATGTTAGAAGAAATTTTAGACTTATCAAGAATTAATCAAAAGCTAATTAGAAATCCGAAAGGTATTATTGCGAAGGACTTAGCACAAATTAAAGATATGCAAGAGCATATGATTGATAAAATGCAGGCTTTAGTTCACGATTCACGTCACTCTACAAAGAATGTAAAAATGCATCCAGGAATGATTGATGAAGTAATGCATTTTTTTCAAAGAAGAGGGCCTGATAACTATGCAGGATTCCTTTTCTTAATAAGTTTGTATAGTCAGCCTTATCCTTGGCTATATGATTCAGGACAAGAGCTAGTGAGACTTTTAAGATCTACTCCTTCAAAAAGCAAAAAACGTGAAGCCCTTGAATCATTCGTGGAATTAATTGATTTCACTTTTGAGCATCCAATCTTTCGCGATATGATAGAGTATGATGAGGAAATGCGTATGCTTGCTAGAGAAATGCCTTATTTCATAAAGAGAACACTTGATTTTGACTTTTGAGTCACTTTCCTATTAATTTTATTCTTAAAATATAATGTCTACAACATTATAGAACAGACGAAAAAGCCTACAGAAAGTTATAGTGCTTGCGGATGGGTTCTTTTATTTCCCATACACACGAGAGCCCCTGCGGGAAGGTGACGAAGTCGCCCGCTCCAAACTCCACCTTCTTGCCATCAGGCGTCTCCACTATCACATGGCCCTCAAGCACAAGGCACTCTTCTGTGGAATCATAGTGCCAGTCGAACTTCGAGACTTCCTTCTCCCATATGGGCCATGAGCGAATCTTCCTGTTCTCTATGAAATCCTCGGTGGGCTTTTCTACCTTTATCTCCATCCATGCCTCCTGTTGTTGGGACTTAAGATTAGTATACATTACGTTTCTCCAGTCAACAAAAAATGCGGGGAGGCGCAAGAATATTGTGTTGATTAAACGGGAGATGACAAACAAGCGTGGCTGATTTGCTGTAGAGGCAAGGAAGGCAGTGCGAAGGGTGCCACGGGCACTTTTTATAACGTACTTCGAGTGTTCATAAGACGCGCCAGCAATAAACCACGCTCGCAACTTAAAAAAGCTTTGGAGTGCTGCGGATACTAGGCGCGCGACCCGAAGGTGTACTTTAGCTTATCAACTTCAATAGTGGTTGGGGTGCTGTAGATGGTTTGAAAAGGAGCATGAAGGAGTAGTCTGTTACTTCGAATGCTCATTTTTGAAGCAGATGCAGTGCATCCAGCCGCTATTGCATGCAGACGCGGCGGACCATAGACATGTCGGTCCTGCCCGCAA